>CAGP01000103.1 GCA_000263275.1 Helicobacter bizzozeronii CCUG 35545 | reverse complement strand
CTGGGATGTGTCCAGTGTTCGGGAGATGGGGGGGATGTTTTATAACTGCACACAATTTAACCAGCCTTTAAACCAATGGGATGTGTCGGGTGTAGCGGATATGGTGGGCATGTTTAGGGGTTGCTCATCTTTTAACCAGCCTCTTGATAAGTGGGATGTTTCTGCCGTGTGGGATATGTGTGGGATGTTTTATAACTGCACACAATTTAACCAATCTCTAGATAACTGGGATGTCTCTAGGGTCGGGTGTATGGAAGATATGTTCTTGGGTTGTGCTAGCCTCACTAAATACCCAGCATGGCATGGGGGGTAACAGCCCAACATGCCAAAATCTTAGTTAGCCAGCTGTGCCCCTAGAAGGGGATTTTCATGAGTGTTTGGCACGCTCCTCCTCAATTTTAACCCCCACTTTTTTATCCTTGTAAAGCCCCGTGCCCACCGGGATCATACGCCCTAGGACGACATTTTCTTTGAGGTCTTCTAAAAAGTCCTTTTTCATCGCGATGCTGGCTTCTGTGAGCACTTTTGTGGTCTCTTGGAAGCTGGCTGCTGAGATAATGCTATCGCTCCCAATGGCAGCACGGGTGATCCCTAGCAGCACAGGCTCGGCAATGGCAGGCTCACCCTTGAGACCTAAGATGCGTTGGTTCTCCTCTTTAAAGTGCTTTTTGCTCACCAAATCGCCCTCAATGAACTTGGTATCCCCGCTATCTAGAATCCGCACTTGGCGCAACATTTGGGAGACGATGATCTCAATGTGCTTGTCAGCAATGCTCACCCCTTGGCGGCGATAGACTTGTTGGACCTCGCTCACAATGTATTTGTGTAGCTCTTTTTCCCCACTGATGCGTAAGATGTCATGGCTGCTCACCACGCCATCGGTGATCGCCTCGCCCGCATGCACAAATTCATTGGCATGGACTAAAATCTGCTTGCCCTTATCCACAAAATATTCTACGCTGCGCCCATCAGCAGAGGTGATCAACACCCGCTCTTTATTGCGCGCGCTCTTGCCAAAGCTCACCACCCCATCAATTTCGCTTAAGATTGCGATGTCTTTAGGCTTGGATTTTCTAGCCTCAAAAATATCAGAGACACGGGGCAAGCCGCCCGTGATGTCTTTAGATTTGATAGTGGCTTTGGGGATTTTAGCCAAGATGTCGGCAACCTCAACAGCCATGCCCTCATCGACCACAATAGAGGTTTTGGGCTCTAGCAAATACTGGATACTCTGCCCATCGGTTTCTAGTAATAGACTGGGTTTGTAGCCACTGGGGATATACTCATTGATCACCAAAGTGCGCACCCCCGTATTTTCATCCTCACTCTCAGTTGCACTCACCCCAGCGATGATGTCCATGTAACGCACCACCCCGCTAGCATCAGCAATAATGGGCGTGTTGTAAGGATCCCATGAGGCGATCACATTCTTAGCATCTTGACTGGGTCTAACCAAAAGTGTATCGCTTTCAACAGGGCTATTATCATCCACTTCTACAACCGAGTCTCTAGCGATGTAGTGGCGGATCGCCTCTTGATCGTTTTCATCAGCCACCACAGCAAACAAGCCCTTTTCTTGCACCACATCGCCAGCCCGAATACCCCTAGAGCGTTCCAAGTGATCGCCTACCAAGTGGTAATACTTCACTACGCCTTTTTCTTTGGCACTGATTTCTTGGGTGATGGGGTCGTTATCGTTAATGGCAATCTCGCTCGCATAGGGGATGCGGTTAGGCACATTCCAGCCATCTTTGATGATGTCTGCGATGCTCCCGCCCTCACGCACGGCATGCCCACTAGCATAGGGCAAATAAATTTTACCCTCAATCTTGCCACTCACGCCCGCTAACTCATTGGGTTTAGCCACATCGCTTTTGCGTAGCACAAACTTAGCCTCTTGCCCCTCGCCCACCACGCTCAAAACGACCTCTTCATGCGCGCTGTCAATTTTCAACACGCCAGCAAAAGGGGCTTTGATCTTGGGCTCAACCACCAAAATTGCAGCATTGCGGCGATTGACAATGATATTTTTACCTTCCTTGTTTTGGTAGGTTTTAACATTAAAGAAACGCACAAAGCCTTCATTGTTGGCGATAATTTCATGCTCTTCTTGGCTCCTTGAGGCTGTCCCGCCCACATGGAAAGTCCTTAGGGTTAATTGTGTGCCCGGCTCGCCGATAGACTGGGCGGCCACAACCCCCACCGCCTCGCCCGGTTTGACCATCTTGCCCTCGCCCAAATTCAGACCATAGCACTTGGCACACACGCCCTTTTGCGCCTTACAGGTTACGGGCGTGCGAATCGTTACGGACTTGATTCCTGCTTCAATGATCTTTTTAGCCTTTTCCTCATCCACCATTGTATCGGCATTTAACAAGACCTCGTTTGTGAGCGGATCGATGATGTCCTCCACCAAAACGCGCCCAAAAATGCGTTCTTCTAGCGGTTCGATGAGTTCGCTACCGACCGTAATATCGGTGATCTCGATTCCCTCATGCGTGCCGCAATCCTCTTGAACCACCTTGACATTTTGGGAAACATCGATGAGCTTGCGGGTGAGATAGCCCGCTGTGGCGGTTTTCAACGCCGTATCGGCTAGCCCCTTGCGCGCCCCGTGCGTGGAGTTAAAATATTCTAGGACATTCAAGCCCTCTTTAAAGTTGGAGATAATGGGCGTTTCAATGATTGTCCCATCAGGTTTTGTCATCAACCCCCGCATGGCTGAGAGTTGCCGTATTTGTGCCGCTGAACCCCTAGCCCCGCTATTAGCCATCATATAAATCGAGTTAAAGCCCTCTTTGTCTTGTGCGATGGCTTGCATCATCTCTTTGCTCATCTGGTCATTGACCTCGGTCCAGATGTCGATGATTTTGTTATAGCGTTCTTGTGTGGTCAAATGCCCACCCTCAAATTGCGCCTGAATGGCACGCACCTTTTCTTTGGCACTTTCGACCATGCGGATTTTGTTTTTGGGCGTGATAATATCTTCCATAGAGATAGAGATTCCCGCCTTAGTGGCGTAGCGAAAGCCCAGCATTTTAAGATTGTCCAAAAAGCGCGCACTGGCTCCAATCCCGCTCTCTTTATGCACAAAATCCACCAATGCCCCAATGTCCTTTTTGGTCATCATTTTATTCCATAGGTGTATGGGCACAAAGTCGGGTAAAATGGATTTGAGCACCAAACGCCCGGCGGTGGTGTGTAAAATGTGGCGATCGTGCAAAACACGCACCTTAGCGTGCAAATCAAGCACCTTGCTATCCACAGCCATTAAAACCTCATGCACGCTGGAAAAGAGTTTATGCTCCCCTAATACCCCACTCTTTTCCAAAGAGAGGTAGTAAAGCCCTAGCACCATATCTTGGCTGGGCACGGCGACCGCCTTGCCACTAGCAGGCAATAAAATATTCATCGAGCTTAGCATTAAAACCTTGCACTCGGTGATCGCCTCTTGGCTTAAGGGCACATGCACCGCCATTTGATCCCCATCAAAGTCGGCGTTAAAGGCGGAACACACTAGGGGGTGCAACTGGATCGCCTTGCCATCGATGAGTTTGGGGTGGAAGGCTTGGATGGATTGTTTGTGCAAAGTGGGGGCGCGGTTGAGCAACACGGGGTAACCCTGCACGATCTCCTCCAAGCACTCCCAAACCTCATTGCTTTTTTTGCTCAATCATGCGCTTGGCTTGCTTGAGCGTGGTCGCAAAGCCTTTTTCTTCTAATTTGGAGAGTAAATGGGGCTTGAAGAGCTCTAGTGCCATGTTTTTGGGCAACCCGCATTCATCCATGCGCAAGTTGGGTCCCACCACAATCACGCTACGCCCGGAGAAATCCACCCGCTTACCGAGTAAGTTTTGGCGGAAACGCCCTTGTTTGCCCTTGATGATCTCTGAGAGCGATTTTAAGGGGCGTTTGTTGGCACCCTTGACGGCATTAGCATTCCTGCCATTATCAAACAAGGCATCTACGGCTTCTTGCAACATGCGTTTTTCATTGCGCACGATGATCTCGGGTGCGCCCAGTTCCATGAGCCGTTTTAAGCGTTGGTTGCGATTAATCACCCTTCTATACAGCTCATTGACATCGCTCACCGCAAACTTACCCCCATCCAAAGCCACAAGCGGGCGTAAATCCGGGGGCAAGACGGGCAGGGCGGTTAGCATCATCCACTCGGGGCGATTACCCGAATTTAAGAAGCTCTCCACCACCTTAAGCCGTTTGATGAGTTTCTTTTTCTTAGCATCTGAATTGGTCTCCTTGACCTCCTCTTTAAGGCTTCTAAGCAAGGCGACTAAGTCCAACTCCTCTAAAAGGTCCTTGATCACCTCTCCGCCCATGTGTGCTATAAAACCCTTGTCTTCATTGAGGCGCGCCACGCTCTGGAATTGCTCCTCGTTTAAAATGTCGTATTTGCAAATGGGCTTGGTGCATTCGTTGTCATAAAAAGCCTCGCCGGGTTCTTTGACAATGTAGGCTTCATAGTAAAGCACGCGTTCTAAGTCCTTCATCTTGATCCCTAGTAGCGTGCCAATGCGGCTAGGCAAGGAGCTCACATACCAAATATGCGCTACGGGCGTGGCTAATTCAATATGCCCCATGCGGAAAGAGCGCACCTTAGAGCTGGTGATCGCCACCCCGCATTTTTCACAAGTGCCGATCGTTTTATAACGGGGTTTTTTGTATTTGCCACATAAACATTCATAATCTTTAGTGGGTCCAAAGATTTTCATGCAAAAGAGCCCGTCTCGTTCGGGCTTGAGGGTGCGGTAGTTGATGGTCTCAGGCTTTTTGACCTCCCCATAACTCCACTCTTTGATCTTCTCTGGGCTAGCCAGTGTCAGCTGGAAGGAGCTAAAGTCTTTGGGGCGATCATCCTCTTTGATCACAATGGGCTTAGGCGCACCAAATTCATCCACTTCTTCATTAAAGATATTGACATCCAGCCCCAAAGATTGTAATTCTTTGGTTAAGACATAGAAAGTTTCCGGGATTTCAGACTCGCCCACATGTTCGCCCCGTGCGATGGCTTTATAGGCATTCTCACGCCCTCTAATGTCATCAGATTTCACGGTGAGCATCTCTTTAAGCGTGTGGGCTGCCCCGTAAGCCTCTAGTGCCCAAACTTCCATTTCCCCAAAGCGTTGCCCCCCAAAAAGGGCTTTCCCGCCCACAGGTTGGTGGGTTACCAAAGAATAGGGTCCCGTGCTTCTAGCATGCACCTTTTCATCCACCAAGTGGTGCAATTTGAGCATATACATATAACCCACATTCACCCGTTCCTTCATCTTTTCGCCCGTGCGCCCATCATAAAGCTCGGTTTTGCCATCCAAATCAATTTGGGCGAGCTTAAAGAGTTCCATGAACTGCTCGCTAGAGATGCCCTCAAAAACAGGGATCGCAAACTTCACCCCAGAACTCCAATCCCGTGCATAGCCCAAAAGCACCTCATCGCTGCATTTTTCCAGCATGTGGGCTAGGTCTTTATTATCCACATTCACCACATGGGCGATCTCAAGCATTTTGGCGCGTAATTTTTTGAGCATGTCGGTGTTGTGTTGTTCTAAAAGGGTACTGATTTGATCCCCTAATTGCTTGCCCACCAAGCCCAAATGCACTTCTAAAATCTGCCCGATGTTCATGCGGCTGGGCACGCCTAGGGGGTTGAGCACAATATCGACTGGTTCGCCATCGGCAGTATAGGGCATGTCGGCAATGGGGACGATGTTAGAGACAATGCCCTTATTGCCATGCCGTCCTGCCATTTTATCCCCCACCTTGAGCTTACGCTTGGTGGCGATGTAAATTTTAACCTGCTTGATGACCCCATTGGGCAAAATATCATCTTTTTCTAAGATCGAGAGTTTTTCCTCGTGCTCTTGACCTAAGATTTTCTTTTGTTCTAAGAAGTTGGCTTTGATTTGCTCAAAGCGATCTTGAACCTCTTTTTTGTATTTCTTGGCAAGCGAATTGAGCGCAAAGCGGTTGATTTCTAAAACCACCTCTTTAGGGATGCAAGCACCCTTAGCGTATTCGACCTCATTTAAAGTTGTCGCCTCCTCTAGGGGTTCTTTGGAGAAAATGGAGCTAATTTGCAACAGCTCCTCGCGATTAAGCATGGTGAGCCGATCGTAATGCTCAATGTCTAAAACCGCCTTTTCCTCCTCATAGGCACTAATGGCGCGCGCGTCTTTTTCATAGCCCTTTTTGGTGAGGATATTCACCCCAATCACCGTCCCCTCGAGTGAGGGGGGGCAATAAAGCGATTTATTGACCACATGCCCAGCCTTGTCCCCAAAGATCGCACGCAAGAGTCGCTCCTCTGGCGTGCTTTTCATCTCGCCTTTGGGAGACACCTTGCCCACTAAAATCATGCCCGCACTCACATAAGTCCCGATCTTAACAATCCCCCCGCTATCCAAGTGGGCGACCTCCTCCTCTTTGACATCGGGAATATCTGCGCTAAATTCCTCGATTCCGTGTTTGAGCTCTCTAGCCTCAATCTCTTTTTCATAGATATGCACGGAGGTGAAGACATCATCTTTGGTGATCTTCTCGCTCACCACGATCGCATCTTCAAAGTTATAGCCATTCCATGGCATGAACGCCACGCGGATATTTTTCCCTAAGGCTAGCTCACCTTGATCCATGCTAGGACCATCGGCGATAATCTGCCCGGCTTCCACCACATCGCCCACCTTGACAATGGGGACTTGGTTAAAGCAGGTGTTTTGGTTGGTGCGTAGGTTTTTTTGTCAACAAGTAGGCATCGATGTAGGTTTCTTTGTCATCCTCGCCTAAAATGTAGATGTTTTTAGAATCCACTTTTTCGACAACCCCCCCGCGCTGGGCTTTCACACTCCCCCATGAATCGCGTGCGATGATCTTTTCAATGCCCGTGCCCACGATGGGAGTTTCTGCCTTTAAAAGGGGCACGGCTTGGCGTTGCATGTTGGTGCCCATAAGCGCGCGGTTAGCATCGTCATGTTCTAAAAAGGGGATGAGCGAGGCTGCCACGCCCACGAGCATGCGTGAGCTCAAATCCATTAAGGTAACTTTGTGCTTTTCATTGAGCACAATTTCCCCGCCCACACGGGTTTCGACCAAATCCTCTTGGATATAGCCATCTTTGTCTAACAGCGTGCTAGCAGGGGCGATCACCTGCCCTTCCTCTTGGATGGCAGTCAAATAAACCACTTCATCGCTGACCTTGCCATCTACGACCTTTTTATAAGGGGCTTCAATGAAACCTAGGTCATTGACACGGGTGAAGGTGGATAGGGTGTTAATCAGCCCGATATTTTGCCCCTCTGGGGTTTCAATGGGGCAGATACGCCCATAGTGGGTGGGGTGCACATCTCTAGCCTCAAAGCCTACGCGATCCTTGACTAACCCCCCCTCACCCAAAGCGGACAAACGGCGTTTGTGAGTAACCTCTGAAAGTGGGTTGGTCTGATCCATAAATTGGGAGAGTTGCCCGCTCATGAAAAACTCTAAAATGGTGCTGGTGATCATCTTAGAATTAACCAAATCATGGGGCATGAGCGTATCTATGTTAGTGTTCATGGTGGTGAGCTTATCTTTAATGCTCTTTTGCATTTTCATCAAGCCCTCGTGCAATTCATTAGCCAAGAGCTCGCCCACTGCCCTAATACGGCGATTACCCAAGTGATCGCGATCGTCAATCTGCCCCTCAGCATTTTTGATCTTGATCAAGTATTTCACCGTCTCAATGATGTCCTCGTGGGTGAGCACGGTTACATAATCGGGCACTTTTAAATGCAATTTGTGATTCATTTTCATGCGCCCAACCATCGTCAAATCATAACGCTCAGGATCAAAAAAGAGTTGCTGCACATAAGCCTTAGCCACATCTGGGGTTACAGGATCGCCCGGGCGCATCACCTTGTAAATACGCACAGCCGCTAGGGCATTTTCATCCTCTATCTTCTCACTTTGTTTGAGTAATTTGAGCGATTCGTTTTTAAGCGACTCGGCATCGGTGCCAAAGGATTTGATGATGGAAGCATCATGCCCTAAAGCCAAATCATTGGCGATCACAAATTCCTCAATGCCACTAGCGCGCATTTTTTCTAATTTGGGGGCTTCTAGCTGGGTTAGGGTGTCTAACAACACGCCTCCATCGCTATCTAAAACCGGCTCGGCTAGGCAGCGATTGAGTAAAATATTGGTGGGGTATTCCACCCATTCTACCCCACTCTCTTTGATTTCTCTGGCTTTTTTAGCCGTGATCTTTTTTGGTTGCTGCCACCAAAATATTCCCTTGATCGTCTTTGAGATCAAAATCCACCCGGCTATTGGCATCAATGCTCTCAAAGGGGATAAAATACTTGCCCTCTGTGGGGCTGATGGCTTTGTAACGCACCTTTAACAACGGGTAGAAAATTTTAATGATGTCCTGCTTGCTATAACCCAGTGCCCTAAATAAAAATGGTGGCAGAAACCTTACGGCGTTTGTTGATACGCACATGCAAAACATCTTTCACATCGTATTCAAAATAAAGCCACGATCCCCGATCGGGGATGATCTGCCCGGTGTAAATGAGCTTGTTTGCGCTGGTGGAGGACTTTTCCTCTTTAAAGATCACGCCCGGGCTCCTGTGGAGCTGATTGACCACCACGCGCTCAACGCCATTAATGATAAAGGAAGTGCGATCGGTCATCAAGGGGATTTCACGGATAAAAATATTCTGTTCTTTAATGTCCTTAGCCCCCAACTTTTCCCCACTCTTAGAATCCCTCTCCCATAAAATCAAACGGATTTTTAATTTTCAAGGGAACAGAGTAGGTGATCCCCCTTTCCATGGCTTCTCTCACGGTGTATTTGGATTTCCCATACTCACACCCGCCATATTCAAGGGTGATGCGGTTTTGGGTGTCATGAATGGGGAAGACGGATTTAAAGACCCTTTCAATCCCACTCTCCCTACCTTCTTTGGCGTATAAAAACGCCTCATAGCTGTCTTTTTGCAAGAGTAAGAGGTTGGGGACTTCTAGCTCTTGGGGGAGTCGTGTAAAATCCGCGCGTAAGCGATTCCTTAAAGTATCCATGTCTATAAACCTTTATTGGTGGATTTGAAGCTTTGGGTAGATTGACCTAAATAACGCACGCTACATCCTTGCGCCACTTATCTCCCCTCCTTCCCCTCCTTTTAAAGGCAAAAAACTATTTGATTTCGACTTTTGCCCCCACCTCTTCGAGTTTTTTCTTGATGGCCTCAGACTCTTCTTTATTCACACCTTCTTTGAGCACATGCGGGGTTTTCTCGGTGGCTTCTTTGGCTTCTTTAAGCCCTAGCCCGGTGATCTCACGCACGACTTTAATGACCTTGATTTTTTCTTGCTCCAGTTTCAGCCAGCACCACGCTAAACTCGGTTTTTTCCTCAACAGCCTCAGCAGGTGCTCCGGCTACAGCCCCAGCCACCGCTACAGGTGTTGCGCTCACGCCAAATTTTTCTTCAAACGCTTTAACAAGCTCACTCAGCTCTAAAACGCTCAAACCGCCGATGTATTCTAAAACATCTTCTTTGCTAATTGCCATAGTCGTCCTTTATTCTTGTTCTTTTGCTTTTCTCAAATTGTCCAAACCGGTAACAAAATATCTTGCCGGTGCCATCCAAACAGACAAGAGCATGCCAATAAGCTCTTCTTTGCTGGGTAATTTAGAGATTGCCTCCACATGCGCGCGATCCACAGCTTGTTTTTCATAAAGCCCGGTTTTGATGTGGAAATGATCCTTGTGCTCCTTAGCAAAGCCCATCACCAATTTAGACAAAGCGATCTGATCGCCTCCCCAAACAAAGATATTGGTTTCTTTGAGCTCTAAGGGGCTTAAACCAGCTTCTTGGAGGGCTAGGCTAGCTAGGGTGTTTTTAATCACCTGCACGCTAATACCCTGCACTCTAGCGGCATTGCGTAACTGCTCTAAGTGCTTGACGGGCAAGCCCTTATAATCACACACCACCAAAGCCTCCATGCCAACAAACGCTTCTTTTAAGCGCGCCACCAGCTCTTGCTTTTGCTCTTTATTCATGGTTTCCTCCTTTCCGACCTGACTTCCACAAGGCTACTTTTTTTAAGTAAATCAAGCAACCGCCCTTGTTTCTTAAGTCTAAGATGAATTATTTTGCGTCCATCAACTCTTGGCAATCCAAACGCACACCCGGGGACATGCTCAAAGACACCACACCATTGCGGATATATTTCCCTTTGGAAGTGCTGGGTTTGAGTTTGTTGAGCGTGCGGACTAGCTCCAATAGGTTTTGTTGGATCTGCTCTTCACTAAAGCTTGCCTTGCCAATGGGGGCGTGCAAATTGCCCTTTTTTATCCACGCGGAAATTGACCTGCCCGCTTTTGGCATTGCCCACCGCTTTTTTAATGTCCATTGTAACCGTGCCGGTTTTGGGGTTGGGCATAAGCCCCTTTGGGCCTAAAATCCGCCCCACCTTCCCCACAACCGCCATCATGTCCGGGGTGGCGATCACCATGTCAAAATTGGTGTTCCCATTTTTGATCTCCTCAGCCAAATCCTCGCCCCCAACCACATCAGCCCCCGCCTCTTTGGCTTCATCTAACTTGATGTCTTTAGCAAAGACAGCCACACGCACTTTTTTACCGGTGCCATGGGGCAAGACCACCGCCCCACGCACCATTTGATCGGCATGTCTAGGATCGACTCCCAAACGCAACGCCACTTCCACACTTTCATCAAACTTAGCTGAAGCTAGAGATTTGACCACGCTAACGCCCTCTTGAACGCTATGCACCTTGTCTTTATCAAACTTTTCTGCTAGTTTTTGCAATCTTTTTGCCACTTTTGCCATGTTTTCTCTCCTAATCTACAACCTCAATGCCCATGCTCCTAGCACTCCCCATAACAATCTTTTTGGCTGCCTCTAGGGTGCTGGTGTTGAGATCCTCCATTTTGTTTTGGGCGATTTCCTCTACTTGCTGCATGGTGAGCTTACCGACCTTGTTTTTAAGGGGGTTATCTGAGCCTTTAGCCACCCCACTAGCCTTTTTGATCAAGTCTGTAACGGGGGGCTTTTTGGTGATAAAAGTGAAACTTTTATCTTGATAAACCGTGATGATGACAGGGATATTAAAGCTCCCCATGTCCTTTGTGCGTTCGTTAAACGCCTTGCAAAACTCCATGATATTCACGCCTCTTTGGCCCAAAGCTGGACCGATGGGTGGAGATGGGTTAGCCTTGCCCGCTGGGACTTGTAATTTAATCTGCCCGACAACCTTTTTTGCCATGCATGCTCCTTAAATGATTTTTTCGACTTGAGAATATAAAATCTCAATCAAAGTGTTGCGCCCAAAAATAGACACATTCAGTTTTAATTTGCGGTGCTCGACATCGTATTCTTCCACGACAGCCGTAAAATTCGCAAAAGGTCCTTCAATGATGCGCACCACCTCCCCGCGTTCATAGTAAATCTTGGGCTTGGGGGCTGCGCGGTGGGTCATTTTCTCTAAAATGTTGCTGATGTCTGCCTCCCCTAAGGGGGTGGGTTTTTTGCTCTCTCCAATAAAACGGCTCACCCGGGGCAAAGACTGGATTTTATGCCAAAGCACCTCGTCTAAATCCACCTTAATAAACACATAACCCGGATACAAACTCCGCTCGGTAACTTTATTCTTACTCTTTTTAGTAGAGCTCGATCACATCCTCAGTGGGCACAATCACCTCCTGAACGCGATCGGCGATATTGTGATCGCTCACCATGTTTTCAATGGCTTTTTTTAACCGCTTGTTCGCTCCCCGAATAAGTTTGGATCGCATACCACTCCATACCCATTAAATTCCCCTATAGCACGCTAGAAACAAAAGCTGACAAAACAAAATCTATCAAAGTCAAAAACAGCGTAATGATCGTTACCACAACCAAAACGGATATTAAGGCGTTGCGAATCTGCTCTTTGAGCGGAAAAATCACCTTTGAGAGCTCTTCTTTTGTCAATTTATACTGAGATAATAACTTCTTCATGCCACCCACTTTTAAAATCTGACACCCACTGGCAGGCCAGGAGGGACTCGAACCCCCAACAACCGGTTTTGGAGACCGACGCTCTACCATTGGAGCTACTGACCTTCACCCCTCCCCATCCTCTAGCTCTTGAGCTTGATCTCCTTATGCAAGGTGTGCTTGTTCTCTCTGCGACAAAACTTCTTGAGCTCCAGTTTCTCTGTGTTTGTTTTGGCGTTCTTGGTGGTGCTGTAGTTGATCTCCTCACACCCCAAACACTTCAAACCTACCTTAACTTTCACAATGATCCCCTAACTACTCAATGATCTTTGTAACCACGCCCGCACCCACGGTTTTACCACCTTCGCGGATCGCAAATTTTGTCCCCAACTCAAGGGCAATAGAGCTGATGAGCTCCACTACAATTTTAGTATTATCCCCGGGCATGATCATCTCTGTGCCTTCAGGCAAGGTGATAGAGCCGGTTACATCGGTGGTGCGGACATAGAATTGGGGGCGATAGCCATTGAAAAAGGGCGTATGGCGACCGCCTTCCTCTTTAGAGAGGACATAGACTTCGCCTTCAAATTTCTTATGGGGGGTGATGGAGCCGGGCTTACAAAGCACCATACCGCGGAAGACTTCCTCTTTTTTTCGTGCCTCTGAGCAATACGCCCACATTGTCCCCAGCCTCGCCTTTTTCGAGTTCTTTGCGGAACATTTCCACACCCGTAACAGTGGTTTTTTGGGTGTCTTTAATACCCACAATTTCAACTTCATCCCCGATTTTCACCACGCCCCGTTCAATCCGACCCGTAACAACGGTGCCCCGCCCCGCAATAGAGAACACATCCTCTACGGGCATCAAGAAAGCTTTTTCTGTATCTCTCTCTGGAGTGGGGATGTATTTATCCACTTCTTCCATGAGTTGCAAAACTTTTTGACCCCATTCGCCCACGCTACCTGATTTGGCTTCCTCAAGGGCTTTAAGAGCAGAGCCAGCGATGATGGGGGTATCATCTCCGGGGAACTCATATTGACTCAAAAGTTCGCGCACTTCCATTTCCACGAGGTCCAATAACTCTTGGTCATCGACCATGTCTTGTTTGTTCAAAAACACTACGATGTAGGGTACACCCACTTGGCGGGCTAATAAGATGTGTTCGCGGGTTTGGGGCATGGGACCATCAGCAGCAGACACCACCAAAATCGCACCATCCATTTGGGCCGCACCGGTGATCATGTTTTTCACATAGTCAGCGTGTCCGGGGCAATCCACATGGGCGTAGTGGCGGTTTTCTGTGGAGTATTCAATGTGAGAAGTGGCGATGGTAATGCCCCTTTCTTTTTCCTCAGGGGCGTTGTCAATATTGTCATAATCCTTGAGTTCAGCCAAACCTTTTAGGGACAGCACGGCAGAGATCGCCGCGCTCAAAGTGGTTTTGCCATGATCCACATGCCCAATGGTCCCGACATTGACATGGGGCTTATTTCTTTCAAACTTTGCTTTTGCCATATTTGACTCCTATCTAAAATTTTAAAGCCGCATTAAGGGATTTGCATCAACTGGAGCCCATAAGCGGAATTGAACCGCCGACCTCTTCCTTACCAAGGAAGTGCTCTGACCCCTGAGCTATATGGGCACTTTGCCAAATCTCCCAACTGGAGCGGGAAACGGGACTCGAACCCGCGACCCTCAGCTTGGAAGGCTGATGCTCTAGCCAACTGAGCTATTCCCGCACTGGTGGTGAGACGTGGATTCGAACCACGGAAGGCGAAAGCCAGCAGATTTACAGTCTGCCCTCGTTGGCCACTTGAGTATCTCACCTACTGGAGCTGGCTAAGGGACTTGAACCCCCAACCTGCTGCTTACAAGGCAGCTGCTCTACCAATTGAGCTAAGCCAGCATAAAACTTATATTATAGCAACTTTATTATCTATTTGTCAAGTTTTCTTGACTCTTTAGTTTGTGGCGTGTAACGATTTTTAGTAAATGTTGTGCGGTTTCCGATAAAAGGAGCACCCATGCAAAAAACTTGAATCTTATTTGTTCGGCTTGTTCCATACTTTTATGCCAATCCCTCAAATTTTAACACCAAAGCCACCAATGCGGGTGTATTTGCATTTTGTCCCCTCTTCTAAACCAAAGGAAGTGTTTATGATCTTAAAACAAGTGCCCTTGCACTCCACCTCTTTTTGTATTATTAGCAAGAGCAACAAGTGTCTTTGTGGGATCCCAAAAGTATTTTAAGGATTAAACATGCGTCTATCAATATTACCTTACTATGCCTCCAAAATAGTCTAAATCATGTTGTAAATCCGCCGATATGCCAGTGCCTTAATTTTATTAGTAAAGGAGTTCTTATGGCTAGTTATTCGTTGTTAATACGGGGGGGGGGGGGCGGATAGTCGCTGGTCTCCTCTTTGTGGGTTGCACCACTCGGTTAGACACCATTAACCCCAACCAGCCATTGACGGGCAACACAACCTCTGTTTTTGGGTATGCGTGCAACAGTTTCACTTGGCCTTATGGCAAGACACATAACGAAGAACTCAAGCAGCGGGCGATGCAACAGGTGCAACAACAGGCCAACACATATGCTAGTGGATTTGGTGCAAAGCAAGGGGAGTTGATTAACATCAGTGTAACCAAAGAAATCTACCCTTGGTTTTGGTGGCTTTTGGGTAGCGAATGCGTGAAAGTGCGCGGTTTTGCACGCCCCGCATCGCATTAAAAGGCATATAAAGTCAAAGAGTGGGTTTGAGTCCCACTCTGTGTTTTAAGACTTCTTAAATAAAATCAGCTCATAGGAAGTTTTTTGGATTTGTTTGGTCTCTGTGGGGGTGGGGGCGTGTTTTTTCATGTGGGCTTGGAGTTGCTCATTCAGGCTATCAAGCTCATCTAGGCGTTCTTTTAAACGCAAAATAATATCCACCCCCGCTAAATTCACGCCCATATCACGGGTTAGGCGTAAGATCGTCTTGATCTTATCCACATCTCTTTGCGAATAAAGGCGCATTTTCCCATCGGTGCGTTTAGGCTCTACTAGCCCCTCTTTTTCATATTGGCGTAGGGTCTGGGGATGCACGCCCAAAATCTTAGCCACTACGCTGATCAAATAAAGCGGTGCGTCATAATCCACCATGCCTAATCCTTTAATTGTTCTTGCAAGACTTGCTTAAATTGCGCGCTCATGCTATCGGTGTGGGGCAAGATCACATTAGCCTTTAGGTATAAATCCCCCATGTTCCCACTCTTGCGGTTTTTAACCCCCAATTCTTTGAGGCGGAATTTTTGGGCGTTTTTGGTATTGGGCGGGATTTTCAAACTCACTTCCTTATGCAAAGTTTCCACCTGCACCTTGCCCCCAAAAAGCGCAACTTTTAAGGGCAGATCAAAGGATTTAATGAGATCGTCTCCCTCTCTGGTGTATTCGCTATCCTCCAGCACATGCACTTTTAAGAGCACATCGCCTTGCATCCTGCCCTGCTGGTGTCCCCGCCCCCGTGCGCGCAACACCTCGCCCTCCTTGACCCCAGCAGGGATTTTGATCTCAAAACTATCATGTTGGAGCTGGATTTTGCGTTTTGCGCCTAAAACCGCCTCTCTTAGGGCAATCTGGATTTCCACTTGGATATCTAAATTTTCTGCAAAGCCAAAATCCCCAAAGTTGCCAAAGCCCCCACCCCCCATGCCCCCCATGTTAAAGCCCCCCGCTCTAAAGCCCCCACCCCCAAAGATTTGGGATAAAATATCATCAAAATTGGCATTGCGCCCTTGAGCGCGTGCAAAATCGCTAAAATTCTGCCCGCCAAACATGTTATCTCCAAATTGGTCGTATTGGGCGCGTTTTTGCGGATCGCTCAAAATCTCATAAGCAGCGTTGATCTCCTTAAACTTCTCCTCTGCCTCCTTGCCCTTGTTTAAATCTGGGTGGTATTTGCGCGCCAAACGCCGATAAGACTTTTTGATCTCTTCATTGCTCGCCCCCTCGCCCACTTCTAAAGTGCCGTATAAACTTTTTCCCATCTGAATCCTTTGTATGAATTAAAGCACATTATAGCATAAAACTTTAGTCTTATAGTGTCAATTTTGCTTATAATATTCTAAAAACTCTGCATAACCCTTTTGGCGTAAGGCACAAGCCGGGCACACCCCGCACCCATAGCCATAAACATGTTTTTGATCCCGCACACCCTCATAGCAGGTGTGGCTATGCTCTAGCACCAAGTCTAACCCCCCCAACTCTTGGGCTAACTGGAATTCTTGGGCTTTGCTAGCAAACATCAAAGGGGCTAAAATGCCAATGCCCTCCTTGCTCCCAAAAGCCCCTAAGTTTAAACTCTCCTGCATGCTGGCAATGAAGCCCTCACGGCAATCAAAGTAACCGCTATAATCTTGCTGGGAAACCCCCACTAATACAAAATCTGCCCCCACATTGAAGGCGTAGGCGTGTGCGAGGGTCAAAAATAGCGCATTGCGATCGGGCACAAAAGAGGCGGGTAAGTTGGGGTTGCGTGGGTGGCTAGCTTGCATGCTCTCTGTGCTGTGTGTAAAGAGGGCAGAAGCACTTATGGAGGCTAAAAAATCCAAAGAGAGGCATGTATAGGGCAAATGGAGCAACTGGGCGATCTTTTGGGCTTGTTCTAACTCAATGGCATGTTTTTGGGCGTAATTAAAGCCTAGCAAATGCACTTGTTTAAAGGCGTGTTTGCCCCAAAGGGCTAGAGTGGTGCTATCTTGCCCGCCACTAAAACAGAGGACACAACTGCCCTCAAAAGAAGTGGCTAACAAGGCGGAGATGTCAAAAGGGTTAAACATGGTTTCTCTTTGTTAAAATAGCCCATTATAGCAAAGATAAGGGCTTTCACTTGGATCACCCCTATAGGCATTTGGTGCGCAAACTCCCCAAAACCCTTTTAACATTGCATGCTTATATTGAAGAGGGCGGTTTTGAAGCCTATGTGGTGGGGGGGGGTGTGCGCGATTTGTTGTTGGGCAAGAAACCTAAGGATTACGATCTGGCTAGCAGTGCCACCCCTGAGGAATTAAGCGCGCTTTTAAGGGGCATTCCCAGACTTAAAATTTTAAAGCATGCTAAGGCATTTGGCACTTTGGGCGTGTATCACCAACGCCAATTTTTTGAGATCACCACTTTTAGGCAAGAGAGCGATTATCATGACTGCCGCCACCCACAAAGCGTGTCCTTTGTGCGCTCCATTGAGTTGGATTTAAAACGGCGTGATCTTAGCATCAACGCCCTAGCCTTGCACCCCACAAAGGGGCTTTTGGACTTGCATGGCGGGCTTAAAGATCTCAAGGCGCGCCTTTTAAGGCTGGTGGGCAACCCCTCTGTGCGTTTGCAAGAAGATGCCTTGCGGATTTTAAGAGTCTTGCGTTTGGCAAGCACGCTAGGCTTTGTGATCGAGCCCCAAAGCGCGCATGCCTTGATCCAACATGCCCCCCTGCTAGCACGCATCGCTAAAGAACGCATCACAAACGAGTTTTGCAAACTTTTACTAGGCAATTTTGCGGGTGTGGTGTGTGTGGATTACCAAGAAATCTTGGAATCTTTTTTGGGCGTGCCTCTGTGCTCTAGCCATCTAAAAAATCTAGGCAACACCCCGCCTAATTTGCTCTCAAGGCTTTTAGTGTGTAGCCAGCACTTAAACCCCACCCAGCTTAACACCTTGCAAGAACACCTCAGACTCCCTAAAAAAACCACCAAAGCCCTCAACAAACTCCATGCCTATATCCAAAATGCCCGCCCTTGTGGGAATAGAGTTTGGGTGAAACAACAATTACAAATTTTAAGTTTGAGCGCATTCCGGGCGTTTTTAGGTTGGCTAGCCAGCACCAACCAGCCCTTAAGCGTGGCACTAAGAACACACCTTAAAGAAACTAAGCAGGCGGTCTATTCCTTAGAGTTTTTAAAAATCAAGGGCAAGCATTTAAAGGCAATCGGGCTAAAGGGCGCGCAATTTAAGGCATGCTTGCAATATTGTTTGCAAAGCGTGATTTTGGAGCAAACCCCTAATGAGTTGCCCTGCTTGTTCGCCCTAGCCCGTAGGTGGGCAGACAAATTAAGACAAGATTAGCTAAAATAATCTTTATGTCTAAACTCCATTTTGATAATTTGTTATTCCTAGCCCCCCTAGCGGGTTATACGGACTTGCCCTTTAGAAGTGTAGTGAAACGCTTTGGAGTAGATGTTACCGTGAGTGAAATGGTTAGCTCCCATGCACTGGTCTATGCCTTTGAAAAAAAATGCCAAGATGTGGGCGCGCTCCCCAGAAGAAAACCCCTTTAGCGTGCAAATTGCGGGCTCTAAACCTGAGATCGTGCAAAGGGCGGTGGAGTTGCTTAACGGAGTGGGGGGGATTGATATTTTAGATTTTAATTGTGGTTGCCCTGCGCCCAAAGTGGCTAATCATGGCAATGGGAGCGGGTTACTCAAGGATTTAAAACACTTGGTGCAACTCTTAAGGGTGATTAAAGAAAACACCAATAAACCTTATACCAGCGTGAAAGTGCGCTTGGGCTTTGAGTCTAAAATCCCCCTAGAGATCGCCCATGCGCTCAATGATGCCCCTGTGGATTTTGTGGTGGTGCATGCACGCACACGGGCTGATCGCTACAAAAAAGAGAGAATTGACTATGAGAGCGTGCGGGCAATGCGCGCCATTTTAAATAAGCCCTTAATTGCCAATGGTGAGATTGATAGCGCCTCTAAGGCTAGAGAAGTGCTCAATTACACGGGGGCGCAAGGCGTGATGATCGGGCGGGCAAGCCTTATTAAGCCATGGATTTTTTGGCAGATCAAGCACAACACGGAGGAATTACCCGCCGTGGTGAAAAAAGATTTGGTCTTGGAGCATTTTGATAAGATGGTGGCTTTTTATGGGGATCGGGGGGTGGTGATGTTCCGTAAAAACTTGCACGCTTATGCCAAAGGGCACGCCCAAGCCAGCGCATTTAAAGGCGTGGTCAATTCCATGACCTGCCCCCAAAAAAAGCCGTGTGCAGATTGAGGAATTTTTTAGCACGGCAACACCCCTAGATAACCTGCCCCAAATTATCACCTTGAATCAGCAAAGTATATGATGAGGTGGCTTGTTTTTATCGTTCTAGGCTTGTTACAGCCCTTGGGGGCGCTCAAAAACCATGTTTTCACGGGTGTGCGTTTTGGCTATGTGGGTGGGTTTGAGAGCACCTTTAGCCAACAAGTGAGCATGAGCAACCCTAGCACTATGCCTAATAGTAGCCAACCGGTATGCCCTAAAAGTCTGTGTAAGGGCGATGAAATCACGGGGTTTTATAAAACAAGCCCTAAAAAAAGTGCGGGTTTTGCCTTCACCTACACCATAGGCGATGAAATCTTTTTTGATAAATTTGCCATCAGTGGCTTGCGGGTTTATGGCACGCTAGAATATGCCAATGCCAACTTAGGCAGCCGTTACAAGGTGCAAAATAAGGGCGGGCAAAACTACAACCCCCAATACATCAAAGCCATCGACCCCACAACAGGGAATGCAATTCCTGAGACCATGCCTAGTCCTAATCCGTTAAAAGCTATCCCCGGCACTAATTTAGGCGTGCCCCCTAGCTACTCTTCCCCTTGTGCCCCTCTTAGTGCCAATAACCCCTTAGGATTATGCCCCACGCCCAACCCCCAAGCTGTGTTACTCAACACGCCCGCACACTTTATGACCTTTGGGCTGAATGTGGATGTCTTTTTAAATATCCCCTTAGATTATTGGCTCAAACGAGTCTATGCCAAGATGTTCTTTTTCAAAATGGGCGTGTTTGTGGGCGGGGGCGTGGAATACGCCATGCTTTGGAGCGATGCGTTTAAAAATGAGGTTTTGGGCGCACTGGGCTATAACCCCAAAACACGCTTTTTTGCTGCTGGGGGGGGCTTTTTTTGTCAATGTGGGCTACCAACTCTACTTAGGCAAGCATAACCGCATCAACATCGGCTGGAAATTCCCCTATTACAAGATCACCGCAAATAACTGGTATAACTATGGCAACCACGATCCCGGCACACAACAAACCCTCAAACAAGGTCTTAGCACCACACGCCGCGATGAATTTTATGTGAGTTATGCGTATTTGTTTTAGCTTAGATCATCACAAACCTTACAGCCCCGCCACTTGGAACAGAATTGTTGTTTTGGGTTTTCCGTGGGTTTTGTAGTTTGCAAACATGGCGTTTTTGCATGGGCTTTTGAGGATTTTGGACTTTTGGGGTGTTTGGCAATTAATGGAAAGGCTGTAAAAATATACCTTTACTTTAAAACACCATTTTAGATATAATCTTTCCAAAAAGGCTTTAGAATGTTGCGTTTTGCGCCCTCCCCGACTGGAAGCATGCACATTGGGAATCTGCGGGTTGCCTTGTTTAATTTTGTGGTGGCTAGGCAACTGCAAAAACCCCTGATGGTGCGCATTGAAGATACTGACTTGGAGCGCAATATCCCCGGCAAAGATCAAGAGATTTTAAAAATCCTAGAGAGCATGGGCATTTCTTGGGATCATTTGGTCTATCAGAGTGCGAATTTGCCCACACATTTAGAATATGCCCAAAAACTCCTAGACCATGGGGAGGCTTTTTTATTGCCACTGCACCCCCGCATTTTTAGAAACCAAAAAGCAAGAAGCCTTGCAAGCTAATAAGCCCTTCCGCTATGAGGATTCTTGGGCACTCATAGAACAAAAGAGCAACCCCCACCCGGTGGTGCGCCTAAAGGGTGGCACGCAACGCCTGCAATTTCAGGATGTGATCAAGGGGGCGTTAAGCTTTGATCCCTTTGAATTAGATAGCTTTGTAATTTTGCGATCCAATAACACCCCGACCTACAATTTCGCTTGTGCGTGCGATGATTTGACCTACAAGATCAGCTACATCATTCGGGGCGAGGATCATGTCAGCAACACCCCCAAACAGATTTTGATCCAACAAGCTCTAAGGCGCACGCTCAATTTGCCCCCCCAAAATCTCTTATACGCCCATTTGCCCATTTTGTTAAACTTTGAGGATGGCAAAAAGATGAGCAAAAGAAATGCCGCCTCCAGCGTGGAGTGGCTCATCCAAGAAGGTTTTTTACCCCAAAGTATTGCTAATTATCTGCTCTCTTTGGGTTATAACCCCCCTAGCGAACTTTTTAGCCTGCAAGAGGCGACTCAGTGGTTGCAAATGGAACGCGTGAGCCCAGCGGGGGCAAGATTTGATCTAGCCTATCTGCGCCACCTCAACCACCGCCACTTAGAGTGCCTAAGCCTTGAGGAATTAGGCGCACTTTTAAAGCTAGATCACCCCCAAAAAGCCCAACTGGCCCGACTTTTCTTACAAGAGTGCAGCACGCTAGCCGAATTGCAAGCCAAATTGCATGCGCTCTTTGCGCCCAAAGACATTAGCCAGCAAGAGGGCGATCGCGATTTTAAACAACAAGCTTTGCAATTATTCAGCGTGCTTAAAAGCATGCCCGCTTGTGCAGATTTTACAGAGTTTAAACAACTAGCGATGGCAAAAAGCCAACTCAAGGGCAAGGATTTTTTTAAGCCCCTGCGCCTCTTGCTCACCGGTGAGTTGCACGGCGTGGAATTAGCCCTGCTTTACCCCCATCTCAAGCCCTTTTTAGATGGCATTTTAGTCTTAAAGGGCGATCGATGATCACTAGCACCATCTTAGGCGCATTGGCAACGATTTTACATAGTCTTATCAACCTTTACATGTGGATTGTGATCATCGCCTCTGTGCTGAGTTTCATCCGCCCCGATCCCTCTAATGTGATCGTGCAAATGCTCTATCGCCTCACCGAACCGCTCTTCCAAAAAGTCCGCCAGCTCATGCCCTTTGTGGTGTTCAATGGGATCGATCTCTCCCCTTTAGCCGTGGTTATCTTTTTGCAATTTACCAACATGACCCTAGTGCAGTTATTATTTGCCTATTCGCGAGGATAACCATGCGCCCCATTGTTAAAATTGCACTTTTAGTAGGCATGTTTGCCAGCACGCTTTTAGCCCAAGAGATCACCCTAGATTTCCTCAAAAGCAAGCCCAAAGGGATTGCACGGGACTTTTATATTTGGATGTTTTTGCAAGAAAAGAGCACCACAGCTGAGGAGGCCCAAGAGGCTTATAGGCTGGTGAATAGCAAGAGCGCGCGTATCCAAGCAGCGATGGTGGCTAAAAAAGCCCTCCCCACGCCACCGGGCAATGCATGTTATGGACTCTCGCTTAAAGAGTTGAGCTTGCAAAATAACAAATGCATCGCCACGGGCTTGAGCATTGGGCGCATTTTAAGGCATGCGCATAACCCAACCGATCGGGAATTTTTATTATTTATGCAAGAAAAGATCGCCCAAACACACCCTAAATTGCATGCGATCATGAAGGTTCTCTTAAGCTCGGATATGACCCAAGAGGTCTTAAGAGCTAATGCCTCCACGCTGAGTAGCATTTATAATGCACTCTCCTACAGGCAACGCCTCAATCTCTTAGACCACGCCATCAATCCTAAAACCCTCGCCCATCTAGCCGACCAAAATGACTCGGCTTTTAATGATATTCTCCGGCGCATTGTGCGGGACGCGCGCTTTTCACACTTCAAAAAATCCCTAGCCCAAGCGCGCATCACCCATTCTGATTCCAAGACTTTTTTTCATTTTGGGCTTGAATGCGGCGATGCATGATGAACTCAGCTTGGCTTTAGAGTATTTTAAACGCTCTGAGCAAGAAGCAGATGGTAGCTTTTTGAAAAATAGAGCCCTCTTTTGGCAATACCTAGTGAGCCACAACAAAACCTACCTACACACCCTAAGCCAAAGCACCTCCCCCGATCTCTTCAGCATTTATGCGAATTTGAATCTGGGCACCACCCCCAAATACAAAATTGTGAGCACCCTAGAGGGCATTAGGCACAAACAACCTAACTTTGACATCAAAGACCCCTTTGAATGGCAGATTTTAAGGGATAAAATTTTAGCCATTCAAGATAAAAATGCCTTTTTAAAAGCCCTAGAACCCCTTAAGACAACGCAAACCACCCCCCACTTGGCTTTATTTTTTGGATCGCTACTACAACAAACAACGGAACTATTTTTTAGCCCCCTATGAGGGGATCATCTCTTGGAAAAGCGTGCCTGAAAAGGCTTTGGCTTACGCTGTGGCGCGCCAAGAGAGTCTTTTATTGCCCGCTTTGATCTCGCGCTCCTATGCGCTGGGGCTAATGCAGATCATGCCCTTTAATGTCGCCCCCTTTGCCCGCCAGATTGGCACAGGACCCACCAAACTAACCGATATGTTCAACCCCAAGATCGCCCTAGTCTTTGGGAATTATTACCTCAATTACTTAAAAGAGGAATTTAAACACCCGCTTTTTGTGGCTTATTCTTACAATGGCGGGCCTAAGTTTTTCCGCCATCTTATAAGAGAGAGGCATTTTTTCACCCGCCAACGCAAATTTGAACCATGGCTGAGTATGGAGCTTGTTCCTTACAATGAAACACGCCTCTATGGGCAAAAGGTCATGGCAAATTATATTATCTACCAAAAACTCTTTGCAGATGAGCAAGGACAACCCCACCATTTTGACATCAACGCCTTTTTTGATGCCACTCTTAAGGACACTCCATGATTAAAAAATGCCTTTTCCCTGCTGCTGGGTATGGCACGCGCTTTTTACCCGCCACAAAGGCTATGCCTAAAGAAATGCTCCCCATTGCCAATAAGCCCTTGATCCAATATGGCGTGGAGGAGGCGATGGAGGCGGGTTGCGACACAATGGCGATTGTAACCGGGCGGGGCAAGCGCGCCATTGAAGATCATTTTGATATTAGCTATGAATTAGAGCACCAAATCAATGGGACCAACAAAGAACAATCCTTAGCCGGGATTCGCACCATCATGCAGACTTGCCGTTTTTCCTACACCCGCCAAAACGAGATGAAAGGATTAGGGCATGCCATCCACACCGCCCAAACCTTGATTGGCAATGAGCCCTTTTGTGTGATCTTAGCTGATGATCTGTGTGTCAATGCACCGGGCTTTGGGGTTTTACGCCAAATGGTGGATTTATATGCCAAATACCAATGTTGCATTGTTGCCATTGAGGAAGTGGCACTAGAGGAGGTGCACCAATACGGCGTGATTTGTGGGCAAGAAATTGCCAACGGGGTTTATCAAGTAAAAGACATGGTCGAAAAGCCCAAGCCTGAGGAAGCCCCCAGCAATCTAGCCGTGATCGGGCGTTATATCTTAACCCCCGATATTTTTGAAGTGCTCAAAAACACCCCCCCGGGCAAGAATAACGAAATCCAAATCACAGACGCGCTCTTGCAACAAGCTCAAAGTAAGCTAGTTCTAGCTTACAAGTTTCAGGGCAAGCGTTATGATTGTGGGAACATGCACGGCTTTGTGCAAGCCACTAATGATTTTTACCACCTCTACGCACAATCCCATTAGCCATGTATGATCTGTGGTTTTATGGTTTTTATTGGGTGGCTGGTTTTCTGCTCGCCTTCCCTGTTTTGATTATTGGCTTTGTCTATGCCCACCTCAAACCCCCACCCCCACCCCCTAAAATCCCCACGCTAAAAGAACTAGACCAAGCCTTTAGAAATATTCAAGACAAAGAAAGTTACGATGCCATTTTTCAGGATTTTATCCGCTATTACCAAGTTTTACCCAAGGGCACCAAAGAGGGCGATTGGCTGGAGTTTGTGGGGAAATTAGCCGAATCGGAGTTTTTTGGATCTAGATTCGAGCATCAAATTCGGGCAGGACTTAGAAGATGTGAATCCCAAACTCCAAAAAGCCATCGCCAACACCATTGGGCTAGCCCTCAAATACAAGAAGAAAGACTAAAGGAATGATTTGGACTACTTAGAGATCAAAGGACAAGAGCCTTTAAAAGGGAGCGTGCCTATCTCGGGGGCTAAAAATGCTGCTTTGCCCATTTTGGCTAGCACACTTTTAGAACAAGAGAGCGTGGCGATCAGCGGTTTGCCCGCTGTGGCTGATGTGCGTGCGTTGGTTGAGCTTTTAGAACATTTGGGGGTGCAAACCCAATGGCACACACCTAACAGCCTTGAAATCCGCACCACAAGTTTAAATTGCAGCACAGAGCGTTGCACCGCCCCTTATGACATTGTGCGTAAAATGCGTGCCTCCATTTTGGTGCTAGGACCGCTATTAGCACGCTTTGGCTCGTGTGCGGTGAGTTTGCCCGGGGGGTGCGCCATTGGGGCTAGACCCGTGGATTTGCACCTAAAAGCCTTAGAAAAAATGGGGGCGCACATCCACATTGAAAAGGGCTATATCATCGCCAAAGCCAAACATGGACTCAAGGGCTGTGATATTATTTTAGACAAGATCACCGTTACGGGCACGGAGAATATCCTCATGGCCGCTAGCTTGGCAAAGGGGAAAACCAAGATCATCAATGCGGCTAAAGAACCCGAAGTGGTGCAGTTATGCCACTTTTTGCAAAGTGCTGGGGTGGAGATTAGCGGGGTGGGCAGTTCTGAATTATGCATCCAAGGCACGCAAGGGCAAGCCCTGCACTTTAAACCCATCCACATCATTCCCGATCGCATCGAATGCGGGACTTATTTATGCGCAGCAGCGATCACCAACTCCACACTCACTCTAAGCAACACCAACGCCCACCACTTGGAGGCAATTTTTAAGCAAGTTAAACGAAATTGGCTTTAAGATCGACATTGCAGAAGACACGCTCACCATCCACAAAGCGCGCACCCGCAAGGGCTTTGAGATCATCACCACCGAATACCCGGGTTTCCCTACTGATTTGCAAGCCCAATTCATGGCATTAGCGACCCAGTGTGAGGGGAATAGCCTCATTGAAGAGCGTCTATTTGAAAATCGGTTTATGCATGTGAGCGAATTGCAACGCATGGGGGCTGATATTAGCTTAAAAGGGGCACTGGCCAAGATCAATGGGGGTTGTGCCCTAATGGGGGCAGATGTGATGGCCACAGATTTAAGGGCTTCCTCAGCCCTCATCTTAGCCGCTTTGGTGGCTAAGGGCAAAAGTCGGGTGCACCGCATTTACCACTTGGATCGCGGGTATGAGAGTTTGGAGCTCAAGATGAACGCCTTGGGGGCCAAAATCAAACGCTTAAAAGAGAAATGAGATTTAAGGAGCTTGTATGTGCAGAATATGGCTTGTGTGGGTGTTTTTAGCTGGATTGTTGGTTGCCAAGCCCACCATTTATATTTTAGCAACAGGGGGCACGATTGCTGGGAGTTCTAAGAGTGCCTTAAGCGGTGCTTATAAACCCGGGCAGTTGGGCGTGGAGGCGTTGATACAGACAATCCCCCAGCTCAAAGATGAGGTCCATTTAAAAGGGGAGCAGATCAGCAATATCGGCTCGCAAGAGATGGACAACGCCACTTGGCTTAAGCTGGCGCGCCGTGTGAGCGCTTTGCTCAAACGATCCGATGTGGATGGGATTGTGATAACCCATGGCACGGACACCCTAGAGGAGAGCGCGTATTTTTTGGATTTGCTGATCAAAAGCAACAAGCCCATTGTGCTAGTGGGGGCGATGCGCAATGCCAGCTCTCTGAGTGCGGATGGCCCTCTTAATTTATACAATGCCATCCATGTTGCTATGAGCCCCCAAGCTAGGGGTAAGGGCGTTTTGGTGGTGATGGATGATGCCATCCATGCCGCTAGAGAGGTGAGCAAAATGAACACCACGAACACCGATGCCTTCCAATCGCCCAATACAGGTAAAATCGGGATGGTGCTCTATGGGCAGGTGCATTTTTACATGCAGTCTTTACGCCGCCACACCCTACAAAGTGCCTTTGATATTGATAAAATCCGAAGCTTGCCACGCGTGGATATTCTCTATGCCCACCCCAATGATCACCCCGATTTGGTGCAGGATTTGATCCAACATGGTAGTCAAGGGATTATCTATGCAGGTATGGGCAATGGCAATCTCTACCCCTCCGTGCTCAAAGCCTTGAGCTTGGCGGTGCAAAAGGGGGTTGTGGTTGTGCGCTCTAGCCGTGTGCCTAGCGGGATGATCAGCGTGCCGGGTGAAGTGGATGATAAAAAATACGGCTTTTTAAGCGGGGATGATCTCAATGCGCCCAAAGCCCGGGTCTTGCTCATGCTGGCCTTGAGCCAAACCCACGATCCTAAGAAAATTCAAGAATATTTTTTCACGCACTAGGGCGTTTGAACACTTCTTTTAAAATGTAGAAAGTCCCCACAAGCAAAGCTAGCCCCACCACAAAACCCACAGCCTTAGAAAACAAACTCGCCCCCAGGAATGCCACCAATGCACAAAAAGCGGTGATAGTGGCATAGGGCAGTTGGGTTATAAAATGGCTTTGCACGGAGCAACCCGCCCCTGTGGCCGATAAAATCGTGGTATCCGAGATGGGGCTAGCATGATCCCCATAAACTGCCCCTGAGAGAATAGCTGAGATCACCAACACAATATCCCCACCCATGACACCGACCATGCCCGCCCCTATGGGCAACATGATCGCAAATGCGCCCCAGCTAGTGCCTGTGGTGAAAGCAATAAAACCAGAGATGAGGAATAAAAGCAAAGGGGTTAGCACCACCACGCCTTGAAAGTGTTGGATCAAGTTGGCTAAATAAATCCCGGTTTGCAAATCATCACGAATCATGGGACCTATCGACCAAGCCAAGATAAGCACCCAGATCGCCCCTGCCATGCTTTTTAAAGCCCTTGAATCCAAGAGAAAAGAGGGATTTTTTAGGCAAATAGGCATAGGCTAGAGCGGTGGTTAAAAAAAGAGCCAAAAGCCCCCCAAAAAAGAGGGCAAAGGCGGTATTGGTGTGCTTGAAAATCTCTAGCCAGTGGGTGGAGTGGCTGGCACTATAGCCGGTATAAAGAATAAGCCCAGTAATGCCCACAATCAAAGAGGCGATGCTCACAATCAAAATAGAAATGGGCGCACGGGGGCGATCATCCAGAGAGATTTGCAAATCCTGCACACCCACATTGCGGTATTTTTGCATGGCGGGCAAATTGATTTGCCACACAATAGCTAAGAACACCGCCACCAGTGCAAACCATGCATAATAATTGCTCCCCATGCTCTCTAAAAGCAGTGCAAAACTATCTTTAAGCAAGGGCGAGCCCTCATTTTGCATCACCCCCACAATATAAGCCCCCCAGCTAGAGATAGGCACGAGCAAACACACCGGGGCGGAGGTGGAGTCGATAATATAGGCTAGCCTCTCACGGCTGCTTTTGTGCGAGTCGTTAAGCGATTTGCTAATTTGCCCCACAATGAGGGCGTTAAAATAGTCATCAATGAAAATCACAATCCCGGCTAAGAGCGCAATGCCCTCTGATTGGCGTGGGCTTTTGACATATTTTTTAGCCCACAGCACAAAGGAATTGATCGCCCCACAAGCGGCAATGATTTGGCTTAAAATGCCCAAGATAATCAAGAACAAAAAGACATAGACGCTGCTAGAATTAATCTGTATCCCATTTTCATCCACCCGATAAAAAACCGCGCTGATTTTATGGTAGATGTAGATCAACACTTCGGATAAATGCCCTTCTGTCATGATCAAAGAACCTAAAACAATCCCGCTTAAAAGCGCAAGAGCGACTCTTTTAGTGAAAATAACCATGACAATGACAAAAACCGGGACAAGCAAGCTTATGAGGGAATGACCCAAGGGAGTCCTTAAGATGAGCTGGCCGGGAGAGAGGGATTCGAACCCCCGGAGGTGTTAGCCTCAACGGTTTTCAAGACCGCCGCTTTCAACCACTCAGCCATCTCCCGTTGTGAAAGTTTAAAAATGGAGGCGACGCCCGGATTTGAACCGGGGAATCAAGGTTTTGCAGACCCATGCCTTACCACTTGGCTACGTCGCCATGGTGCCCAAAGCCGGACTTGAACCGGCACGGTATTGCTACCGAGGGATTTTAAGTCCCTTGTGTCTACCTATTCCACCACCTGGGCACACCCCAAGCTCTCACTTAGGGTAAAATCTCTGTTAGAGAACTACCAAAGGCTAGTTTAGAACTAACCTGCAGTTAGTCTCCCCTAACAATAGTTGTATAGTGTCCATAAACACCAACAATGTTGGTTACTTTACGATCCACAGATTTAATGGTTTTGATGTCTCCAGCCTTAGTAGCTGCTTCTACGGAACAATCACCCCAAGCTACAATGCCAAGAATGCTATTACAGCTAGCCTCACCGGTTTTTGACCCGGGATCGCCATTACCCGAAACGGGGAGCTTGACACCCGTAAAAAAAGCACCCACAGGCAAAGGCGAAGCACAACCGCTAATCAAAATGCCAACACACACACACACACACACTAGCAACCTTAAGTCTGTGTAACATCAAAAACCTTTGTGTTTATTTTAAAAGATGGAGCGGGAAACGGGGATCGAACCCGCGGCCCCGACCTTGGCAAGGTCGTGCTCTACCACTGAGCTATTCCCGCATAAAAACCTTGATTCTAGCAATATTTATCTAATAAGTCAAGTTAAACGCGTGGCTAGGAGTTGCTGGGTGTAGGGGTGCTTGGGGTGGCTAAAGACTTGATCAAGCGATCCGCTCTCCACCACTTGCCCTTTTTGCACCACCAGCACGCTATCGCACATGCACTCAATCACGGCTAAATCGTGGCTGATAAAAACATAGCTTAGATTGCGTTTTTCTTGCAATTCTAAGAGCAAATCCAACACGATCTTTTGCATGCTCTTATCCAGTGCTGAAGTGGGCTCGTCCATCACCACCACTTGGGGGTGGGAGAGAATGGCGCGCGCAATGGCAACTCTTTGGCGTTGCCCCCCGCTTAACTCAAAAGGGTAATAATCTAAAAACTTGGGCTCTAGCCCCACCGCCTCTAAGCTGGCACGCACTTGATCTGGACTTGCCTTAATTTTAGCCCCATAAAAGGCTTCTAGTAAAATCTCTTGGATACTCCAACGGGGGTTGAGCGAAGCAAAGGGGTTTTGAAACACCATTTGCAAGGATTTTCTAAAGGGCTTAAAGGCTTTGGGGGTTAAATCTTGCACGCTTTGTTGCAATAAAATTTGTTGCCCTTGTATGGGGGCTAATTTTAACAACCCCATGGCTAAAGAACTCTTGCCACTGCCAGATTCCCCAATCACGCCCAAAGTTTCCTTAGCATGCAAGGCAAAGCCCACGCCTTGGATGGCTTGCAAATAGCTATTTTTGCCCCAAAATTTCTTTTTAACATAGCGCACCCCAAAATCCTTGACACTCATGACTTCTTGGGGCTGGGGCGTGCTGGCTTTCTTGCTCAAGTGGCGGGCTTGCAAAAGCATTTGGGTATAGGGGTGCTTGGGGGCATTAAAGAGTTGGGGCGTGCTGGCTTGTTCGCAAATACGCCCTTCTTGCAAGACATAGACATGCTGGGCAACATGCCTAATGGCACCCAGATCGTGGCTGATGAGCAAGATTGCCATGTCATTTTGCACGCTCAAACTGACCAGCAAATCCAAGATTTGTTGTTGGATTTGGGCATCTAGGGCGGTGGTGGGTTCATCACAAATTAAGAGTTTGGGGCGGTTAATGAGTGCCATTGCTAAAGCCACCCTTTGATTCTGCCCCCCGCTGAGTTCATAGGGGTATCTTTGGCATAAGTCCATAGACAAGCCCACTTGTGCCATCACTGCCTCTAATCTTGCTTGCGCCTCTTGCTTGGTGGGCTTGGCATGCAGATACAAAGCCTCTAAGATTTGCTTTTTAATCTGATGCAAGGGGTTGAGCGCGCTTAGGGGCTCTTGAGCGATATAACTGATTTGCACGCCCCTTAGGGCTTTGATCGCATGGGGTTTGAGGGCAAGTAGATTGCTCCCCTCAAAGAGAATTTCCCCTTTCAGGGCGCGCACAAAGGGCACTAATTGCAAGATCAATAAGGCTAGCGAGCTCTTGCCACTCCCACTCTCACCCACCAAACCCACCCTTTGCCCCCTGCCAACCTCTAGGTTAATGCCTCTTAAATAAAAATCTTGCCCGATTTGGGCTTGCAACCCTTGGATACTCAAAAGCTTATTTGAAGTTTGTCGCACTGAAGGCATCTCTGACCCCCTCCCCGATAAAAAACTAAAATAGAAAGCAATAATGCAATGGCAAAAAAGCCCACTAAGGCTAAATGTGGGGCATAGAGGTTGTTTTTGCCTTGATTGAGTAGCTCCCCTAAACTCGCACTCCCTACGGGCATGCCAAAAACCCAAAAAAATCCAAACTCACCAACGCCCCAATGCTCCCAGCCATGATAAAGGGGATGTAAGTGATGGTCGCCACCATCGCATTAGGCAAAATATGATAAAAAATCACCCGCACATCGCTCACCCCCAGCGCATAGGAAGCCTTGACATAGTCCATGTTACGCCCTCTTAAAAACTCGGTTCTAACCACTTGGGCTAGCCCCATCCAGCTAAAAGCTAACACCAACAGCAAAAGCCACCAAAAGTTAGGGGTAAAAATACTAGATAGAATAATGAGCAAAAACAAAGTGGGAATCCCGCTCCAAATCTCAATGAAGCGTTGCCCGAGCAAGTCTAATAGCCCGCCATAATAGCCTTGAAACGCCCCAATCACCACGCCCAACACCACGCTACCCAAACTCAGCACCAAACCAAATAAAATGGAAATGCGATAGCCATAGACCAATCGGGCTAGCACATCTCTAGCTTGATCGTCTGTGCCCAGCCAGTGTTTGAGGCTGGGGGGTGTGGGGGCGGGCTGTTGTAAGTCCATAATGATCGTGTCATAAGAGTAGGGGATCAAGGGGTGGATCACAAAGGCATTTTTGAGTAAATGATCTTTGACATAGGGGTCGCTATAATCGGTGCTGGTGTAAAAATCCCCCCCAAAGGTGCTCTCAGGGTAATCTTTAAAAATGGGGAAATATGCCCTATGGTCTTTATAGATAAAAAGGGGTTTATCATTGACCCAAAGCTCCGCCCCCAAAGAGAGCACAAACAACACCACAAACACCACCAACGCCCAAAACGCCCGCTTGTTTGCCCTAAACGCCTGCCAACGCCTTGTTTGCAAATCCAATGGCAATCCTTGATACTTGAAAATAAAGGGGTATTTTACAGCAAAAAGCGCATAAAAGGCTTAGTGAGTGGGGGTTAAATATGTGTGTTGCATTTAGGGGATTTGCGGTGCGGCAAATGCACTATTTAATGAATTTTTCGCAGTGTATGCATTTCCCTGATAGCAAAACGCTACGGGACATCCCACATGCATAGCAGTGAGAATTTTGGGCGGCAATACCATGGAATGTTTCTATTTGAGAAGATAATTCTTCGTGAAATGAAGCGAGTTCTTGGAGAGTCCCATTTTGTGGGTCTTGTTCCAAGTTTGGAGAATCTTTTACACCAGTTTCGTTAGTTGGGTGATTTTGTATCAATGCTCAAATCCTTTTATAATCTCAATGCGAATCGTTATCACTGATTCCCATTTTGCGTTTATGTGATTGAAGATAAAATTAATAAGCAGATTTATTCCATAAGGAGATGGGTGGTAGTTACCAACCACGCCGTAAAGCCCCTAGCTTTAGCTATGAGGATATAAGGCTAGCACAAGCATGTCTGTGCTAATATTTGTGTTGCAATCAAGGGGTAATACCCTTGGGGTTGG
>CAGP01000102.1 GCA_000263275.1 Helicobacter bizzozeronii CCUG 35545 | reverse complement strand
ACCCCGAGTGCAAGCACCCGGTTTGCCCTTTTCCCCTTTCGCTCGCCACTACTGAGGGAATCTCGTTGATTTCTTTTCCTCTAGCTACTGAGATGTTTCACTTCGCTAGGTTCGCTCTCTAAATAGAGTAACTTACATTGCTGTAAGTTGGGTTGCCCCATTCGGACATCTGCGCCTCAATGCTTCTTGACAGCTCCACGCAGCTTATCGCAGTCTAGTGCGTCCTTCATCGCCTCTACTACCCAAGGCATCCACCATCTACTCTTAACATCTTGTTTGTTTCAGTTAGCATATCCGCTAAACTGCCTTGATAAGATTTCTACCGCCTTATTGAGTATAATTCTTTGGCTTTGTAGTTTTTACCTTTACATAGGCTATTGACAATAACAAGTCAAAAAACACTAAGCAAAGACTTTCCAGCGACACACTCCAAAAACGCACTTCTCAGGTAAAACCTCAGAAACACGCTTTAGAAAAAGGCTTTCAAGCTATGCACATTTGCTTAGGCAAAAGCGCATTATATCGGTGGAAAGCTTAAGGGGGGCTTAGGTGGTGGATTTGGGGTTAAAAGTTTTAGGTCGATTTAATGGCTAGGTTTTGGTTCATACAATAAGGATTTGCATGCACTACATTATCTATGGCATTTTGATTTGGATTGGGCTGGAGTTTGCAGGTGTGATTTTGGGTTTTATTCTAATAGTGCTGTGTAAAATCTTTTTCTTTGTGCTGGAAAAGACGCTAGATATTTGGTTGTTTTTAAGCCCCAAAAAAGAACAAAAGCCCCCCAAAGATGTGGAAAACAAATTAATAGAGGGTAAAATTAAGGGCATTGATCGCAACAAGGCAGATAAAAAAGATATAGATATTAAATACAAAGGAGCAGGCATGGGAAAATCCAAAAAACCGATGGGCTTTTATGAGCTGAAAAGATATTTGCTCATCCAAAGAGAGGGTTGCCTCACTTGGATGGCTGAACACGCCTATAAAAATTTTGGCTGGGTGGCTTTAAAACCACTCCACCAAGCGCAGGGTTCGCGCATTCCATGGGATAGACTCACAGATGATTGTGATTCCTATATTTTAGAGGGGGGAGAGGAATTAGAATGGCTACAAAAATACCCCTATAGGGCATATTACTTCTTTGAGGATATTTGCAAGGAAAGACAGACCGCCCAACGCTTGATTGTTTTTAAAGACAGCACAGAAGTGGTGGATTTTTTGCTAAATCTCTATAGACCATACGCCCATTTTGATCCCAAATTCTCCCAGCACCAAATCATGGCCAATGCGGATCTAGAGATCCAAAAAGAGAAAAACATGGCTAAATCCTTGTATAAAAAGGCCTTGCAATCCTGGTCCCATGCTTTTGAGAGCACCTTGAATAAAATTTGTACCAAAACCCATTCCCAAGTAACAATACCCCTAAACTCCCTCCCCTTTTTCCCCAAAATGCTCGCACCCGTGCTTGAAAAATACCGCCAAGAACATTCTTTTGTCTTCCAAGCCACTTATAAAGCCCCCATTTATTTACCCAAGTTTGATCCTGAGATTTTGCGCACAAGTTTATCTAAGTCCCTCAAGTTGTGGCAAGATCATTTAGAGGAGTGTATGGACAACCTAGTCCCGCCCCAAAGAAAACCCAAGTTTAAACGCAAGGTGCGCAAACAACTTGCCAAACTTTGCTTTGCCCAACACCATGGCTTGATCACAGCAGAAATTATCGAACACTTCAAACTCCACGACCCAGAAGACCCTGAGGCAATCAAGGCAGTCGCTCAAGTCTATATTGCACAAAACTTCCCCAGTTGCAAGGATAAGATTGCCATCCCTGAAGAGAGCGAATATTTTGCCCTTCGGCGTTTTATGCTCAATGATCAAAAACATTACTACATGGAGCAGGCTTTATGGGTTTGGGCATACCAACGCTTGCTAGAGATTTTTGATAATTCTTTGGAGAGCAGAGAGATACAAGATCAACTTCTAGCGCGTCTAAGCCCCACGCAGGCTGATGAATTTGAGCAAGCCTTTTATGAAAATCTTGAGCAGAAGCAAGAGCTTGCTATATGGAGCTTGATCGAGCATTTGGCATTGCCACTCTCCATTTTACAACAAGACAATCAAGTCGTGATCGCTAAAAATCCTCATTTTAAGCCCGCCAACTTTTTAAATGAGAGTGCGCACCATCGCGACATTTTACGCCTCTTGTTTTTCTTTGGGAGAGTGTTAAGTGAGGAGAATGTCAGCCAATTGCTCCAAATGCACCGCGATATTATCCCTATTTATCCGCATGTCCCAAAAGAGATGGGCTTTCACGCGCTTAAAATTTATTTGCTCCAACAAAAAGCGGGTTATTTGTGTTGGATTGCCGATCAGGCCTATAAAAACTTTGGTTGGGTGAGCCTAAATCATGAACAACAAGCCCAGAGCATGCATATTGCTTGGGAGTATATGACAGAGGAACAAATTTATCAAAGGCAAGAAGCGCATTATTTCTTTGCGGGCATTTATGCCCAAAGACACGCCAAGCAACGGCGTATCAATTTTCAAAACGCTCAAGAAGTGATTGCCTTTTTAGTGGAGCTGTTTAAGCCCTTTGCTATCCACGACCCCAACCATGTCTATCATTTGAGTGCCGCCCATGACACTATGCAATATGTGGATGTAGATATGGAGCATTTTGGCGCGCGTTTGTATGAGGAAATTCTCAAAGAATGGGAGCCAGATTTTATAGACTCCCTAGAAAAAGCCCTCAAGCAAACCCCCACGCACGCCACAATCGCCACCAGCGATCTCTCTTTTCTCACCAAAGAGACCGAACTCGCCCTAGAAAAATACTGCCAAGGCGATAATTATATTTTCCAAACCACCTACACCCCCCCAAGTGTTTTGCCCAGTTTCGATCGCTCCATTTTAGCGTTCAACTTAAAAGAGATTTTAAGGATTGAGCAAGGGGCGTTAGCGGGCGTGGTGGATCATTTGGCACGCCCCAAGAATAACCCCACACTCAAGCGCAAAACCCGCAAACAAATTGCCAAACTCCGCTTACAAGAAACATACGGGATATTAACCCCCAATGATTTTAAAAACTTCCATTTAGACTACCCCAAAGCCAAAAGTTTTTTAAACAAACACCGCTTCAAGTATCAAGGACAAGAGTGTTACTACTTTGAATACGCCCTAAATATTTGGGTTTTGCAACGCTTATTAGAGATTTTTGAGGGCTCAATTGCTATGCAAGAAGTCGAGCATGCCCTCTTGGCACGCCTAAACCCCGCCCAAGCCCTAGAATTTACAAGTGCCTCTAGCCAAAAATATGCCAGCATACAAAACATTACCACCACCCTTGCCAGCCATTTAAACTTGCCCTTAAGCATTGTAGAGCATAGCGATAGCATGGCGATCGTGCCCAACCCCGCGTTTAAGCCCCATGTATTTTTAAACCACAGCCCGCATAGCCCAGAAGTGTTACGCTTGCTCTTAGATTTTAAAAACTCTCACAAGGAGTCAAAAAAAACCCACGCCCACCACACTCCCGCCATATTTTGCCCTAGTGCCTAAAGCATTAGAAGAGGCATTTAGTCAGTTGTGCATTGAAAATATCGATGCACACATAGAAGCATTATTTTTTGATGACAAGCCCGCCTTTGCCCAAAAAATCTTTGAATGGCAACACCAATTTCTCAAAGAGAAGACTAATTTTGGAGAGATTTTTTTTAGAGTGGTGCGTGGCTCATTTGGAGAGTGCCAATGTGCCTATGGAGGATAAAAAGGGCTTGATCCAAAAGATTATAGAGATAGAACAACACTTGTTCAACGAGCAAGCTAGGCTAGAAAGAGCGTTTATTGCATGGTGGGCTGAGAATATGCATATAGAACTAGAAGCCCTATTTTTTGATGATAAACCCGCCTTTTTCAAAATATTCCTTGCGATGCAGACGCAATTTTTCCAAAAAAACCTCATAAAACCACAAGAGCTAAAGATCGCAACTCCCACCCAAGAATCCCCTTCCCCCAAATCCACCCCCCCAATCACGCCCAAACCCCAAGACAAATACGCCCCCAAAGCCATTAAAGCGTATTTGGATCAATTTGTGATCGGTCAAGAACAAGCTAAAAAACAAATGAGTTTGGTTTTTAGCGATCATTACAAACGCATTCAAGGACAATCCGGCTTAGAAAAGGCAAATGCCATTTGTATTGGACCTTCAGGCAGTGGCAAGACTTTTTTAATTGAGATGGCAACCAAGTATTTAGACATTCCTTATTGTATTGCCAATGCAGCTGCTTTCACCCCTACAGGTTATATTGGCAATGAAACCAATCAAATGTTTGCTACACTCTATAGCAATGCGGATAAAAATATAGAAAAAGCTGAGCAAGGGGTGTTGGTCTTAGATGAGATTGACAAACTAGGACAGGGGAGTTGGCATGACAAGGAGTGGAGACAAGGGGTGCAAAATGAATTGTTAAAGGTCATTGAAAAGGGGATTGTCTCGTTTGAGTATGGAGGTCGAGCCAGCGGACAAACCATCACTTTGCAAACCGATCACATGCTCTTTATTGTCTTAGGGCATTTTGAAAAACTTTGGAAAAACAACCAATCGCACCAAAAACTCCCTAAAATCACTAATGAAAATTTAATAGAATGTGGCATGAAGCGCGAATTTTTACGCCGTTTTTCCGTGCGTGTGGTCTTTGAGCCGGTGGATATTGACATGCTCACAGAGCTTTTAGATCGGCGTTTAAAACCTTTTCAAGAAGAATTTGCCCTAGCAGGGAGTGTCTTAGAGTTTAGCCAAGAAGCCAAACGCTTTTTAGTCAAAAACGCTTTAAAAGAGGGAGTTGGCATGAGTGGATTGGATCAAAAACTCCATGAGCTACTAATGCCCCTGCGTTTTGATTTGGAGGATTATTATGGCTTAAAGTGTGTGGTTGGTGTGGGGCATGCTGGGGAGATAGGGGTATCTGTGTTGCCACTGGATTATCCCTTAGGCTAATCATTAAGTGTCTTGTGTGGAACTGGGTGTTAAAAGCGGGGGCTATCATAACCATTATGAAACCAACTATCTTTATAGGTTTATAAATGCATAGTATAATGGTTTCATTCTGATTTTAAGGTGGTTTTTGTGAAAAAGATATTTGGAAGTTTGTTATTGGCATTGAGCATGGCGCATGGGAGCAATATTGCCCTCAATCAGCCCTTAGCAGATGTGGTGGTGCGGGATAGGGGCGAGCTTGTTTTGAATGGGGATTCCATACAATACAAGGTGTGGAATAGCAAAAGTCTAACGGGTAAAGTGCGGATTATCCAGCATATTGCCGGGCGCAAAAAGGTCAAAGCCGAGAATCAACCCCTCATGGATCGCATTGTTGCCGCGCATTTTGATGAGAGCAAATACCAAACAACCAATATCATCAATGTCGATGATGCCATGATGGGCACGGGGCTTTTTGTGCGTGGGGAAACTAAGAAAGCCAAGAGAGAGCATCCCAATAGCCAAGTGGTGATGGATAATGACGGGGTGGTGCAAAAGGCTTGGGGTTTAAAAAAGCAAGAGAGTCTCATTGTCGTGTTGGACAAAACGGGCAAAGTGCGTTTTGTGCATGAGGGCAAACTGAGTAACGCCCAAATCCAAGAAGTGATGGACCTAGCTAAAAAGTTACAGCAAGAATAAAAGTTTCATAGCAAGTCTTGCCCACTGCTTTATCCAGCGTAAAGCCGTGTTGGCTTAATCCCCCCAAGCCCCCCGTGTTTTGCAACTGGTGGGCAAACCCTTTAAATCCACAGCATCAAGAGAGAATAAAACAAGCAAATATGTAACATAAGTCTTTGGGTGCATTATATGATCCCTTAGGTTTTAGCGAGCATAAGCCCATCCATGCTAACATAACTCCCATTTTCAATTTAAGGAGTCCCTATCCAAAACATTAATCATATACCCAACCAACAGACTAAAACCACTAAACCATTTTATCACTTATCCCCGTTTTTACCCCCCCCCCCCCSCCGCGAAATGCGGGGCTAGCCTACAGATTCCACACAGATTCCACAAAATTTTGAATTGTGGTTGCCCCCATGAACGCGTCTAGATTTTTTTGCCAGTGGCCATGCCCCCATCACATTTTCTTTCCACAAATGCCCCAGAGACTTTGTGGTGCAAGAAGAACCCTTGTATGCTTTCTATGGGCATGGGGATCACCTCATCGTGCAAGTGCGTAAGAAAAACAAGAGCACTTGGGAGATGCTTTCGCTCTTATCACAAATGCTAGGTTGTGATGTGTCCATTTTTGGTTATGCTGGACTCAAGGACAAACACACGATGGCGTTGCAATATGTGTCCATGCCCAAAAGCTACGAAACTCTATTGGACCAGCACACCCCCATACTTGCCGAGCAAGGAATCACGATTCTAAGGAGCACCACGCACCCCCATAAACTGAATCTAGGGCATCTCAAGGGCAATCACTTTTTAGTGCGCCTTAAAAAACTCGATCCGATCAATGCCCAAAGAATCAGTCAGGTCTTGCTTTTTTTTACAAGCCTATGGTTTCCCCAACTACCTTGGGGTGCAATGCTCTGAGAGCTTGGAAGAAGGTTTTAAACACGGCAATGCCAGTAGTAAAAAAATCGATCGGGTCTTGCTTTCTAACCAACAAAGTTGTTTGTTTAACCAGTGGTTGGGTGCGCGCATGCACTTAAATTTCCTTGTGCAGGTTCTTAGTCCTAGAGAAATCGCCCGTGAGTTCATGGGGCTTAGTGTGAAACAAGCTCAAATCCTCAAAGCCCAACAACATTACTTCAAACTTTTAAATGGTGATGTCTTGTGCCATTACCCCTCCTTTAGGCGGTGTTTTTACCATTACGATCAGGATTTAGGGCATGATGTCGAACGGCTATACACCCATAGACTAGCCCCCACAGGATTATTGCCCGGACATAAAGTATTGCTAGCTAAAGATTTTGCTGGCTCTTTTGAGGAACCCTATAGTAATTTGATTGATATTCAAGGCGATCGCCGTTACGCCCTAGTTTTCCCCACAGATGTTTCTTTTAACTACAACACCCAAAAAGCCCAAGGCGAGTTGCGCTTTTTCCTGCCCAAAGGGGCTTATGCGACAACATTCTTAGAAGAACTTGCGGGCAAGGAGCTGTTTGGTCTTGAATTGCCCACACCTCCTAAGACTCCAGCACTCCCTTAACCCGTGTGTGGCACAGCACATCATGTAAAAAGCGTTTGTCTTTGCTAAAAAAGGGGGTGAAAAAGCCTATGAGCGTGCTAGCCACCACCAGCCAGAGCACAAAACGCACGCACGCACGCCCCAAGCCCATGGGCTGATCGTGGCTATCCAACACCTTTAAGCCCACATAACGCAAGCCCGGAGTTTGCCCACTCTTGCTGATAAAAAGCGCATTAATCACACCATAGACACACACACAGCCCAAAATCGCTAACTGATTCTCCCTAAAGGCTTGTGCCGAACCTAAGATGATATAGGTTGTAAAATATAAAATGGGGGTGTAGATCAAAAAAAAGATCGGTGAGAAAAGCCTTAAGCCTAGCCCCCACATGCAGACAAGCGAGGGTTTTTTTAAACTCCAAAGGCTAATTGCCCCGACTGCCCGGCTTAATGGGCGCGCTAAAGGCACATAGTGGGCAATTTTCAGGCGCGAACATCTCAAAATCAAAATTTTCTAAAGTGAAAAAGGGCAAATTGGCAGGGAGCTTACAAGCTGGGTTGTGGGTTACAGCTGTGGGACAGATCCCCCGATTGGCTAGGCTGGCAAACCCAACCACCACACCGCCCATTTCTTGCACGCATCGGCTGGCTTCCAAAGCCGAGCCCCCGGTGGTGATGATGTCCTCACAGATCAAAACTTTTTCTTGGGGGCGGATTACAAAGCCCCGGCGCAACACCATTTGGGAATTGACCCGTTCGCTAAAAATAAAACGCACGCCCAACGCCCGTGCTAGTTCATAGCCAGCCAAAATCCCGCCCAAAGCCGGGGAACACACACAATCGATTACAAGACCTGCATGGTGGATTTTTTGGGCTAGAGCCTCTGTAAGCATCTGGGCTTTTTGGGGGTTTTCAAGCACCTTAGCAGATTGCAAATAAAATTGCGAATGATTCCCACTACTGAGCAAAAAAATGCCCCTCCAAGAGCGCGCCACAATCCAAATAGAGTTGCCGGACATCTAAAGCCATGTTAGACCTTTAAAATCTCTTCCTCTTTGCTTTTGAGCGTGCTATCAATCTTTTTGATGAAATCATCGGTGAATTGCTGGATGGTTGCGAGGGCTTTTTTTATTCTCATCGGCACTAATGGCTTTGTCTTTTTCCAGTTTTTTAATTTGGTTATTGGCATCTTGGCGGATATTGCGCACCGCTACTTTTGCTTTCTCGCCCATCGCCCGCGCGTCTTTGGCGATCTCCTTGCGTTGTTCGCTAGTCATGGGCGGGAAAAAGAGTTTGACATTCTGCCCGTCATTGTTGGGATTCACGCCTAAATTAGCCTCTTGTAAAGCCCGCTCAATCTCTTTGAGCAAACCCTTCTCCCATGGGGTGATCGTGATGGTGGTCGCATCGTTGGCGATCACGGAAGCCACTTGGCTAAGTGGGGTGGGGGTGTTGTAATAATCGATGCGGACATGATCTAAAAGGTTGATGGAGACCTTGCCACTACGCAGGGTGGTAAAATCCTTAGAAAGGGCTTGCAAACTCTTTTGCATTTGTTCTTTGGTGTGCTGGTAAATGCTATCTAGCATGGCTATCCTTTATTTTTGTGGGGTTTTTTGGGGGTTGGTGAGGGTGGGCGTGCTCTCAGGATTGATAGGGGCTTGTGGGGCTAGGGGGTTGGGGGTTTGCTGGGGGAATAAGGGGTTATCACCCAGGGGGTTTAGGGGGTTATTGGTTGGGTTTTGGGGGACTAGGGGGGCAGCTTTTAGGGGGGAATTTTTAGGGGTGCTATCTAGCACGCTGATATTATATTCTTTGTTGTAAAAATAGCCCAACACGATGGTATTTGCCAAAAATAAAAACCCCAAGAACATAGTCAATTTGGCTAAAAAGCTCGCCGGACCCTTAGCCCCAAAAAGCGACTCATTGCTCCCGCTATAAGCCCCTAGCCCAATGCTCGAACTCTTTTGCAACAACACCACCACGACAATAATGACCGCCAAGATAATTTGCAAGACCAAGAACAGACCGCTCAACCTAGAACTCCCAAAGCTGTGATTAAATGGCTATTTTAGCAAAATTTTATTAAAATTGGGGCTTTAACAAGGGGCGGCATGTGTGGGATCGCGCGCCACTCTTTTAATCGGGTGGCTTCAAGTTATGCCCTTTATTCCAGCGTGCAAAACCAAATCATCGCTAGACTCTTGGCGGGTTTGGCGGGGCGTTTTTATGCACGGGTGTTGGATTTGGGCTGTGGGAGTGGCAATGTGTTGCAACAATTACCCCATTTTAAAATCGCTGTGGGGGAGTTTGTGGGCTTGGATCGATCGGCTGAGATGTTGGCACAACACCCTAAGCGCATGGAGGGGGTGGGGCATGTGCGCTTGGTGTGTGGGGATTTTGAAAGCCATTCTTGGGGGGCGTGCGATTTGGGCATTGCTTGTTCGTCCTTGCAATGGGCGCGCGATTTAGCGGGCGTGTGTGGGCATTTGGCGCAAAGTTGCCAGCAAGTGGCTTTGGCAATCCACACCAGTGCGAGTCTGCAAGAAGTGCATGCCTTTTTGGGCACGCATTCGCCCTTAAGGGACAAAGAAGAGGTTTGTAACATTTTAGAACAAAGTTTTAAGGGGTTTGTGAGTCAAATGTGGGTGGAAAATTTTAAGCAAACTTTTAAGAGTCGGGGGGCGTTTTTAGACCAGCTCAAATTAGGGGGGTTGCTAGGTGGGGGCTTGCCCTTTAGCAAGGCGAAAGCCTTGAGGTGCAACGCCCCCTATGAATCTTTAAGCTATGAAGCCGTGTTTTTGGTGGGAGAAAAGCGGTGAAAAAGCGGGTATTTTCAGGCATCCAGCCCACTGGAGGGGTGCATTTGGGGAATTATCTAGGGGCGATCAAGCACTGGGTGGAACAACAAGATCACTATGAGAATATTTTTTGCATTGTCAATTCCCATGCGATCACCATGCCTCAAGACCCCGCCCTTTTAAAGGAGCAAAGCCTGCAGATGGCTGGCATGTTGCTCGCTTGTGGGATTGATCCCAAACGATCCGCCCTATTTGTGCAAAGCCAAATCAACGAGCATGGCGCGCTCACTTGGTTATTAGATTGCGTGGCGGGCATGGGCGAGCTTAGCCGCATGACCCAGTTTAAGGACAAGAGCGAAAAGGCGCAGAGCGTGAGCGTGGGGTTGTTTAATTACCCTGTGTTGATGGCGGCGGATATTTTGCTTTACCAAAGTGATGCCGTGCCCGTGGGGGAGGATCAAAAGCAACATTTGGAGCTAGCCCGCAATTTAGCAATCAAGTTTAACCGCGATTTTGGGGAGTGCTTTAAAGTCCCTGAACCCTTGATTGCCAGCAGTGGGGCTAGGGTGATGGGCTTAGATGATCCATTAGTCAAAATGAGTAAATCCCATAAGGGGGCGTTCCATGCGCTCTTTTTGCTCGACCCGCCCGATGTGATTGCCAAAAAGATCAAAAAAGCCACCACCGACTCGCTAGGCACTTTGGTTTTTGACCCCACCCGTCCGGGGATTTATAATTTATTGGGCATTTATAGCATTTTGAGCCAAAAGAGCCCTAACCAAGTCGAGCTAGAATTTGAGGGCAAGGGCTATGGGGTGTTCAAGCAAGCCTTGATTGATCTATTAATCGCCACTCTAGCACCCATTCAAGAAAAATACGCCCAAATCCAAAACGATCCAGCCTATGTGCTGGGCATCTTGCAAAAAGGCTTAGAGCAAGTTAAGCCCATTGCTAAACAAACCTACCAACACGCCAAAAGCTTGATGGGGCTCTTGTGATCGCATTTGTTTTAACTTTGCTTTTATCGCTAGGTCTGAGCGCCACGCCCTTTATCTCTTTGGGCGAGCCAGCCAAATACCAACATAACTTCACGCATTTTGATTATGCCAACCCCAACGCCCCTAAGGGCGGGACTTTAAGAAACTACGCTTTGGGGACTTTTGATAGCCTCAACCCCTTTGTGCTGAAGGGCACAAAGGCAAGCGGGCTAGAATTGGTCTACGACACCCTCTTAGCCCAAAGTTTGGACGAGCCTTATGCCGAATACGCCCTCATCGCTAATGATATCCAGCTCGATCCCCAAAACCGCTTTGTAATCTTTAGCATCGATCCACGGGCGCAATTTAGCGATGGGGTGAAGATCAGCGCCCACGATGTCAAATACAGCTTTGATACGCTCATGCAAAAGGGGAGTCCGGTTTTTAGGCAATATTATGGGGATGTGCAAGAGGCGGTGGTTTTAGATGATTACCATGTCAAATTCAGCTTTAAAGACACCCAAAATCGCGAATTAGCCTTGATCTTAGGGCAACTCCAAATCATCCCCAAACATTTTTTTGAAAAACATGGCTTTAATAATCCCTTATTGGTGCCCATCTCTAGCGGACCCTATGTGATCGAATCCTTTGCTGTGGGTAAAAAGATCACCTACAAACGCAACAAAGACTATTGGGCGCGTGATTTGCCCCCCCAAAAAGGGCAATACAACTTTGATCGGGTTTCTTTTGACTACTACAAAGATGACTCGGTGGCGTTGCAGGCGTTTTTAAGCGGGGCGTATGATTGGCGTTTTGAGAGCACCGCAAAGGTTTGGGCTAGGGGGTATGTGGGTAAGGGCATTGAGCAGGGCAGGATCATCAAAAAACTTTTCAAACACGCTTTGCCGGGTGGCATGCAGGGTTTTTTTATTGAATACCCGCCGGGAGATGTTTAAAGATCCACGCGTGCGTGAGGCGTTGTTTTATGCCTTTGATTTTGAATGGGCCAATCTCAATCTCTTTTTTTCCCAATACACCCGCACAAAAAGCTATTTTAGTAACTCTGTCTTTGCCTCTAGGGGGTTGCCAGAGGGTGAAGAGCTTAAAATTTTGGATCGCTATAAACCAGAATTAGAGGCTTACGACCCACGCATTTTCACCACGCCCTATTTAGTGCCCACCACCAATGGGGCGGACAAACTGGGGAGCAATCGGCGCGAAAACCTCAAATATGCCCAAAAACTCCTAAAGCAAGCCGGTTATGTGGTGCGTAACAACCAGCTCATCAATGCCAAGACTCAAAAACCCTTTATTTTTAGTGTCTTGCTGAATAACCAAGCTTTTGAACGCCTAGCCCTTGCCTATGCCAAAAATCTAAAGGTTTTGGGGATCACCATGCAGATTCAAAAGGTGGATTTGAGCCAATATGCCAACCGGGTTAAAAAGTTTGACTATGACATGATCGTGGGGAATATCGGGCAGTCTTTGTTTCCGGGCAACGAACAACGCTACTACTGGGGGAGTGCCAGTGCCAAGCAAAATGGGAGCCGCAACTACGCAGGCATTGCCAACCCCGTCATTGACGATCTCATTTCTCTAGTGATTAGTGCCAAAGATCGGTCAAGCCAAATTGCGGCTGTGCGGGCATTGGATCGCGTGCTGTTATGGGGGTTTTATGTGATCCCGCATTTCCATTCCTCTAACTTTAGAATCGCCTACTGGGATAAAGTTGGCATGCTAGCTAGCCCCCCCTATGGATTTTCGCCCTATTTGTGGTGGGATCGAGAGCTTAAAGGTCCTTGATGTTTGCCTATATCCTCAAACGCTTATTACTCATCATCCCCACTTTATGGGGTATTATCACGCTCAATTTTTTCATCATCCAAAGCGCGCCGGGCGGGCCAGTCGAGCAGATGATGGCTAAAATCAGCAATGCTAGCAACCAAGAGAGCAACACCGCCTCGTTAAAACAGGTCAATGAGAGTGCCTACAAGGGCGCACAAGGGCTAGATAGTGCGCTGTATGCAGAACTCACTAAGCTTTATGGCTTTGATCAACCCTTGTGGGAGCGCTATGTTACTATGCTCAAAAAATACCTCTTGTTTGACTTTGGGCAGAGTTTTTACCGCCAAATCAGCGTGATCGACTTGATTAAAGAAAAACTGCCCGTTTCCATCTCTCTAGGCTTTTTCAGCACGCTATTAATTTACCTCATCTCCATCCCGCTAGGCATTTACAAAGCAAGGCATAACAATTCTAACTTTGATATTGCCAGCTCGGTGGCGGTGGTGGTGGCTAATGCCATCCCCTCCTTTTTATTTGCTATTATCCTCATCGTGCTCTTTGCCTCGGGGACTTATTGGCAGATTTTCCCGCTAAAGGGCTTGGTGAGCGATAATTTTGCAGATTTGAGCACACTAGGCAAGATCAAGGATTATCTATGGCATATCAGCCTGCCCGTGCTGTGCATGAGCATTGGGGGTTTTGCCACACTCACACTATTAGTTAAAAATTCCTTTTTAGATGAAATGGGCAAGCTCTATCTCATCAGTGCCCGGGCTAAAGGGGCGGGGGAAAACCGCATTTTTTATGGGCATGTCTTTAGAAATGCCATGCTCTTAGTAATTGCGGGTTTCCCCAGTGCCTTTTTGGGCGTGTTTTTTAGTGGGAGCTTGCTCATTGAGATCATTACTGGGTTTGGTGATCAATTTGATCAGTGATTTAACTTATAGTGTGGTCGATCCCAGAATTGATTTTGATCGCCGTTAAAAGAAAGGGTTAAGATGATGGGTTTAAAATCTAGTGTGCGTTTATATGGGTATGCGTTGTTGGTGTTGTTGGTTTGTTTGGGCGTGTATGTGGGGGCGTTCATGTTGGCTGTGCGCCCCCATGGGGATTTTAATTTAGAACGCACCCTCCATGCCCTCCAAGAAACCCCCCCACCAAAACACAGCCCCCAAGCCCCCCCCCAAGCAAACCCCCCCCACCCCACCAGAAACTAAAGAAGTCCCCAGCACCCAAGCCACGCCCCCAGCCCAGACCCCCCAAATGGCACAAGAAGACCCCGCCCCCCAAACTCCAAAACCTTTAGAAACCTCCAAGCAAACCCAAACCCCAGACTCCCCACCCCCCCAAATCTTTATTGTGAGTTTTAATGTGGTGAATGTGCGCGCACACCCCAACACGCAATCGCGTATCGTGGAAAAAATTTTCAAGGGGCAAGAGGTGCAGGTGCTAGAGATCAAGGAGGGTTGGGCGCGGATCAAAAAAGGCTGGGTGTTCTTGCACTTGCTCAAAAAGAGCCCGGAATGAAGCTTTTTGGGGTCTTTGGCAATCCCATTGCCCATTCTAAATCCCCCCTACTACACAATGCTACATTTTTAGCCCTAGAACAGACTTTAGGCTTTAAGGGCAATTACCAACGCATTTTAATAACGCAGGGTAATCTATTGGGGCAAACATTCTTAGAATTAGGGCTACACGGGGCTAATATCACCTCCCCTTTTAAGCAAGTGGCTTTCAGCTTGAGCGATGCAATCAAGGGATTGGCGCAAAACTTAGGGGCGATCAACACTTGGGTGTTAGAAAAGGGCAAGCTTGTGGGCTATAACACCGACATCGAGGGCTTTTATCTCCCCTTAAAAGAGCCTTTGCAGACCCTAGATAAACCCCCCGCCCAAATTACTGCCCTGATCTTGGGGGCTGGGGGGAGTGCGCGCGCGGTGGCGTGTGCTCTGCGCTCTGTGGGCATATCTATTAGCGTGCTTAATCGCAGCCTAGCTAAACTAGATTTTTTTAAAGCCCAAGACCTGCCCTGTTTTACCCCCCATAATTTCAAACCCCAAAGCTACGATCTCATCATCAACACCACCACCGCCGGGTTCATAGATGATAATTTACCTTGTGATCGCAAGCTCTTAGGCGCGCTCTTCAAACAAGCCCGTATCGCTTACGATCTGATCTACCACAAGCCCACCCCCTTTTTGCAACTAGCCCGCCAACATGGTTTGATCGCCCTAGATGGGAAAGCCATGCTCATCACCCAAGCCGCCTTGAGTTTTGCGCTCTTTTGCCACCACCAAGTGCCCTTGGATCAAATTTTAAAAACCATGTGGGGGGTTTTCAAATAACCCCACCCCGATTCCTAAAAGTTAGGTGTGCTACTAAAAGTAATCCGATCGCCATCCACGCTCTAATAAAATTGTGATTAACCAAAACTTGGGTGTTTTGTGCAATACTCCAAGAAATTTGGAGGTAACCATGCACGGAGTTTATATTTATAGTGCCAAGCGGAGCCCCATCGGGTCGTTCAATGGGAGTTTATCCAGTGTGAGTGCCACGACTTTGGGGAGCGTAGTGAGCGCGCAAGCCCTGAGGACCAGTGGGTTTGATCCGAGTTTGGTGGATACCTGCATTGTGGGCAATGTGATCAGTGCAGGGCTCAAGCAGGCTCCCGCTAGGCAGGTCGCCCTGAATGCCGATCTGCCTAAGTCGGTGGGCTGTTTTTTAGTCAATGAGGCGTGCGGATCGGGCTTGAGGGCGGTGATGTTGGGGGCTAATGAAATTGCGTTGGGGCGTAGCCGTGTGGTCTTAGCCGGAGGCATAGAAAATATGAGTCTTGCCCCCCACCTCTTGATGAAAAGCCGCATGGGCTTTAAAATGGGCGATACCACATTGGAGGATAGCTTGTTTAAAGATGGCTTGCAAGATGCTTACCAAGAGGCTTTGATGGGGGATTTTGCCGAGGGGTGTGCTAAAAACCACAACTTAAGTAGAGAAGAGCAAGATAGCTTTGCCAAACACAGCTATGAAAAAGCCCTTGAGGCGATCCAATCTAAGGCTTTTGATTCTGAGATCGTGCCTATCAGTGTCAAAAGCAAAAAAGGGGGAGGTGCTGGTGAGCGTAGATGAAGAGCCGGGCAAGGTGGATTTTGAAAAGGGCTTAAAACTCAAACCCGCCTTTGATAAGGAGGGCACGATCACCGCCTTTAATGCCAGCAAGATTAGCGATGGGGCGAGCATGTTGGTCATTGCTAGCAAGGAGCTAGCAAAAGACACTTCCACTAAACCCTTAGCTAAAATCCTAGACTACAATTCTTTTAGCCACGATCCCCATCTCTTCCCTATTGCCCCTGCTCCGGCTATTAAAGAGCTTTTAAAACGCAACCACAAGCAAGTTAGCGACATTGATCTATACGAAATCAGCGAAGCTTTCGCTGTTGTGGGGGCTTTGACCCAAAGGGATTTAGGTTTGAAAGATAGCCAAGTGAATGTGCATGGGGGGGCGGATTGCCTTAGGGCATCCCATTGGGGCTAGTGGGGCGCGCATTCTCACCACTCTAGTGCATGCCCTACACAGACATGATAAACACTTAGGCATAGCGTGTCTGTGTGTGGGCGGGGGTGAGGCAGTGGCGATGTTGGTTGAGAGATTGTAGGCAAAGGGCATATATGAATAAAGTGGTTAGCAGTGTTGAGGAAGCCATTGCAGGCGTGCAAGATGGCATGACGATGATGTTTGGGGGCTTTGGGCTGTGTGGGATTCCAGAAAATGCCATTTTAGCCCTAAGCAAAAGCGGGGTGAAAAACATCACTTGCATTTCTAATAATCCCGGGGTGGATGATTTTGGGCTGGGTTTGTTGGTGAAAAACAAGCAGATTAAAAAGATGATTGCTAGCTATGTGGGCGAAAACGCCACTTTTGAGCAACAATTTTTAGCCGGCGAGGTGGAGGTGGAATTTAACCCCCAAGGCACCCTAGCCGAGCGCATTAGAGCCGGGGGGGCGGGAATCCCCGGTTTTTACACCCCCACAGGGGTGGGCACCATCATCGCAGAGGGTAAGGAGCATAAGGAATTTAACGGGCGCACCTATATTTTAGAGACCGCGCTTAAGGCAGATTTTGCCTTTATCAAAGCCCAAAAGGCGGACCCGTATGGCAATCTTGTTTTTAATAAAACCGCGATGAATTTTAACCCTATGATGGCTAAGGCGGCTAGGGTGAGCGTGGTTGAAGTGGAGGAGATTGTAGAGTTGGGCACATTGGATCCTAATTTTATCCATGTCCCCGGAGTGTTTGTGGATCGCATTTTCAAGGGGAGCTTTGAAAAGCGCATCGAACAACTCACACTCAAAAAGGGAGAATAGACATGGATTATAGCAACATGGGTTGGACGCGCCAGCAGATGGCACAAAAGGCAGTGGAGGACATCAAAGATGGGTATTCCATCAATCTAGGCATTGGAATCCCCACTTTGGTGGCGGATTTTATCCCCAAACACATTAGTGTGATGTTGCAGAGCGAAAATGGCATGCTGGGCATGGGACCCTTTCCTACCCAAGAACAAGTTGATCCGGATCTCATTAATGCCGGCAAACAGACCATCACGCAGAGTCTAGGAGCGAGTTATTTTAGCTCGGCGGAGAGTTTTGCGATGATTAGGGGGCAACACATCGATCTGACCATCTTGGGGGCGATGGAGGTTTCTGCTCAGGGGGATTTGGCCAGCTGGATGGTGCCGGGCAAATTGGTCAAGGGCATGGGGGGGGCGATGGATTTGGTCGCCAGTGCTAAAAAGGTGATTGTGCTGATGCAACACACCGATAAGAAGGGCAATTTAAAGTTGGTTAAGGAGTGTAGCCTGCCCTTGACAGGTCCTAAATGTGTCTCAAAGGTCATCACCAATTTGGGCGTGTTTGGGATCAAAGAGGGCAAGTTCATCACCTTAGAGTTGGCTCCTGGGGTCGATCAAGCCCCACTCCCATAAATTTTAAGAAAGGACAACAATGAAGTATCTAGTCAATTTAGACAATGGCGGGACTCTCACAGATATTTGTGTGGTGCGTGGTTCAGAGGTGAGTTACACCAAGACTCTCACAACTCCGGTGGATCTATCCGAGTGCTTTTTTAAGGGCATTACGCAAGCCAGCGAGGAAATTTATGGCAAGGATAGCTTGGCTAAGTTATTACACAACACCGATCTCATCCGCTACTCTTCCACACAAGGGACAAATGCCCTAGTGGAACGCAAGGGACCCAAGTTAGGGCTGATTACCGATAACCACCAATTAGAGGCGAGCCTAACCGCCACAAAAAACCAACAAGATTTATTTAGCAGTTTGGTAGGCGATCGCCTATTTTTGTTAAATCATGTCAATGACGAGGGGATGGAAAGTGAGCTTGTTGCCGCGGTCAATACCTTAACCAACAAGGGGGCAGAACGGCTGGTGGTGGCGATCAAAGACCAAGAAGAGGAAAAATCTTTCAAACACACATTCTTACTGCAATTCCCCAGACATTTGCTAGGCTCTGTGCCCGTGCTCTTTTCGTGGGAATTTACTAACGACACGAGTCGCACTAGGCGTATTTGGTCGGCCTTGCTCAATAGCTTTTTGCACCCCACTATGGAGCGTTTTTTATACTCTGCAGAACACCGCCTCAAAGCCCACAAGGTGAAAAACCCCTTACTAATTTATCGCAATGACGGGGCTTCTTCACGAGTGGCTAAATCCGTGGCACTTAAAACCTATTCCTCAGGACCTAGGGGGGGGATTGAGGGCACAAAAGCCCTAGCCAAAGCCTATGGTTTTAACCATGTCCTCATGGTGGATGTGGGGGGCACCACCTCAGATGTGGGCGAAGTGTATCAACATAAGATCAAAACCGAGAGGCGTGGGTCTGTAGAAGGGATTCAAATTTCCTTTGAACTCAGCGATGTCAAATCTTTTGGTGTGGGTGGGGGTTCGATCTTGCGTGTAGATGATAAGGGTGCTATCAGCGTGGGGCCAGATAGCGTAGGGGCAGCCCCCGGACCGGCTTGCTTTGGCTTTGGGGGTGTTGAGGCGACTATGACGGATGTCAATGTGGCTTTGGGAATCATCGATCCGGACACCTATTTAAATGGGCAACAAAAGTTGGACAAACAGCGCGCCATTCAGGTGATTACCGAGAAGATCGCCAAGCCTTTGGGTGTGAGTTTGGAAAAAGCCCTATTTGCTACCCAAGAGGCTTACGCCCAAAAATTAGCCGCATGCCTGAGTGTGCATGTGCAAAAAGACACGGTGCTAGCTGCCTTTGGGGGCGGAGGACCTATGAGCGCGTGTTTGGCGGCTAGAAAAGCGGGGATCAAACGCGTGATCGTACCCAAACTTGCCGCCGTGTTTTCAGCCTATGGGATCAGTTTTTCTGATGTCGCCCAAACATTTGAAAGGGACATTACAGGTTTGAGTAAGGCTGAGATTGAGGCGATCCAAGTGCAGATGCGCGAACAAGCAAAACGGCACATGTTCCAAGAAGGCTATAATTGGAGCGAATGCAAACACGAATGGAAAGTGGTGGTGGAAAACGCCGATGGGTCTGAAGATCATGTTACCCACCTAGATGACACCGCCCAAATCAATGTGGATCAAAAACGCATTTTGGCTTGCCATGTGCGTTATGAACTCTCCCACCCTAGTTTGCGTGCCAGTTTACCTAACCCCAAGATGCATGCCAAAATGAATGGTAGTCGTGAGGTGTTACAAGAGGGGGGAAACACCCAACCCCCATAGTGGTCTTACTAGAGCAACAAGCGGGTGCGCACATGGATGGACCTGCCATTGTAGAGGGTCCCTATTTCACCACAAGAGTGCCTGAGGGGTGGGGCTTACTGGTAACTGACAATGGCGATTTGATTTTAGAAGACAAAGCTTAAGGAGTAAAACATGCGCGTTCCGATGACTGAGTATTTGATGATTGATCTTAACAGCGAGAGGTGGCTGTGCCGTGTGTGTGGGCATGACTTTGGGGATGCCCGGGACACTTACAAAAAGGGCACGCTCATTTACGATCGCAACCCGGAGGAGATTCACCCCCCCATCTTAGACCCCAAACGCTACCAATACACCTTCTCTCCCGATCCCAAATTCTGCCGGATCTATGAGTATTATTGCCCCACTTGCGGGACTCAGATTGAAACCGAGTATGTCCCCCCCCACTACCCCCCCACCATCGACATGCTTTGGGACATTGACGACCTCAAAAGGCGTTGGCAAGAGATCGGGGAGGACCCCGAAACTTCCATCCATTATGGTCCGGGCGAAAACGCCCAAGCTGACTTGCGCGCCAAGTTTGATAAAAAGTAAGGAGCTGGCATGAAACGCATTTCTGTAGATATTGGCGGGACTTTCACGGATTGTTTCTTTGCATGGGATGGGACTTATATTGAATCCAAATCTCTAACCACCCACCACAATTTATCTTTGGGCTTTAATGCCGCTTTGGACAATGCTTGCAAAATGGCAGGTCTCACTAGAGAGCAGGTGCTCAAAGAAGTGGATAGCGTGCGCTATGCGACCACTTTGGGCACAAATGCTTTGATTGAGGGCAAGGGTCCTAGGGTGGGGGCGATTGTAACACATGGCTTTGAGGACACCATCCACCTATCAAGGGGTAAGGGCTATGGTGAGGGCTTGGATGTTACCGAGCAGGGCAATATGCCCAACGCCCAACGCCCTGACCCCATTGTGCCTAGACGCATGGTGCGCTCGGTTAAAGAGCGCGTGGATAGCGTGGGCGAAATTTTGGTGCCTTTGCAAAAAGAAGATGTTAGAAAGCAGGTGCGCGACTTGGTGGATAATGGGGCACAGGCAATCGTGGTTGCGCTCACCAATGCTACTGAGAACCCCAGCCATGAGCAACTGGTGCTAGAGACCATCCTAGAGGAATACCCCGCCCACGAATTGGGGGCAATCCCGGTGATTTTGAGCTCCCAAGTTTCCGGGCGCAAGGGTGAGTATGTCCGCGCTAACACGACCATCATCGATGCTTTCCTCTATGAAATCATGTTCCATGCTCTAAGCCAACTCAGCTCCAACCTACGCGATAGTGGCTATGGTAAGCCCATGCTGGTGATTCACAATAGTGGGGGGATGGCACAGAGCAATTCTACTGATAGCTTGCAAACCATCCACTCCGGACCAGTCAGCGGGGTGAGTGCCTCCCAACACCTTTCAGAAACGACAGATATTGGGAATGTAGTGTGTATGGATATGGGTGGGACTTCCTTTGACATTGGGATTTTACCCAAAGGCGGAGTCAAACACTACGACTTCCAGCCCGTGATTTGCCGCTGGCTAGTAACTCTGCCCATGATTCACCTAAACACTCTAGGTGCTGGGGGGGGAGTCAATTGCCACTTACGATCGCATCCACCAAGCGGTCAAAATCGGACCTGAGAGTGCGGGTTCTGACCCAGGACCTGCTTGCTACGATCGAGGTGGGCTCAACCCCACGGTTACCGATGCAGACTTGCTATTGGGCTATTTAGACCCTGAAAACTATGCCAATGGGGTCATCCCCCTCAACCCTAAACGATCGAAATTTGTCATTGAGGACAAACTTTGCGACCACTTGGATTTAGATGTGATCGAAGTGGCCAAAGTGATTAAGCGCACCGTGGATGAACAAATGGCGATTGGCATTGAAATGGAGTTGCGCAAAAATGGGGGGAATGTGGATGAATTTACCATGGTGGCTTATGGGGGTAATGGTCCCTTGCACGCTTGTGGGATCGCCTACCACGCTGGGATCAATAAAATCCTCTTCCCCCCCTTTGCCTCCGTCTTTTCAGCGTTGGGGGCGGGGAATATGAAACCCTTGCACATCCATGAACGCAGTGGCTACATCGTGCTTTACGAGCCCATTGAGCGCAAACTCTTTGATGAATACGAACGCATGAATGAGTATATTGAGGAGTTAGAGAGGCGGGGTAAGGAGGATTTACGCCGTCAGGGCTATGACATCTCTGGGGTGCAGCACCGCTTAGAAATGGATATGCGCTATGGCAACCAACGGGTTACCACCTCTGTAGTGCTGGACATCAACCGCTTTAACCATGTCGGCGATGTCTTGCGCGCGATTCGCACTTTCTCAGATGTCTATGCCAAACGCTATGGCAAGGGGGTAGAAGCCCCAGAGGCGGGCGTGCGTGTGCAAACCGTGCGGGTAGCCACTTTCATTGAAACCGATGTGGTGCATTTTAAGGAGCTCTACACCGATCACAAGCGCACGATTCCCAGTGCCAAAAGCCACCGCAAGGTGCATTTCGTGGATGAAAAAGAGCCCATTGAAACCCCCATTTACGATGAAAGCGTGTTGAATGCCAACTATGTCATCCACGGCCCTGCTATCATCACCACCAAAAGCACCACCTATTTGATTGAGAAAAATTGGCGTGTGGAACCCACGCCTCAAGGTGCCGCTTGGCTTTTAAAAGACGGAGTAGATTCTAAATAAGGAGAGAACATGCAAAACCAAGGAACCCATGTAGAAGCCCACAAACACCCCCATGCCCACAGCCACCATGGCGGGCACACCCACAAAAAAGAATTGAGTGCCGAAGAACAGGCATGGGTGGATGATTTTATGAACGAAACCACGCTGTTTTTAGGTCCTGATCCAGCGATCATGCGCCACCATTCCATCGCCAAGCGCACCCCCTTAGAGGACGAAGTGCTTAAAAAAAGGGGGCGATCCTCTGCTTTATGATAGGATTCGCCGCCGCCTCAGTGGCTCTTTAGATGAAGCCTTTGAAATGTGCGAGAGCATGGGGGCAGCCCCGGGGGCAAAATGGGCGGATTTATCCGTAGCGGTCTATACAGCTAGTGGGGATGTGTGTTACATGTCTAACCGTGGGGTGATCGCCTTTGCCGCTGTGTTGCACCACCCCATTCGCTACATTATGAAGTATTGGAAGGACGAACCCACCGTGGGCATCCATGAGGGCGATGGCTTTTTCCACAATGACGCACGCTTTGGGTGCGTGCATAACACGGACCAGTCCATGCTCACCCCAGTGATTCGCAATGGGGAAATCATCGCTTGGGTGGGCGCAACCATCCATGAGGGCGAAAATGGGGCGTGTGAGCCGGGGGGGATGCCCTCAGGCTCTGAAACTCCCTTTGATGATGGCTTGCGTGGGAGCCCGATGAAAATTGTTGAGCGGGGCAAATTGCGCCGCGACTTGCTCACCTTTTTACAGCACTCCACACGCGATCCAAAACTCATGCTAGCCGACATTAAGGTTAAAATGGGGGCGGTGCGCCGAGTCATGGACATTGTAGATCGCATGATCGATGAATACGGCATCGATGCCTTTGTGGGGGCGATTCGTATGACTGTGGAGGATGTGGAAAATGAAGTGCGCCGTCGCATTGCTGCCATGCCTGATGGCATGGTTACCGTGGAGCAGTTTGTGGATTCCACCCTAAAGGAAAATATCTTAATCAAATTCGCCTGCAAAATCACGGTCAAGGGAGATCACATGACTGTGGATTTAAGAGGCTCTGGCAAAGAGATCATCAACCGCGCGATCAACTCGCCTTTAGCCTCCACTAAGGCGTTCTTTGCCCAAGCGATTTTAAACCACTGGTGGCCCGACCTGCCCCGCTCCACCGGCGCGCTCTCGCCCATTGAAATTATCTCGGATGAGGGTACTTGGGGGGATTGCTCTTATGATGCGCCCAATGGGCAAAACCTACAGGCCTCTTTCCGCGCCTTTAGTGCCTTGCAGATTGCTTATGCCAAATTGCAATTCTCTATGCACACCAAGTACGCCAATGTGCTCGCCCCTTGGTTTAACCAGATCAACGACTTCTTATGGGGCGGGGAAACCCAACATGGCGAACAAGTGGGCAATCTCTGCGCTGACTTGAATGGCATGGGTGGGGGTGCTAAAGCCTTTAGAGATGGCGAGGACGCGGTCGCCCCGCTTTTCTGCGCGATGGCAGATATTGGCGAACAAGAGGTGATGGAAGAGGAAGTGCCCTTTTTGCAATTGGTGAGCAAGCGCGTGGTGCGGGACAATCAGGGCTTTGGTAAATACCGCGGAGGCATGGGCTATGAGATGATCGTAGCTGCGCGCAATACCCCTGAATGGGGCTTTATGACCGTTACTTCGGGGGCAAAGTTTTCTAGTGTCCCCGGGCTCTTTGGGGGCTATGGGTGTGCGACTTACCCCCTAGCCATGGTTAAGGGAATCAATATCTTTGAGATCATCAAAAAGAACCCTGAAGAGTTTGATCTCTCTATGGAGCGCGTGATGAACGAGCGCCCCTTTAAGGGCGGGGTTTATACCACTTACCACATGGGCTTGCAGTTTGACCGCTCCCAAGAGGGCGAGTTGTATATGATAGCCCAAGGCTGGTGGGGGGGGTTATGGGGATGTGCTTGAGCGCGACCCTGAGATGGTGATGGAGGATTTGCAAATCGGGCGCATCTCTGAACATGTGGCTTCTAACATCTACAAGGTGGTGTGGGACAAAGAAACCTTCGTGGTGGATGAGGAAGCCACCGCCAAGTTGCGTGCTAATGAACGCAAAGCCCGCCTAAAAAGGGGCTTGCCTTATGATGAGTTTGTCAAAAAACATGTCAAGGACGAACCGCCCAAAGACCTCTACTATTACGGCTCTTGGGGCGAGGAAAACCCTGACGAGTTAATTGCCACCGTGTGGGATCACCATGGTCCCAAACGAGTCAAGGGCAAACTCAAAGACATCCCCTTAGTGGTGATGCCTAATCGCCATGTCGTCAAAATCGCCCAGCTAGAAAAACGCGTGGAGGAATTGGAGATCAAATACGAGGGTGGCGTTAGACCTAAGTTGGTGTGAGATCAGGGAGGGGGAATTTTTGCTATAATCCCGCATTCTATCCAAAGGCAGAACATGTTAAATTCCCTCAAGGCTATCTTAGATGACCAAAGTCCTGCACAAACCAAGATCATCATGGATGCACGGGCTTACGCACACAAGGTGTTGATGCAAAACAAGCCCTATCCATGGCATGATGCTACGCTGTATAGCAACTACATGAAGCAGGTGCATTCCTTGTTGCAAGCCGATGTGTTGGTGTTGCGCTTTGATAAAATGCTTGAAGAAGAGTTGAAAAATAACCATGAGTTGGTCGCCAAAATGGGCGAAAAACAGCGGAGCGGTTATGCCCTAAAAGTTTTCATGGCTGATGAGGGGCTCAAGGAGATCACCAGCTCGCTTATCAATACCGCTACAAACACCTTGCACATCAGCATCATGACCCAACTCCCCTCTCCCCTGTCCTTATTGCAAATGACAGCACAGGCAGTGGGCAAAGATCAAGATTTTGACGATGATTTGATTGAAAATGCCGGGATTTATTATGCCGATTGGTTGCGATCCTATAAAGACTCTAAGGTAACAGGATTGCTCTTTGATGAGCGCGATCACACCCTTAAGCCCCAACACTACCAGCCTATCACCAACACCGCCAGCAATTATGATTGGGTAGTGGGCTTTAGGCGTGCCAGCGTGCTAGAGTTTATGGGTTACACCCAGCCCATCCCCATCTTAGATTCTGCCTTTTGGCTTGGGGAAAAGACCGCTCCCCCCCCAGCCCCCCTCTTTTTCACAGAAATCCATCAGGATGCCATGCCTGAAAAGGTGCTGGAAAAACTCCATCAGTTTTGATGTGTTTTGGTTTTGACGCTATAGGGGCGATTTGCGCCTCTAATTCTTGGTTAGGGGTTTGGTAGTCCCTTTTTGCACCACTCTCCACTATCAGTGCCCATGTTTGTTCTTTAGATGGGGTTTTTCGTATCAACAATGTCCTTGTTCATCTCCAAATTCCACACATTGCTTGTATCCTTAGCGGTAATATAGTCCCCCCACCACATGGCTATTAATGGGATTGTTATAGCCACCGACCACTTGATCAAGCATAGAAAATTTAGAATGAGCATTGGCTCGATCAAACTTGCAATAAGTGAATTGCCGATTGTTGAAAACATCTAAGGATCTATGGCTTAGTTGCCTTTTGTTTTGAGCTGTCTGCTTGTGCTGGGTTGCCTTTTTTGGGGTGTTGTGGTGTTTCTCTATCAATGGCGCGCATTCTTCTGATAACCCAGCCAAATACTTCTGTGTGCTAACCTCCCCTTGCAATCGCTCTATCAAGCGTGCGTTGCCACTTGCCCCAGCCACATTCTCCCTAGCTAATCTTTCCGTGTTGTAGAAATTAATTTTAAGCTCCTCTAGGGGGGTTAAGTTGTCCTTAACTTCTTTCCAAATGCGGTAAGCTTCTAAGGTGTTTTGTGCGGTTTGTATCTTGGCTTGGAATGATTCAATCGCCAGTTTAGCCGTGTTTTCCCTCTTTTTAATCACCTCTATGATGGCTTGGTTGTGCTCTGGGTCTAGCGTGTGGTATGGGTGTGTCCCTTTTAACATCTGCTCGTGCTCTGTGCTTAAGCGTTTAAGCCTTTCTTTGTATTCCCCAATCTGCTCCTTATGATGCTTGATGGAAAATTCTAATCTCTGCATCGCCACGGGTCCAAAAGTCTGTCTGACAATTTTAACAATCTCTTCAGGCTCTGCGCTCACTCCATTTCCCCAAGGGCGGGCTTGCACTTTAAGCGGGGGTTTGGTAGAGTCATGCTCCCCTTTAGGGCTAGAGTATCCCATGCCCTTGCTAGGCTGTGCTTGGTCGGACAACTGCACAGAAGGGGTTCTAACCTTGTATGCAGTAATCACCCAATGATTATTCCCCTCATGATCCCATCCTTGCGACAATCCTACTTTAAATATATTTTCTTTGTGGTTAAGATAAATAGTTTTAACTCCATCCACCTCTTTAAGCTCTCCTTGGTCTATAATCTTTTTAATCCCACTCGCTACCTTCTCTTCTGGTGTATTCCCTACAAACCCCTTAAAATCATCCGCATGTTTATCTAAGATTTTAGATAAGCCTATGCCTTTAGTTTTACCCACACCTACATTCCCCCACACCAAATCAATATAGCCCAAATCCTCCCTATAAAAAGCCCCCGCTACTTGCCCTCTTTGCTCTTGCAAGAGTTTAGCCACGGCTTGTGCGCCCTTGAGCTCAAACTCTTTGAAGTGTTGCCCAAAAGCGGGATTAGGTTCAATTTTGGGGGTTTTAAGCGGGGGTTTGGTATTCTTGCTTGCGGGGTTTAAAGCACTGCCATGTGATGGTGGGGTATTAATCTGCAAGTCAGAGGGCTTAATGGCAGTTCCGCCCGATTCTAATAT
>CAGP01000101.1 GCA_000263275.1 Helicobacter bizzozeronii CCUG 35545 | reverse complement strand
ACCTTTTGGGACCAAAAAAATTGTTTGTAGCCCAGTTGCAACCCCACACCCACTAAGGGGGGGAAATTCATGGTCATTTTGGTGGGTTGGGGGAGATTTGAACTCAACACTTGGTTTTGAATCCCGCTGGCTTGGTAGTTAAAGCCAATGAAAAAGTTAGAGAGTTCCCCAATGGGGGCATCTTTTTTCTTGCCCTGACTTTTGGGGGTGTTCTTAGGGGCTACTACCTCGTGATTGTGATCGCCATGTTCATGTCCATGTTCATGTTCCACGCTCTCCATTTTTTTCATGTCATTTTCTAAGTCGTTGGTGGGTGGCATGCCCATCATCGGGCTATTATCCAGCCCTCTAATCCCCACCCCGTGCAGTATGGGGGCATAAATCCCGCTCAAAAGACATGTTTTCAACAGCAGATGAACAAAAAGAAAGTCTTTGTTTATTAAAATTTTCATATTTGTATCTACGCACAAAAGTCCTTGTATTGTTAATTATTATTATTAGATAGTATAATCATATTACTTAATATTTACTAAAATTTTAAGATATTGTTTATTGGATTTAGTAATATCAAAAAACATTTTTAAAAGCGGAATGGGGTATTTTATATTCCACTAAATGTTAATATGTTAGCATAGGGGACTACAATGCTGGACTAAGCTGTAGGGATATGGTTATTTTTAGGAGTGCGTATGTCTATCCGTTACTATTTCTCTCTGGTTAGCTCTGGTTTGAAGTGCTTGGGTCTATTGGTTGGGGGTGTGTCTTTTTTGTCGGGCACACCCACTATTTTTACCCCCAAAGATAAAGCCAGTTTGCAGGCTTTGTTGCAAAACCCGCATATTTCTCTCCAACAGATCGATACCAGGCATATTAAAGACATGAGCTATTTTATTTTGCTTGCAAGAACCTTTACACAAAAAAGGGATTTGCACCGCTTATCGCGAGGATTTTAGAGGGATTGGTAAATGGGATGTTAGCCATGTGGAGAATATGGAGGGCATGTTTATGAATCAGGTGCATTTTAATGAGCCCTTGCGCCACTGGAATACCACCCGGGTTAAAAACTTCAGCTACATGTTTGCCAATGCCACCAGTTTTAACCAGCCCATCAACAACTGGAACACCTCTAGTGGGGTGGATTTCAGCTACATGTTTGCCAATGCCACCAGTTTTAACCAGCCCATCAACAACTGGAACACCTCTAGTGGGGTGGATTTCAGCTACATGTTCTACCATGCTAAGTCTTTTAACCAGCCTCTATCCAAATGGAATCACCAAAAACGCACAGGCAAGCCCCCGCAGAATTTTAGCTACATGTTTGCCAATGCCAAGAGTTTTAAGCAGGATTTGAGCCAGTGGCAGGATTTAGACAGGGCAGATACGCAGGGCATTTTTTTAGGCACGCCCATTCAAGGTGCTTTGAAACAAAAAAACGCCTTGAAAACTAATCCCCCAGCCACCACCCCCCCCCAATGTGCTTAAATTCTTGCACTACCCCCAAAACAAACAAGAATTGATTGCGTTGCTCCAAGATAGTAGCGTGCCTTTAGCTAGCATTGATACGGGCTTGATTGAGGATATGAGCTATTTATTTTGCGATAAAGAAAGTATCTATGCGCGTATCAAACAATTACCCATTAAAAGCGGAGATTTATGGGAGACTAAGGACAAGGAATACGCCCAAATTTTAGATTTTTACAACAAATGCCATGCGATGGGTGAGCGTGCCGACTTGGATGGCATTGAAACTTGGGATGTCAGCCATGTTAAAAACATGGAGGGGATTTTTATGGGGCGTGAGGTGGATGTCTCTTTGAGTAATTGGGATACCAGCAGTGTGAAAAACATGAAAGCGATGTTTGCTCTAGCCACTTTCAACCAACCCTTAAATGATTGGGAAGTGCAGAGCGCACAAGATACCAGTTTTATGTTCTATGGGTGCAAGCATTTCCAACAAGACCTTAATGATTGGAATGTGGAAAATGTCAAAAACATGAGCTACATGTTTAGCTTGACCTATGATTTTAACGGGGACATCACAAAATGGAATTTGGCCAACGCACAAAACCTACAAGGCATGTTTAAATATGCCAGTGCCTTTAACCAGCCCATCGGGTCATGGGATGTCTCGCATGTTTCTAATATGTCCTATCTTTTCTATGGGGCTTTTTTGTTTAACCAACCTCTCAACAACTGGAACACCAGCCATGTTAGGGACATGAAAAAGATGTTTTTTTATGCCAAAAGTTTTAACTACCCCCTCAACCACTGGGATACAAGCGGAGTGATGAGCATGTATAAGATGTTTGCCTATGCTGAGAGCTTTAATCAGGACTTGAGCGCGTGGGATTTGCGCAAAGCCGATGTGCGGTGCATGTTTTTCCATGCCAAAGCGATGAAAAGCACACCCTTATTTTTAAGCAAGTCTTTTTTTAAAAGCGCGGGCAGTTGCACCTAGCATGTTAAGTGGAATTGAGTTTGCTTGTATGAGCCAAAAACCAAAGGATGGTCGTGGCACTCAGTCCTACACATGTGGAAGCACCAAAAGTTGTCAGCAAGGGCGCGCCCACACATTCTAGCCATAAAAAAAACCCCCGAAAAAAGCAAGGATGCTTTTAAAAAACTCTTGGAGCTCAAAAAAAAAAGAGCATGACAAAAAAACAGAGGGCAAAGCAGACAAACCCAAAGTCGATCTCAAAAAAGACCCCCAAAAAAAGACAAGGAGCTTAAAGAGCTCAAAAACAAATTACCCGAGCACATCGCCCCTGATAGCCCCCTAGCCCATTTGCTCAGTTCCAAGAAAAACGCCCAGATCAAGCCTGAAAAACCCGAAAAGCTTGGCAAAAAACAACCCCCTTTGGATTTGCTCGCACACACCAAAGCCCTTAAAGATGCTAAACCCCATGGCAAGCAAGCCAAACTTTCAGACATCAAAAACTTAGAGAGTGCCAAGCAATTAAAATTAGGCACAATCAAGCATGAAAAAGATGACAAGGTCGGGGTGGAAAAGAACGCTCTTAGCAAAATCAACCCCAAAGAGCTTGCCAAAAACGCCCCCCAAGTTAATCCAAACAAGGCGATTTTAGATGACTTAGATCAAAAAAAAGAACCCCCAAAGAGGAGATAGACAAATCTGAAAAAACAGCCAAATTATCCACTCAGGAGCTTTTAAAGCCTAAGACCACCCAAACAGCCCAAGCCCCCAAAGCCCCCACCACGCCCCTAGCCCACCTCTTAGAGCAAAAACCCACACCCCGCCATGTGCCCATCAAGGACAACGCCACCAATGATCGCGAGATCAAAGAAGCCTTTAAGCAAGCCCTAGAGGGCCCTTTAAAACCCAAACGCACTATTATTCCCCTCTCTTTTGATCCCAACCGCTTACCCTTGTATGGACCCGCACAAAATCCCCTCTCCAAAGAGGGCGATGAGGATTCTAAGCCCAAAGCCATTGAGAGCACCCACAACAACGCCCACAATGCGCACCTAGAGAGCAAATCCCCAATCCAAGCCCCCCAAATTAAGGAGACCTTGAAAAATTTTGCCACCACTTTACGCCAAGAACTCCTAGACTTCAAGCCCCCCATCACCAAACTTTCTATGGAGCTCAACCCCGATAAATTAGGCAAAGTGGATGTGGTGATCCAACAGGTGGGTAAAAATATACAGGTGAGCGTGGCTTCTAGTGCCCCTGTGAGTGCTCTACTCTCTTCCTACCAAAATGAATTACGCCAAAATCTAGCGCAAATGGGCTTTAGCGATGTCAATTTGAGTTTTAGCAGCCATAGCGGGGGGCAGGGGGGGGGGCTTCCAACAAGGCGCACAACAACAGCAAGAACAAGGGCACTTTGCCAATCCCCAACCCCAGCAAAACCCCCAACCCCCCAAAGACGCGCCCAACCCCCCCCAAGAGCCCAGTAAGGTAGGTCTGCCCCAGTATGCATGATTAAAGACTTTTGGGTATAATGGCGCACATTTAGATTCAGGAGGCGGTCATGCCAATTGATTTAGCAGAGGTAACCGGTGCTAAGGCGGCGATGGAGAAAAAAAAGCACGAGCCCAAAATCGCCAATGGTCTAGACAAAGACGCTTTTATGAAACTCTTTTTGGAACAACTCAAAAACCAAGACCCAACAGCTCCCATGGAGACAGATAAGATCATCAGCCAAACCGCACAGCTCACCCAAGTGGAGATGCAAGAGGAGAATAAAAAGGCGATGAAGGAAGTTGCCGATGCGATGCAATCCACCAAAGCGACTAACCAATCTTTAAAGGATTTTCAGGGCAAACTTAAGGAGACTTTGGAACACCTAGATAAGGGCGTGGATAACACGCTCAAAAGCAATGCGGTCATGACTCAAGCCTCTGGCTTGAACAGCGTAACCATGATTGGCAAGATCGCTGAAACCGATGTCAAGGGGATCAATGTTACTAAGGGCAAGGTGGATTTTTCGCTTTACTTTGATGAACCCATTAACACCACTGAGGGCAGAGCAGATGTCCAAATCTATGACAAAGATAAGCAATTAGTCCGCACCTTGTCTTTAAAGGGGGATAGTGGCAAACAAGGTTATGTCAAGTTTGAATGGGACGGGCTAAACGCTCAGGGCAAGCCCGTAGCCGCAGGCACTTATGAGGTGTTCGCCCAATATAATTTAGACCCCAAGACCAATAAATACTTACATACACGCATTGGGCGGGGCGAGGTGCAAAGCGTGGTGTTTGACAAGGGCAAGCCGATGTTACGCATGGGGGAGATGATCTTGCCCATGGATAGTGCCCTAGAATTTTATGACAAAAACACGACTCGCCAAGAAAAAGAGCAACGGGAGGATTTAGCCCACTTGGTGCAATCTAAAGCCCACACGCCAAGCACGCCCCCAAAAGCCCCAACAACCCCTAAGAATGCCAGCACGCCCCCAAAAGCAGCCCCCCAGCACGCCCAAGCCAGCACGCCCACTAAAAGCACACCCACCCAGCCCCACAGCCAACCCACCACGCAAGCTAGCCCCCACCCTAGCACGCCTAGCCCCACACAGCCCAAGCCAGCAAGCCCCACCACGCAAGCTAGCCTCCAAACCCCGCCTAAACCAGCCACCCCCAAGCCTCAAGAACACCACGCACCAAGCACTCCAGAGCATCCAAAGGTAGCTAGCCCCACCCATCCGCCCTTACAGGGTCTTAACACACAAAAGAGTTAAACATGAATGATACCTTACTCAACGCTTATTCGGGCATCAAAACCCACCAATTTGGCATCGATAGTTTGTCCAACAACATCGCCAACATCAACACCGTAGGCTACCGCGCCAACAATCCCGAGTTTAAATCGCTCTTTTCAGCGCATCTAGATTCGCTAGGGAGCAGCAATATCACCGCTGATGATCGCAACTTTGGGGTGAGAGCGGGGAGCAATGCCATTTCAGATAAAGATGGCGAATACATGCCCAGCGATTCGGATTTTAACATGGCTTATCAGGGGAGCGGGTGGTTCATTGTGGGCCCTAATAAAAATGGCACGATGGAGATCAACAAGGATGGTTACAAACAAGCCCAAGAGAATTTTTACACCCGAGATGGGAATTTCTTACGGGACGCTGATGGCTATATTGTGAATGCCCATGGCTATTATGTCTATGGGGTTGATTTACACAAGATTAAAAAATGGCGTGTTGATGGCAGGCAATCCAGATGAGGAAGCCAAGATTTTAAAGAGTGGCAAACTCAGCACGCTGTATTTGCCCCGAGATGTGCAATACCAGCCCGTTTTGACGACCAAAGTGAATATGAGCGTGAATCTCAACCCTAAAAACCATGTCCGCCCCGCCGAACAATATTTATTAGATGAAAACGGGCAGGTGATTAACGATCGCTTTTTAAACCAAGATGCCAACGCCCTAGCCAATGATGACAACGAGCCTTTGGATCTGCCCGTGCATCGGGATTTAGAGATCATGATCGTCAAGGGCGACATGGCGCAAGATTTGGTCTTTAAATACGGCACAGGGGGGGTTGAAAACAACGAATTTAGGACTTTGGGCGATCTGAAAAAATTACTCCAAAGCAAGGCGAAATTAGATTTAGATGTGGTCAAAAGCCGCCCCGGAGATGTGATCTCGCCTTTATTGTTGCAGATCAAAAACCCCAGCGACCCCGAGGCGACTTTATTTATCGGCGGGCACATGGCAGAAAAATTAGGCTGGATTGCCAATGGCATGATCTTAAAGAAAAATGAGGGTAGGGATTCGGTGCCCATTCGCATCCCCTTTTATAGCACCACCGCTGAGATTTACGACAAGGGGGGGGAAAAGTATTTGCTTAAAAGCGACTATTTTATGACCAGCACCAAAGACCCCCTAAGCCCCACGCCCACCGAAGAAAAATGGGATGTGGAAAGCTCTATTTTGGAAATGCGGGATAAAACCCCCATCACCCCCAAATCAGTACGCCAAACTATTAGCTTTGATAAAGCGGGTAAAATGCACGCCCAGCCTGTAACCCTGAATTTTAAGGGTAGTCCTTTGACCTACTCCATTGATAAGAGCGATGATTATAGCTCCAGCGATGAACCCTATGAAGATTCGCGGATTATCCAAATCTCTCAAGATGGCAAGCCTAAGGGTTTGTTGCAAAACATGCGCATTGATGATGATGGCGTGATTCATTTAGCCTTTAGCAATGGCGCGATTGAGACGATGGGGCGCGTGGGGATCGCCACTTTCACCAACGATCAAGGGCTTAAAAAAGTGGGCAGTAATTTATTTGACATTGAGAATGCCACCCGTAATGGGCGGGCTGCCCCCTTGAGCGGTAACCCGATTATAGGCTGGGATCGCGATGATGGCAAGCTCAAATTTGGCAAGATCATGCATAAGTATTTGGAGAGCAGTAATGTGGATGCGGGGCGATCTTTAACAAACTTGATCTTGATGCAAAGAGGCTATTCAATGAACGCTAAAGCCTTCACCACAGGGGATGACTTGGTTAAAGAGGCGATCAATTTGAAGAAATAGGGCCATGCAGGAGGAATTTTTTTGTAATTACAGCGAAAAGGACTGCCAAGAGTTGATCCGCTGTTTGCTTGAAGGAGAATACCAAATCCCTAGATTCCAACGGGATTTTGTGTGGAAAAAAGATCAGGTCGCCAAATTCATCGATAGCCTTGCCAAAGGCTTTCCTACGGGCAGTTTTTTAGTGTGGAAAACAAAAGAGCGTCTGCAGTCCAGCAAAGAAATTGGGCAAATTTTTTTTAAAAGAGCCCAAAACAGGCGAGATTTATTATGTGTTAGATGGGCAACAACGCATGAGTGCCTTGTTTGTGGTGTATCAGGGCTTAAAGGTAAAAAGAAGCTCTAGGGTATTTGATGACTACAAAGACATCATGCTAAGGCTAGAATCCGATGAGGACAAAGATTTTTGCTTTGTGCGCGACCCTAAAGTTGAAACTAACGAAGTGGCGGTGAGCGTGTATGATTTGATCAATTTGAGCATCGTGGGTGTCCAACAAAAATACAAGCTCAACGCTGAGGCAACGGAGTGTTTTGAGGAATTAAAAAAGAAAATCGTTAAATACCGCTTGCCCGTGATTGAAGTTGCCAATGCCCCGCTGAGCCAAGCCATTGAAATGTTTGCTAGGATTAACAAAGGGGGGACAAAGTTTTCCTATTTTCCCATGGCATGTGCCAAATTCTACATAGCTCCCACAGCCGATGAAAGCCAGACCATCATCACCGACCCTGGCTTTGACTTACAAGAACGCTTTGATCTCTTGTGTGCCGACTTGAACCGCTTAAATTACGGCTTTGATCAACCTATGGCGGTGTTGCAACTCATCTCTTATTTGGTGCACCAAAACAGCCCCACCCCTAAAAAAAGGATTGTCAGAGACACAATCTTAAAACTAGACGCTAAAAAGGTGTGGGAAATGTGGGGGTCTTTGACCTCTGCTTACGCCCATGCTGCTCACTTGCTCAAGCACGATTTTAAAATCCCCTCCTTTAGTTTTTTGCCCTCTGTGGGGTCTTTTGTGCTCATGGCTTGTTTTTACGCCTTAAGCGGGGGCAAAAGCCCCAATGCGACACAAGTCAAACGCCTCAAACAGCTTTTTGTTTAGGGGCATGTTTTTTTGGCAATAGCAAAAATGCCGACTTGCTCAAACAATTAGACCTTGTGGCAGACATTTATGCCCAAAAACCCCTTGACTTAGCCAAAGAGTTGCCCTTAAACCTCAGTCTAGATTTTTTAGTGACTGAGAAGTTCAGCACCCGCAACACTCTGCACCAAGCGACCCTATGTGTTTTGGCAAGCCTTGAGCCTTGCGACTTTAACAACAATAGTAAGGTGGTGTTGGATAATTTTTTTTGCATCCGAGGACACTGAGCACACCAAAAAGCGCCATTTGCACCACTTCTACCCTAAAAACCATCTCAAACACATTGCCCCTAAGCAAAACCCCGATGTGATCGCCAATATCACCTTCTTAAGCGCCAAACTCAACCAAGAGATCAAGGACAGCCCGCCTAAAATCTACATTGAAAAATACCGCCAAAGTAATCCACACCTCGATCAAACGCTGCAAACCCACTTAATCGATTTGGCTAGCCCCAAAGTGTTAGAGGACTACCAAGCCTTTTTGCGCATGCGCGCCCAAAAGATTTTGGAGAAGATCAAAGAACTTACTTAAGTCAGAGGTGCTAATTTGAGCCTTTAGCCCCTTTAAGCTAAAATACCCCTTTTCTAAAGGCACGCCGTGATCACCAAAGACAACCTAAAAGAAGTCCTACAAGCCCTCAACTTCGCCCAAGAGGGCAACACCTACACCCGCGCTTATAAAAACGGGGCAACAATCAGCGTAGATTTCACCACCCAAAGCATCACCTACACCCCACAAGATAAACGCTTTAAAGAGGGCGATTATCCCAGTCTAGAAAATCCCAGCAAGGGTTTTGTGATCCACAGAAGCACCACGACTAATTTTAGCTCCAATGAAAATTTTGTCTGCTTGGTGGCAGTGCATAAACTTTTAATAAAAGGCTATGCCCCTGAGCACATCATCTTAGAACCCACTTTTAAAATCGGGCATGGGCAAAAAGCCTATGGCGATATTTTGGTGCTAGACCTAGAGTTTAAGCCCCTAGTCTTGTTCGAAAACAAGACCTATGGGGCGGAGTTTGCGCGTGCGTGGAACGAAACCCTCAAAAACGGGGGGCAACTTTTCAGCTACTACGCCGTGCATAAAGTCCCCTATCTCTGCCTATTGGCATTTAATAGCCACCTAGAGCACGACCTAAAAATCATCTGCACTAAGGACAACGAGGTCTATTTAGAGCAAATCAACAAGGAGCGCAAAGAGGCGGACAAAAAAACGCAGCTTTGCCGACCCTGCCAACACAAACGCCCGCGCTTATTTTGAAGTGTGGAGTCAGACTTATTTGAGCACCTTCACCACGCAAGGGCTGTTTGAACCCCAAGCCCAAGCCTACAACATCGGCAAGGAAAAATTCCAACTTGCCGACCTACGCCCCCTAAGCGCGTCCCAAATGAAGGGCATTTACCACGAATTTGCCACGATTTTACGCCACCACTCCATTGGCAATTACGAAAATAGCTTTTACATTCTGGTGGATTTGTTCTTATGCAAATTGGCAGACGAACACATCCACCCTACAGACCTGCAATTCCCTTATAAAGGCGTGGTCGCAGACGACCCACTAAGCTATTGCGACCGCCTGCTCAATCTCTACGAGGAGGGCGTGAGCCGATTCTTTAAAAAAGATGTGGTGAATGTCAAAAAAGAGCAAATCGCCGCACTTTTCACCAGTGCCAAGCGTTACAAGGGCAAGTTTAAAGAGGAATTAGACGCGCTTTTTGACAAGCAAAAATACTTCAACATTAAAAAAATTCAACTTCATCGAGGTCGAAAACGCCGAAGAATTTTATTTGAACTTTAAAGTCTTGGTGCAAGTGGCAGGCTTGATTCAAGACCTGCACTTGAGCGCAACCACGCACAGCAACCAATTTTTAGGCGACCTGTTTGAAGGCTTTTTAAACCGCCACATCCACCAAACCGAAGGGCGTTTTTTCACCCCCACCCCCATCACTAATTTCATCATCCACTCTTTGCCCCCACTAACAAGCAACCCCAAAGTTTTAGATTTCGCCTGTGGGGCAGGGCATTTCTTAAGCGAGTTTATGACTCACCATAAGAACGCCAAAGTCTATGGCATTGAAAAGAATAAAGACCTCTCCAAAGTTGCCAAACTCGCCTGCCTGTTTAAAAACCCAAATAACCAAGCCAAAATCTTTTTCCAAGACGCACTAGATCACCCCGCCCCAGCCCATAAAAAGGACTTTCAAGACTTCGATTTGATTTTAAGCAACCCCCCCTACTCCGTCAAGGGATTTTTAAGCACCCTAGATGCCAATGTCATCACAAGTTTTGCGTTGGGGCATAAAGAGATTATCGATCCAAAAAGTTATGAGAGCAACAACGCCATTGAGTGCTTTTTTATCGAACGGGCGCAAAGTTGGCTGAAAATGGGGGGCGTGTTTGCGCTCATCTTGCCCGTGAGCGTGTTGCAAAAAGGGGGGATTTACGAGAAAACCCGTGCCCTACTTTTAGACAACTTTAAGATTTTATGCATCGTGGAGCTCAACTCGCGCACCTTTGGGAGCACGGGCACGCAAACCATCATCCTTTACGCCCAGAGGGTGCAAAAATTCGCCCAAGACCTCATCAACGCCCTAAAAGAGGCGGACTTTGAGAGCGCAAATTTAAAGGAGGATTTTACCCAAGTGGGGTTTTTGCAAGAGTATTGCGCCTTTAGGGGCTACCCCCTAGAGGACTTTAGGGCATTCTTGCAAACCAAGAACCTAAGCCCCCGTTTAAAAGAGAGCTTGAAAGACTTGCCTAAACTTGAGGGGGAGCAAATCCACGCCCTAGAGCTAGAAAAAATGCTTCTGTTTGCCAGCGTGCAAGAGGAGGAGGTGTTGATTTTAAAAAGCCCCCCTGAGAAAAAGGGCAATGCCAGCAACAAGGCTAAGATTGTAGAATTCTTGGGCTATGATTGGAGCAAACGCAAGGGCGATGAGGGTATTAAATACGCCAGCACGCAAAACGCAGACGACCCCGACAATGAGGCACTCAGCAACATCCAATCGGCTAAACATATTGTAACTTCCCTCTACAACCCCGACCCCAAAAATGCAGATGACCCCACAAAGTTAGCCCATGCCCTCAAAAGCTTTATGGGTTCTCTCTTAGCAAACACCCCCCGCCCTAATTTGAGCGTGTATACTGACCAAGACCCCGCAGGCTATCAGCTTTTTAGTACCCCCTTAAGGGAGATGCTAGACTTTTCTAAAAGCGTCTTAGACAAAGCGATCAGTTTGAGCCCCAAACAAGTCAGTTTCAATCCCTTTGAGGGGGGCAAGTGGGAGCTAGTGAGATTGGGGGAGGTAGTGCTAGATATTATCAACGGCTCAACGCCTTTAAAAAGTGTTGCGGAATATTGGAATAGCAAAGACATTGCTTGGCTTACAACCCCCGATTTTAAGGGAGGTGTCTTTATAGACAAAGTTACGCAATTCGTGTCTAAAAAAGCCTTAGATGACGGCAAGGTTAGGATAGTCCCTAAAAACTCTGTTTTACTCACTTGCACCGCCACAATAGGCAAGTGCGCCATTAATGCGATTGATGTAGCAACAAACCAACAAATTAACGCCTTAATATGCGACAATACAAAAATCATTAATCGCTATTTGGTTTATATTTTAAGGGTATCTACAAAACAACTAGAAAATTTAACTGCAAATCCGGGTGTTAAGCACATCAATTTAACAATGCTAAGGCATTTTAAAATCCCCCTACCACCCCTAGAAGTGCAAGAGCAAATTATCGCCGAGTGCGCCAAAATAGAAAAACGCTACCAAGAGGTGCGTATGGGTATCGAGCAATATAAAGCCTTGATTCAAGCGGTGCTAGAGGCTTGCGGGGTGTGCGGTGCGAAAAATGGGGTGGGGGGGGGGGGGGGGGTAGGAAAGTGCCCTTAAAATCCTAGAGACCCTAGCCAGCCTTAACCTAGAGGCGACACAGAGCACAGACCCCAAGCTAGAGGATCTCAAAAACTTAGTGCAAGATTTGCCTAGCCCACCAGTAGGGGGGTGGGAGAAAATCTCTTTAAGCGACCCGCACAAATTTAGCCTAAGCATTGGCAAACGGGTTTTAGACAGCGAACTAAGCCCGCAGGGCACAATCCCCGTTTATAGTGCCAATGTGTCTAAACCTTTTGGCTATGTGTGCCACGAATTGCTAGAGGACTACGACAGCGATTGCGTGCTGTGGGGCATTGACGGGGATTGGATGACTAACTACATGCCTAAAGACACCCCCTTTTACCCCACCGACCATTGCGGGGTTTTGCGTCCCCTTGATCCCAACATTAAGGCTAGGGTTTTGTGCCACGCCTTGCACCAAATGGGGCAAGAAAAGGGCTTTTGCCGCAATTTACGCGCTTCACTCCAAAGGGTGAAAGACCTTAAAATCCCCCTCCCACCCCTGCAAGTCCAAGAGCAGATCGTGAGTGTTTTGACCCAAATTGAGCAAGAAATCGCCCGCCTAGATGCAGAGATCGCCACCCTTGAGGGACAAGAGCAAGAGATTTTAAAAGAGTTTTTAGGCGTAACAGAGAGAGAGAGAGAGAGAGAGAGAGAGAGAGAGAGAG
>CAGP01000100.1 GCA_000263275.1 Helicobacter bizzozeronii CCUG 35545 | reverse complement strand
TTGAGCGTGCTCCATAAAGTCTAGCGGAGAATACAGTAATGATCTCTAACACATCTTTGGCTAACTCTTCTTCGAAACGGACATTTTCATCGCCTTGATTAATAACAATAACTTCCACTTCTTTAGCCTCACAAATAGCAAACACTAGCTCCGCTCCAAAACGCAATAAGCGGTCTTTATGTGTTAAAACAAGTCGTTTAACTTGGCTCTCTAGGATAAGATTAAGAAGTTTGGTTAAGCCCTTTTTGTAGTAATTCATACCTGAGCCTAAGTCTTGGATCACTTCGTAATTAAAGCTCAACTTAGAACAATAAAGCTCCAAAAACCTGCACTTGAGCGATTAAATCCTCTTTTTGGTCGGCACTAGAAACACGGGCATAAGCGATGGTCTTGCGGTTATCGTTGTGAAAAACAATGTTTTTGTTGATATTTTTAAGACTCTCTAGCTTGTATCTACGCTCCCCCGCCCTTTGTGTAATTGTCGGGTTTTAGTAAGTCTTTTTTCTCCCAATTTCTTAAAGTTTGGATACTGACACCTAAAACCTTGCTTGCTTGTCCTATGGATAGTAAATTATTCATACAAGCATAACAGCACCTAGAAACTTAAAATCATATAAAAAACTTATAGAAAATTATAGAATTTTATAGATTTTATATTGCTGTTTCTTGCCCCCCTCAAAGAAAAGATTAACCTAGCCCCTCTTTTAGCCGTGTGCGCTTTTATCTTACAAGAAGGAGTTTGTGGCATATCCCAAAGAACCAAAGACTGCCACAAAGATAAAGACCCACATTGTGGTCTATACCAAAAAGATGGCAAAATATTGGAGGGAGAGGTTCAAAGGCATTGCCAGAGACAATCCGCAAGCGTGTAGATATTCTATTGGATACAAAACAGAACGCCCAAAACTTTTATGAGGAATTTTTAGAAACTTTTCGGGTTCATCGGGAGGGCGATGGGGTGAGCGAGCCGGTTATAGGCAGTGTGTTATGGCACGATCTTGCCGATGCGTTTTCACACACGGGGATTTATGTCGGCGGAGGGCAAATTGTGCATTTGACCGGCAAGTTTAATGGGAGTCGCATTGAAAAATGCACTTCTCAAGGGTTTTCATGGGGCAAGATCATTTTTGTCTCCTGTCAAGGCACAAGAGCGGTGGGCAATTTTGACATAGCCCAAAGGGCATTGTCCTTAGTGGGGCAAGCTAGGGATTACCATTTGTTTAAGAATAACTGCCATGGGTTCATCACGGAGTGCTTGGGCAAGAGTGCAGAGGGCATGATCGCGCGCAAACCCAGTAAAGAGATCGCCCAAACCCTAAAGATGGATTGTTGGCGGGTATGGGTTCAATAGTCAAGTTTGACTTTATTTGAGCACAAATGAGTTAGAAGCCTTAGACTCCCATGCGCTCTTGGTAATATAGACTATGCAAAATTTGCACTTCCTCTAGGTCTTTGTTCCCATCAATCATGGATTGCAAAGACCCCTTGATCGCAAACAAGGACATGTAAATATGCACGATGAAAAAGCCCACGAGCACCAGCCCTAAGAAATTATGCACCAGCGCGCTTAGACGGAGCAAAGAAATTTGGTAAAGCCCAAAAAAGCTAGCGATCGCACTCAAATCTGCCGTATTAAAATACAAAATAAGCCCACTAGCAATCATCACCAACCCCCCCAAAGTGGCGATCCAAAACCACATCTTCTGCCCCGCATTGAATTTATACGCCGGCACGGGTTTTTTCTCTTTGGAGAGATAGCCCCCCATGATCACCAGCCATTTGATGTCAGCTAGCCTAAAGAACATGTCTTTAAGCCACATAAAGAGCATGGGCAACACCGCCACCATGAACACCACACAGCCCACGCTATGGGTAACTCTACAAAAGCGCACAAACGCCCCGCCCCCAAAGAAATCCCCAAAGATCATGATCAGCCCGGTGGGCACGAGCAAAATAAAGCTGACCCCAGCAATCCAGTGGATGATGCGGTTAAAAAGCGTGAAAAAGGGGACTTTTTGCTCGCTGTGCTTGAATTGTTTAGGTCCAATGACTAGATAGTGCATTAAAAAGCCAAAGCCCACACCTAACACGACAGCCAAAAAGAGCCATAAAAAATAATGCCCCTGCCAAAGCGTCCAAAGCTCGCCTAGCTTACCCGTATCTCTCTGCCCATAGGGTAGAATGCCTAAAATGCGCTCTTGATCTAGGGGGGTTGTTTGCGCCCTTAAGCCCGCTAAAAGCCCCATGAAAAGCACAAATTTTTTCATCAACCCCCCCTTAAGGCGTGGCACCCTCGATTTGGTGCGCTGCTTTGGTTTGGTAATCTTGGGCGTTGGCGTATTTTGCCATGACACGCCGTCTATAAATGTCGGCGATACTCAGCGCATCGCCCACTAAAAGCGCATTGGTCGAACAGGTCGCCGCACACATGGGCACTTGCCCGCTGGCGATTCGATTAACCCCGTATAATTCCATCTCTTTTTGCGAATGCGTGGGTGCAGGTCCCCCTGCACACATGGTGCATTTATCCATCACCCCGCGCACCCCAAAAGCCCCATCGCGGGGGAATTGCGGCGCGCCAAAGGGGCAGGCATAGAGGCAATACCCACAGCCAATACAGGTTTCTTTATTGTGCAACACGATCCCATCCTCGCGGATGTAAAAGCAATCCACGGGGCAGACCTGCGCACAGGGCGCGTCCGTGCAGTGCTGGCAGGCGATCGAGATAGACTTTTCCTTGCCCTCCACGCCCTCGTATAAAGTAATCACCTTGCGCCGATTAAGCCCCACTTCTAGCTCGTTGGAGTGCGAACACGCCACGCTACAAGCAAAACAGCTGATACAGCGGTTGTCATCGCAATAAAACTTCATGCGATTGGCGTTAGGGATTTGTTTAGCAGGTTGTAAGTTTGCCATCTCAAGCCTTTTCAATGCGGCACAAGCCGGCGTTAAACTCAGGGATTTGAGTTACCGGATCAAAGCCGTAGTTAGTGATCGTATTGGAGCTCTCCCCGGTGGTGTAGGGTTTGGTGCCCTCAGGGTAGCGATGAGATAAATCCACGCCCTGCAACACCCCCGCAAAGCTATAAGGCATGCAGATGCGATCGGGGGTAACCGCGTGGCTAAAGATCGCCTTGACCTTGATCTTGGTCCCCTCAGGGGAGTGTATCCACATCATCTCGCCATCTTTGATCCCATGGTTTAGGGCGAGATCGGGGTGGATGTGGCAAAACATCTCAGGTGTGATATGAGATAGATACTTGCTGGTGCGCTCCAACATCCCCGCCCCGCTCAAATTCACCAAGCGCATGGAGGCGATCACAATGGGGAATTCTTTAGCCCACTCTTGTTTGTTTTGCTCGCTGGCGTAGCGCACATCCACCCTAAAGTTATTCACTTGGTCTTTAATGGCGGGGTATTTTTGCACCAAGTCCGGGCGGGGGGAGTGCAAGGGTTCGCGGTGCAAGGGGATTTGATCGATAAAATTCCACACAATGGCACGCGCGCGCGCATTCCCATAGACGCACACCCCCTTTTCATCGCATTTCTTTTGGATAAGCCCGCTGGTATCGACTTTCCAGTTATCCCCTATAATGGCTTTTTCATGCTCCGTGAGCTTAATGCCTAGCACCTTTTCAATGTTGGCTTTAGTGATTTCAGGGTAACCCCCCTTGATCGCCGAGCCCTTGATCGTAACACTCTTATCGGCTAACAAATTTTGCCCCTTGTATTCCTCCCCAAAGCGCGCTCTAAAGCCCATGCCCCCCTGCTTGGTTGGGGTGCTGATGTCATAGAGTATGGGTGTTCCGGGGTGCTGTGGTGTCCAAGCTGGCCAAGGCAAGCCATAATACTGCCCCTTCATGGGACCATAACCTTCTTGGGTGATGTAATCAAACATGTGCCAATTTTCTTGTTGGGCTTTAAGCCGTTCTGGTGTCCAGCCTCCAAGCCCTATCACCTTAACCGAGCGTGCGATCTCTCTGGTGGCATCTTCGGGCCATTGGAAAGTTTTGCGCACCTGCACCAATTCCCCGTTTTTGTCAAAATCACAGAGCAAAGCTTTGGTGTATTCCTCATAAAAGCCAAACTTCTTAGCCATTTCAAACATGAGTTCGTGATCTTGCTTGGCTTCATAGAGGGGCTTGACCACTTGGGATCGCCACTGGGCGGCGCGGTTGGTCGCCACCACGATCCCCTCACATTCAAATTGGGTTGCAATGGGCAAGACATACACCCCATCGGGTCTATCCGTTAAGATCGCCGCCTCGTTTAAAAAGGGCTCGGCAATCACCATGAGGTCTAATTTCTCAATCGCCCGCGCCATTTTCGTGTTGTGCGCTAAAGAGCTCACCCCATTGCCCTGCACCCAAAGCCCCTTAATGGGCGCGCTAGAGTGAGTTTTAGACTCTTGCAACACGCCTTCAAACCAAAGCGACAAGCTAAAGCCCTTTTTGTGCATCCACTCGGGGGCAAAAAAGCGTTTTTGCAAGTAGCTATAATCCACCCCCCAGCACTTGGCATAATAACGCCAACTGGCTTCACTCAGACCATAATAGCCGGGCAAGTTGTCGGCTACACAGCACATGTCCGTAGAGCCTTGCACATTGTCATGCCCGCGCACAATATTACAACCCCCGCCCTTTTTGCCCATATTGCCTAGCACCAGCTGCAAGATGGAGAGCATGCGCGTGTTCCCACTCCCCACGCTATGCTGGGTGATCCCCAAAGCCCACGCCAGCGTGGCGGGTTTGGCTGTGGCAAATACGCGCGTGGTTTGAATCAGCAAGCTAGCGGGCACACCCGTGATGTCCTCCACCACTTCGGGCGTGTATTTGAGCGCCTCTTTTTTGACTTCTTCGATCCCAAAGGCTTGGGTTCTAATGACCTCTTTATCCTCCCAGCCGTGTTTGAAGATCAAATGCAACATGCCATAAATAAAGGCAATATCGGTCCCTGAGCGAATCCGCACATAAATATCTGCCTTAGCCGCGCTCTTGGTAAAGACGGGATCGATCACGATTAATTTAGCATTATTGCGATCTTTGGCTTGCAAGAAATGCTTAAAGCCAATAGGATTGCTCACAGCCGTATTAAGCCCGATCATCAAGATCGCTTTAGAATGCCCGACAATGTCCCCAAAGTGGTTTGTCATCGCACCATACCCCCATGTATTCGCCACACCGGCGACTGTGGTGCTGTGTCAAATCCTTGCTACATGGTCTATGTTGTTTGTCCCATAAAAGGCGGCAAACTTGCGCCAATAATAGGCTTGCTGGGAGTTCATCTTAGCACTCCCCATAAACATCATGCTATCAGGTCCGTATTTTTCGCGCATTTTGAGCATTTTTGCGCTGATCTCATCGATGGCTTGCTCGTAACTGATGCGTTTCCACTGCCCCCCCTCTCTTTTGAGCGGGTATTTGAGGCGCATTTTGGACTTGACCAAGTCAATTTGATCCACGCCCTTACAGCAGTGGCTGCCCGCGCTGATGGGGTGATCTTGGGCGACATCTTGGCGTATCCACACCCCGTCCTTGACCTCCGCGATGATCCCACAGCCTGCCGAACAGATACTACAAATCGTTTTGACTCTTTTGACTCCCTCATTGGGGTCGATCACACTCTCTTTTTTTGCTCGCTTTGGTGTTAGCAAAGGCAAGAGTTGCCCCAGCCCCAGCCCCGATTGCGCCCATTTTCAAAAAGGAACGCCGACTTAATTTTCCCATGTTACTTCCTTTCTCAAACTACCACACACTTTTATAGAAAATCTCCCAAGCGGGGGTTTTGTGATAGAGAATTTCTTTTTTTATTGCTCTTGCCCACCACGACACCATTGCTAGCCCTATCTGTGTTGGGGAATTGCCTTTCTGGCATGGTGGCTAGCAAGCTCTGCCCGGCTAGAGCCCCCACGCCCAGCGTGCCCAACTTCTTTAACGCCTCTCTTCTACTCTCCATGACAACCTCCTAAACTAGGTTGAAAAACAACCTCTCGTGTTGGATAAATGCACCTAAGATTATAGCGAAGCTTTGATAACACACGCTTTTTTTATGCGTGCTGATAGCCTCTAAAAAGGCATCGCTAAAGAGATGGAAAAAGTCCTTAAAGAGTTTTTCATGCAAGCTAAAAAAGCCCCGATCCTCTAAGAGTTGCTGTAAAAACGCGTTCATCATCAAGGTTAAAAACGCCAAATCGTCCTCAGCCACGGGGCTAGTGATCGTGTGGCTCTCTATGTGTAAGCCTGATTGCTTTAAAAGCGCGATGGCTTCTAGGCGTTTCTTGCCATTGTCCTGCCCTTCTAAATAATAAGACGCGCTCATGGGGATAAAGCACTCCCCGGGGGCAAAGAGCAAGGCGTTTTGCTCCTGCTTAAAGGTTTCTAGCCCTTGTTCCAAAAAAAGCATGCAACTCTTGCCAGCCTTGCGCTGTGTTGGAATCAAAGGGGAAGTCTTTGAGGTGATTAGCTAGAGTTTTGAGTTCGTTAAAAATGCCCTCATTCTGCACGAAAACCACCATGTAATGCCACAGGCGGTAGTAAAGCGCGCGCGCATAGGTGAGATTGCAATCCATATTCATTTTAAAATCGAATTGATGTCTAGCATGTCTTCAAGCATGATCTTGACCTTGCAATCAGGGCAAGCATAAAGGGTGGCGATTCTGCGTGGGTCGCCTTGAAATCTAGGGGTCATGATGGCTGCGATCTTTTGCACGCTTTTAGTCGTGCCAATGGGCTTGCCACACATTTTGCACGCAAACAAGCTATCTTGTGCCATGATTTTGGGGACAAAGTATGAGGGGTTTAGGGCGATCCCATCGCGCTCTAAGTGCAGACAATCCTTTTCTGGGCAGGTCGCCTCGCAATATCCACAAGTGGTGCAAAGACTGGGGTTAAAGAGCAAAGTATAGGCGTTGCCATCTACGCTTAGGGCATTAGTGTTGCACGCCCCCACGCAAGAGAGGCACAAGGTGCAATTAGAGTTAATCTCTATATGCCCGTAACGAATAAAGCTAGCAGAAGGCACACGCCCATAATCTCCCTGCCCTATGGCGTGCTGGAGGCGCTTGGCAAATAAATCCCGCTTGGTGCGCGTGGGGGTGGTGGGGGGGTAAAGTGGGTGGATTCTAGGCGTTGGGCGCGTTGCAAACACGCTTGCAAACTCTGCAAATCGCTAGCCAGCAAGATCGCCTCTTGTTGGTAAAGTTGGGCATAAATGCCATTGAGCAGGGCAATACTCTGCAAAGTGCCCACGCCCAACTCCTGAGGAGCGTAGATCACAATCTGACTCCCGCTCTCTTGTAAAAGAGTGATCAAGGCGACCTGTTCTAAGATATTGAGATTAACACAGAGGGGCAAAATCTCTTTTTTAAGGGGGGTGCTGGGCAACTCTGCTTGGTGATCGAGCAAGAGAGGGACATAACCCCTATAGAGTTTAGCCACCTCTTGGACGCACTCCAAACTAAAACCCCCATAACTCAAGCTCCCACTAGGGCACACACTGATACACTTGCCACAATCAATGCAGGCTTGGTGGTCAATGATCAAATGGCGGTTGTCCGCACATTCCATGCCCTTATCTTGGGCGATTTGGGGGTCTAATTTAGTGATCGCTTCAGTGGGGCAGACTTCACTGCACTTGGCACAACACTCCACGCGCCGTTGGTGGTATTGGCAAATCTCTTGGTTATAGCTAAAAAATTCGCTCAACAAGCCCTCTGGCGTGGGGGTGTGCTTGGTGGTGTCAAAATCAAATTGCAGTCCATGCACCTCGTAGAGCAAAGAGAGGCTATTAGCTAAATCTAAGGGGTCTTGGGTGCTATTTTCTAGCAAAAAAATTAATCTCCCTAGCCACCCTCTTAGCCCCCTGCAAGGGCACATTGCACACCACGCATTCCACATTTAAATTAGCATTCTCTAAAACTTCAATGTGATCGTGCAAGGGCACATCTAGGCGATCGGGTTGTTTGATATAGACAAACTCTAGCATGCCTTAATCTTAAAATAGGGGCTTAAATGCAAGACTAACAAGGCTTGGGTTTGTCCTTCCAACGATCTTTAGTCAAATAATAGCCCACATAGCACAAAATCCCAAACCCAATTGTCAAATAAGCCCCCTTACGCTGTTCGGGGTCAATATACGCCCCAAAAACAGCGATTAAAGACCCACTAATGCCAATCACTTGAATCAAGGGCAAAAAGGGCGCGCGGTAGGGCAATTCATCTAAGGACTTGCCCGAAGCCACAAATTGCTTTCTAAAATTGTATTGCGCCACGCTCACGCTGATCCACACGATAATCACGCTAAAGCTAATGATATTGATTAGGGCTTCCATCATCTCCTTAAGCTTGCCATTTCTAGCGTATTCATTCCCAAACATGACCAGCAAAGTAAAGCCCATGGACAAATACATCGCATAAATGGGCGTGCCCTGCTTGTTGAGTTTGGCAAAAATGGGGGGGAACATTTGTTTTTGGGCTAACCCGTAGACCATGCGGCTAGAGGCATAAATCCCTGAGTTAGCGGTAGATAAAATCGCCGTGATGATCACAAAATTCATAATGTCGGCGGCATAGGGAATCCCCGTGCCAAAAAAGGGCAATGGGATTCGCTCCAAAGCCGCCACAAAGGGGCTTTTGGTGATGCTCGAATCTGTCATGGGCAAAAACACCGCAATCACAAAGACCGAACCCAAGAAGAAAAACACAATGCGCCACAAGGTCGCCTTAATGGCTTTGGGCATCACCACGCCGGGGTTTTTAGTCTCCCCCACAGCTACGCCTATGATCTCCGTGCCCGTGTAGGCAAAGATCACGCCCAAAATCGCCCCAAAGACGGCATGGATTCCTTTAGGGAAAACGCCTGCTTCTAGTCCATTTTGTGGATCGGGGGTGCTGATATAAAAATTATGCAAGACACTCCCCCAGCCATACAGATAAGCTTGGTAAAAAATCCCCACGATCCCCAAGATAATAAAAATAAAAACTGCCAAAACCTTGATTGAGGCTAAAAGAAATTCGCCTCGGGCAAAAATGCGCACCGAAAACACATTGAGCAAGAAGACTAGCAACACACAAGCCCCCACCCAATATTCAATAGGGATAACTTCAGGATCAACCCAGCGTTGCATGAGCGCGCCCACCATAAAATATTCCACTGCCACGGTAACAATCCAGCCCACCCAATACATCCAAAATACCATGTAACCGGTTGCTGGCCCAATAAAACGATCGGCATAATCCCCAAAACTCCCCGTGCTAGGATACATGCTGGCTAGTTCGCCCAAAGAGAGCATGATCGAATAGACAATCACCCCGCCCACTAAATAGGCGATCAAAGTCCCTAAGGGACCGGCATTGGCGATATTCCCCCCCGTGCCCGCAAATAACCCCGTCCCAATTGTCCCGCCTAGGGCAATCATCAATAATTGCCCCAAATGGATATCCCGACTCAAACCCTGTTGGTCTGTTCCAACCTTTTCTTTTTCCATTTCTCTTTCCTTATGGGTGCGTTAAAAATATATGCTGGGTGTTTAAAGCTGTTTTAACGCCTCAAAAAGGCATGCCAAATGGCAAGTTTGAGATAATGGGGGGGGAGGGTGGTGTAAATGGGGCACATGGTCAGCTAGCAAACCACATCCACTTAGCACAGATCACAATGCCTAGACCCAGTAGCAAAGCTAAAGGGTGGATCACAGAGGCTAGGGGGTTTTTCTTGTTTAAAAATTTGCACGCTAAAGAGATAGCCACCATCGCAAAAATCGTGCATGCCAACAACACTTTGAGCATCAACACCTTTTGGAAGGGCGTTTCTAAAAATCCCTTATCGCCCCCCACATACACGCTTAACATCATCCCACCACTGAGCAAGAGCCACAAGACGCACAAGGGCATGATTTTAATGGCGCGCGCGGAGATGCCTTGTTGGGCTTTTTGGGCGATCTCCTCCCCATATTATTTTTTTGATACTAGGGAAGATCACCACATCAAAAAAGAGATACCCGATAAAAATGATCGCGCACAGCAGATGAGAGATGAGTAAATAGGGGTAGAGGGCTTGCATCGCTTCCATGTCCTTGCAAAAATTAGAATTTGGATTGTAACATGTCCGCTTGATTTTGGAGTAAATATTTTGTTATAATAAAAATATATAAATTGTAATACTTTTCTAAGGAATGATAAAAGCCATGTTGCTTCAAAAGTCTAAACAAATATTATTGTTTTGCCAAAATGCAAGAAAAGCTGGTGCAAGTTGTCTCTTAGCACTCCCTTTGGGCTTGCAAGCCGAAAAGAATGCGGGTTTTATTGGGATTGGCTTAGAAGTGGGGCGGGCAGATAAAAAGCTCGTGGGGGAGAAAAACGGGCAAATTTTCCAAGTGCCCCAAGGCACGGTGGCATTGAGCGCGGCTAATCCACAAACAGCCTACAAGAATGGTAAGCTTGTAAATACCGGGGGCAATGATTGTAGCCCGGGCAATTGTAAAGCAGAATGGACTTCCGGGATGATGCCCAGTGATAATGCTAAAACCTTGCAAGGGGCGGAAAATCCGGGCAGGAATGCGCCCATGTTTGGGTTGAATGTGATTGCTGGTTACAAACAATTTTTTGGCAAAAAGCGTTGGTTTGGACTGCGTTACTATGGCTTTTTTGACTATGGACATAGCAATTTCTCCAACGCCACCGCCTCCAATTATACCAGTGTCTTTTTTATTGAACAATGACAAAATAGACATGTATACTTACGGTGTGGGCACAGACATGCTCTTTAATGTGATCAACAAGCCCAAACTGAGCGTAGGGCTCTTTTTGGGCGTGCAATTTGCGGGCAACACATGGACGAGCAATAAAGTCAGCCGCCTCAAACAGGGCTATCTCATCGGCATTGTGCCCGGTGAGTGTGCCTATATCCCTGATAGTGGCAATCCGTGTGAAAAAAATTATACCGGACCTGCTGTGGGCACCAATGGAGAAATTAACCCCGCTAGCATGGTGACCACTGGACCCCTAACTAGCCGTGTAACCAGCACGCATTTCCAGTTTTTGGTGAATGTGGGGATTCGGGCTAATATCATCGAACACCATGGCGTGGAATTTGGGATCAAAATCCCCACCATCCCCCTTCTTTATTATAAGGGTGTTGCGTATAAATACCTCATCCCCAATGGGAAGGGCATTTGTGATGGCCGGTGCGAGGGCTATTACAGCCTTAGCCAAACCTTTAGGCGGCAATACTCCATGTATTTGCGCTATATTTATAGTTTCTAGCGTAATTGGTAGCCCAAAACTTGCACAAGGGCTTGGGTGCTAGACTTTAACACCTTATCCATTAACATTTCTAGCTTATCTCTTTGTAACCACACGGGTTTTTTGACTGCGCTTAAATCTTGCAAAGCCGCTACCGCCTCCTCATAAGTCCCCACATGATCGATGAGCTTGAGCTCTAAGGCTTGTTTGGCGCTAAAAATCTTGCCCTCGGCAAATTTGGGCGCATCTTTAGGGTTTAAATGCCTTGCCTTAGCCACATCGCCCACAAACATGCCATATTGCTCGCCTAGCAGGGCATCTAGGTATTGCTTTTCTTGAGAGGTCCAAGCGCGCGTGAAAGTCCCCACCTCTTTATAAGCCCCTTTGGACATGCCTTGTGCCTTGATCCCCAGTTTGTCCATCAAGGGGGCGATGTTCATGCCACTAAAGATCACCCCAATAGAGCCCACCAACGCCCCGCGGTTAGCATAGATTTTATTAGCCACCATGCCCGCATAATAGCTCCCACTAGCCATCACGCCCCGCACATAAGCCACCACGGGCATTTTTTTTAGCCAAATGCGCCACCATGTCGCTAAGTTCCACACTCGCACTGATGCTCCCCCCCGGGGAATCAATGATCAACAACACGCCCTTAATGCTGGGGTTTTGCTTGATCTTATCAATCTGATCGGCAAAACTCTCGCTCTCAAAGATCGGGCCATAGAGGTAGAGCTTGGCTAAATTAGGTTCTTGCACCTTATGGTTAGTGTTGCCAAGCCACACAAAAGCCACCAAAGTCAAAAAAACAAAGGTTTTAAAATACTTGGTGATGAAGTCCAAACACGAAATGATCGCTCTGCCTACCCTAGAAAACATGCGCTCTCCTACAATTTTAGTTCTATTATACTAGGTTAAATGAAAGTGTGTTATAACACAAATCAAAAAGAATCCAACATGGCGTGCAAATTCTGCCCTAAAATCAAACCGACTGATTTGTTATTTGTTCTGGTGGCAGGGGTGGCTTTTTATGGGGTTTATACCTACCAAATGAAGCAAGCCCACCAAGAACAAGAACAACGCGCCAAAGCCTTTGAAAAACTCCAAAGAGATTGTGTTTTAGGGCATGACAAAAGCGCATGCCAACAAGTTTTTAAGGATTAGCATGTTAGCCAAAGTTTTGCCCTTTGTCTTGGTGTCCTCCTTGCGGTTTTTGGGGCTCTTTATTGTCTTGCCCGTGATCGCCCTCTATGCCGCACACTTCCAAGCCAATGCCTTAATGATGGGTCTGGCTGTGGGGGGGGCGTATTTGACGCAAATTCTCTTCCAAACACCCATTGGGGTTTTAAGCGATCGTTATAACCGCAAGGCGGTCGTGCTGTGGTGCTTGGGGGTGTTTGTGCTAGGCTCGGTGATTTGCTTTTTAGCGCATAATATCCACACCCTAGTTTTGGGGCGTTTGATTCAGGGCATGGGGGCTATGGGGGGGGTTTTAAGTGCAATGGTGGCTGATGTGGTGGAGGAGGAAAAACGCACAAAGGCGATGGCATTCATGGGGGCAGGGATTTTCATGGCTTTTACGGCTGGCATGGTCATAGGCCCTAGCGTGGCAGCCAAATTTGGCGAAGAATGGTTATTTTTACTCACCGCACTACTGAGCTTATTTGCGATGTTTTTAATGGCGTTCAAAGTCCCCAACCCGCCTAAAATTTTCTATTCTCTCAAAGAAAAGCCCAAAATGAGCGATGCGCTCAAAGACAAGGATATTTTCATCATCAACCTCTGTTCCTTCTTTGAAAAATGCTTGATGACCTTAATTTTTGTGCTCATCCCCCTAGCCATTGTGCATGATTTTAAAATGGATAAGGCGGCATTGTGGAAAATTTATAGTCTGGGCGCGCTCTTAGGGATGGTGAGCATGGCACCTGCTGCCATCATTGCTGAAAAATTCCACAAGGCTAAGGGCGTGTTGCTAAGCGGGGTAGCGATGTTTTTGGTGGCTTATTTATGCTTGGCTCTAGCCGATCGGCATGTCAGTTCGCCCACCACTTGGTTTTTTATCACTGGAATTATGATCTTTTTTGCCGGGTTTGGCACGCTAGAGCCCATCATGCAATCCTTAGCCAGCAAATTATGCAAAGCCCACCAAAGAGGCTTGGTGCTGGGCTTGTTTGTAACTTATGGCTATGCGGGTTCTTTTGTGGGCGGATTATTGGGCGGGGTGGGCTATAAGCTTTTAGGCGTGGAAAAAACCGCTTTTATCGTGGTGGGGGTGTGCGTTTTGTGGTTGGGCTTAGTGTTGTTTTTAAACAACCCTAGCCAGCAAAAAAAATGTCTATTTCCCCTTAGATGCCTTTGAGCGGGAGAAATTCCAAGCCCTAGAGGGCATGGTCGGGGGCATTTTAGAATGGTATGTCAATGAAACGCAAAATGTGATTATTGTCAAATACGATGCCTCACAAACCAGCGAGGAAAAGATCATCCAAGCCTCCGTGGCTTTTAGAAAGCCCCCCACCAGCTAACAACCTTTAGCCCGCTGGCTGACCTAGATATGCCGGATGCGTTTGTAACCTTGCAAGGCAAAAAACAAGATGTAGAAGTAACCCAGCATGGGCACGATGTAAGAGAGGATCAGCCCAACATGATCGGCCATGAGACCTTGTAAAGGGGGGAGTAGGGCACCGCCCACAATTGCCATGCAGATAATCCCAGAGGCTTGGGAGGTGAATTTGCCTAGCCCTTTGGTGGCTAGAGAGAAGATCGTGGGGAACATGATCGAGTTGAAAAGCCCGATAGCAATTAAGAAAAAGATACTGATCTTGTCATCTAAGATGATCCCCACAAAGAGCAAGATCACATTGATAATCGCATTGAAAGCCAAGCATTTGTTGGGCGCGATCTTTTGCATGATCGCACTCCCAATAAAACGCCCCACCATCGCCCCGCCCCAGTAATAGGCAATGTATTGTGCCCCCGTTTTTTCCGGGATTTGGGCAACCTCAAGCATGGTTAAGACCAAAAACGACCCAATGGAGACCTCCGCCCCCACATAAAAGAAGATCGCCAAAGCCCCTAGCACAAAGTGGGGATATTCTAGGGCACTTTTTTTGCCATCGTGGTTGTGTTCGCTCACTTCTTGAGCCTGTTCGCGCACATCGGGCAAACGCAACCAATAAACCACAACGGCTAAGACAACCAACGCCCCGGCGATCATCAAGTAAGGACCTTGCACGGACTGGGCTTCTTTGACTTTATCCACAACCTCTGTTGTGTTAGAAATAATGAGCATGGAGCCAAAATAAGGACCTACAAAAGTGCCTAGAGAATTGAAAGCCTGCACTAAAGTTAAGGTCCTCTCCTCCTTGCCCGGAGCCAAGAGGGTTACAAAGGGGTTGCCTGCTGCTTGGAGCAAGACCACCCCACTAGCCAAAATAAAGAGCGCACCTAAAAAGATGGCATAGGAAGCCATCGAAGCAGCCGGGTAAAACAAAAGACAGCCTATAGCGGTGAGCACAAAGCCTAACACCACCCCGACTGGATAGCCGATCTTTTCTAAAAGCTTGCCAAAAAAAACCCCCCGTAATAAAATAAGCCCCAAAGAAACAAAGTTGCACTAAGGAAGCTTGGAAATGTGAGAGATCAAAAATTTTTTTGAGATGTGGGATGAGAATATCGTTTAGGACGGTGATAAAGCCCATAGCAAAAAATAAAGCCGTTAGGGCTGCTAGGGCGAAATTATTACTTTTAGTTTGCATTAGACTCCTTGATTAAAAGTTTGATAAAGTGTGATTAAATGTTGTGTAGAACTATCCTCATAGGTGTTGGGGACTTGCTTGCCATGCAATTGGGCTAAAATATCCTTAGCGAGCTCCTTGCCTAGCTCCACGCCCCATTGATCAAAGCTGTTAATATCCCAAATCACTCCTTGCACGAAAATTTTATGTTCGTAAAGGGCGATCAAAGCCCCGATGCTCTTAGGCGTGATCGCATCTAATAAGATCACATTGCTGGGGCGATTACCTGAGAAGACGCGATGAGAAGCCAACTTGCGCGCCTTTTGCTCCTCCATGCCCATTTGTAATAATTGTTCGTAGGCTTGGTTGTAATCCCGCCCCTTCATAAAGGCTTGGGCTTGGGCAAAAAGATTGCTGAGTAATATTTCGTGGTGCCCAGACAAATGCCCCTCCTTACTCAAAGAGGCGATAAAATCAATGGGGGTTAAATGCGTGCCTTGGTGGAGGAGTTGGAAAAAGGCATGCTGGGAGTTGATCCCCAAATCGCCCCAAATAATGGGACCGGTGTCATAATCCACCACTTCCCCTTCTAAAGTGGTGCGTTTGCCATTGCTCTCCATGTCCAGTTGTTGGATAAAGCGCGGGAAATAGCGCAAATATTGATCGTAGGGGGCGATTAAGTGGCTGCCCGCATCAAAGAAATTGACATACCACACACCTAACAAAGCCAAAATCACGGGCATGTTATGCGTAAAGGGGGCTTCTTTAAAATGCTGATCCATCTCAAATGCCCCTTGCAACAAGCTTCTAAAATTCTGCTTGCCTAGATAGATCATAATGGAGAGCCCAATAGCTGACCACAAACTATAGCGCCCCCCCACCCAGTTCCAAAAGGAAAACATGTTATGCGTGTCAATCCCAAAATCTTTAACGGCTTGCTTGTTGGTCGAAACCGCCACAAAGTGTTTGGCAATATGGGCTTCATCTAGGGCGTGGGCTAAAAACCATTGCCGCGCGCTTAAGGCATTGGTGAGAGTTTCTTGGGTGGAAAAAGTCTTAGAGGCGACAATAAAAAGGGTGGTCTCGGGATGGACTTTATCTAAAACCCCTTGAATCTGTGTCCCATCGACATTGGAAACAAAATACATATTTAGGCGTGGGCTAGCATAGCGTTTTAATGCCTTACACACCATCAAAGCCCCCAAATCCGACCCCCCGATTCCAATATTCACCACATCGGTGATCACTTGATTAGTATAGCCCAACCACTCCCCGCAACGCAGTGCATCGCTAAAACTCTCCATGCGCGCTAACACCTCACGCACCGCAGGCATGACATCCTGCCCCTCTACCATGATGGACTCTTCACCCTGATAGCGCAAAGCGGTGTGTAAAACCGCACGCCCCTCTGTGGTGTTGATCTTTTCGCCCCCAAACATGGCATTAATCTTGGCAGATAGCTGGCATTCCTTAGCTAAATCTTGCAGTAATTGCAAAGTTTCATCATTGATGCGGTTTTTAGAATAATCTAAAGAGATGGGTCCTGCTTGTAAAAAATAGCGCATGGCGCGCTCAGGGTCCTCTTTAAACATATCGCGCATGTGGGTGTTTTGAATCGCCTTAAAATGTTCTTGCAAGCGTTTGAAGGCATTTAATTTAGTTAGGTGTTCTCTCATGCTCACTCTTTGTTGAGGTGGTTTTCTAAGGCAATGGCAACCCCGGCTAGACCGGGATATTTAGCCAAGACAACATAAACTGGAATGGCTGCCAAGTAGGCATCAAAACGCCCTTTATTTTCAAAACGCACCCTAAAGGGCGAAGTTTTAAAATAATCAATAAATCTAGGGATGATCCCCCCGCATAAATACACCCCCCCACGCGCCCCCAAAACCAACGCCATGTTAGAAGCCACCGTGCCTAAGATCGTGCAAAAAATATCTAGGGTCAGGCGGCATAGGGGCGATTTTCCGCTTAAGGCTTGTTCGCTGATGATCTCAGGGGTCATTTTAGCAGTCTTGATCCCCTCGCGTTCAGCCAAAGCCGCATGGATGAGCACCAATCCCGCCCCGCTTAAAAGTCTCTCGGCGGACACATGCCCGTTATTTTTTCTTAGCATACCTCCAAATAGCCACCTCTGTATCATCAAAGGGCGCAAAACTCACATGCCCCCCCTCCCCGGATAGAGCAATGTAATGCCCGTTGTGGCAGGGAATGAGTGCGCTCACCCCTAGCCCCGTGCCCGGACCAATGACTAACTTAGGCGCATGGAGCGCGCAGGCTGTCCCCCCCACTTGCAACAATTCATCATCGTTTAATTGTGCGATCGCATAAGCTTGGGCGGCAAAATCATTGATGAATAAAAGCGTATCAAACCCCAAAGCTTGGCGGGTGGTTTCAATTGAAAAAGCCCAATGGTGGTTAGTCATCTGCACCCAATCCCCAATGACGGGGTTAGCAATGGCACAGGCAGCCAGTTTGACAGATGGATTACCCACTTTGTTTAAATAACACTTGATCGCATCCACCACGCTATGGTGATCGTGGCAAGCTAGGACCTCAACTGAATTAATCTCTCCGGGGGCTCTTTCTAGCCCAAAGCGCGCGTTCGTCCCGCCAATATCAGCTAATAAGCGGGGGTAAGTATTAGGGGGTGTAGAAGACATGGCAGAGCACCTTTTTAGAATGTAAGATCAGAGAAATGGGGAGTTTGGGGTTTAACTCTTTAGCCGCCTCTTCAAAGATAGCGCGTTTTTGCGTGCCAGAAATCAGTAACCAAAGCTCTTGGCAACTCTCTAGGGCGTGCAAACTCAAACTAATGCGCGCGTGGGGTGCATTTTGCGGGGTGGTGAGCACTAAGGGGTCTGTTGTGCTAATGGCGTGCTCAAACTCGGGCGCATCGGGGAAAAGCGAGGCGGTGTGCCCATCTAAGCCCATGCCCAGTACAGCCAAATGGGGTTGTTTGTAGTGATCTAGGGCTTGTTGCAAAACCACCTCATAGGGGAGGCTAGCCTGCGTGAAAAAGGGCATAAAGGGGACATCAATCCCCCATTTAAAAGAAACTGGATCGATCAAATGCTCTTGGATCAAGCGCGCGTTGCTGTCCTCATGGTGGAAAGGGACGATGCGATCATCAACTAAGCTTAATGTATAGCGATTCCACACATGCAACCCGGCTAAAACCTCCAAAAATGGAATCGGGCTCTTGCCCCCTGAAAAGGCTAGATGGACCTTAGAGGGGTTGGCTTGCTCTAAGCCCTCTAAGAATTGGCAAGCTTGAGCCCTAAAACCCTCCAAAGATGACCCTAGATCAAAAAAAATCAAACATGGTTATCCTTTGGTATGTGCCAGCTACGCCCCTCAGATTCTAAAAGCTCAAAAGCCACTTTAGGACCAAAACTCCCAGCTGGGTAGGTGAATAAGGGCACTTGGTTTTGCTCCCATGCCTTTAAGATGGGATCAACCCACGCCCAAGCCACCTCCAACTCATCTTGGTGGCTAAAGAGGGCTGGATTACCCCGCACCGCCTCCAAAATGAGTTTTTCATAAGCGTCCATGCCTTGATCCAAGCGCGCTTGTAAGGGGGGCACGCCCTTTAAGTCCAGCTCTAGGGTGTATTGGGGCTGTAAGTTTAAGATCAATACCCCACCCCCTTTGAAAACCAACACGATTTGCACTAAGGAAGTGCCCATGCGTTTGCCGGTCCGCAAATAAAAAAGGCACGCCCGCCCACATAGGCGATTGCACTTCTAGCTTTAAAGCAACAAAAGTTTCCGTTTGGCTCTGAGCGGGGATATTGGGCTCTTGGGTGTAAGCTTTGAGCGTGCCATTAGAGGCGTATTGGGCGCGCACGACTTGTTTAACAAGGGCTTGGAAATCTAGGGGCTTGAGGCTTTTAAGCACGCTTAGTTTAGCATCTCTAAGTGCTTGGGCGTTGGGGTTTTTAAGGGCGGGCATGGCAATGAGGCTCAACATTTGGAGCATGTGGTTTTGGAGCATATCACGCAAAGCCCCCGTGGGGTCATAAAAGCCCCCCCGATTTTCTACCCCCAAAGTCTCCAACACGCTAATTTGGACATGATCAACATGGTCTTTGTTCCACAGAGCACTAAGAATTGGGTTTTGAGCCCTAAGTTCTAAGAGATTTTGCACGCTCTGCTTGCCCAAATAGTGATCGATGCGGTAAATTTGATCCTCTTGGTAGTATTTAGAAATCTGGGCGTAAATGTCTTTACAAGATTGCAAATCCGCCCCCAAAGGCTTTTCAAGCACAATCTTAACCCCGGGAGCATTCAAGCTCACTTGTGCCAAGTGTGCGCATGCCAGCGCAAAAAAACTCTGGAGCGATGGAAAAGTAGATTAAGGTATTGGGGTGGTTGTGTTGGAGTTGTTTAAAATCATTAGCTTGGGTGAGATTGATGGAAAGATAGTGGATATTTTGGCAAAAGAGTCCCCAGCTTTGTGGGTCTAGGTTGGGGATATATTCTTGGGCTTTTTTGGTTAAATTGTCTTGAAAGGTCTCATTATCTAGCTTGCTCCTAGCCACCGCACTAATGATCGGGGCTAACAACTTGCTTTGATAAGCTAGGTAAAGGGCGGGGAAAATCTTACGCATGGCTAGATCGCCTGTTGCGCCTAGTAAAATGATGTGGCATTCTAACATGCGACTCCTTAGCACTATGGTTTTATAATGAAAAAGATAGCATAATTATAGCTGTAATTCGATCATTATAAGGATAACCATGCCTAAAAAAAACATAGAGGATATTACAAAAAGTATCATTGAAAGGAGTAAGCCCACACGGGAGGCGTATTTGGAACGCATCGCCCAATATAGTGGCAAAATTGCCCGTAAAGATTTGGGTTGTGCCAATCTTGCCCACACTTATGCCAGTTTGCCCGAGCACTTGAAAGACGCCATTAAAGACACCAACAAGCCTAATTTTTGCCATCATCTCCGCTTACAATGACATGCTCTCTGCCCACCAGCCCTTTAAGACCTACCCCGATATTCTCAAAGAAACTTTATCCAAACATGGGGCGATCGCCCAGTTTGCCGGGGGGGTGCCTGCCATGTGTGATGGGATCACACAAGGTTATGCGGGCATGGAATTAAGCCTATTTTCGCGTGATGTGATCGCGATGAGCACGGCGGTTGCGCTCTCGCATAATGTCTTTGATGGGGCGTTTTATTTGGGCGTGTGCGATAAGATCGTGCCCGGGTTGTTGATGGGCGCATTGAGTTTTGGGCATTTGCCCGCTATTTTTGTCCCCTCAGGTCCGATGACTAGCGGAATCTCCAATGCCCAAAAATCCAAGACCCGCGAACTCTTCGCACAGGGCAAAGTCTCCCGCCAAGATTTGCTAAAAAGTGAAATGCAGTCTTACCATTCTGTGGGAACTTGCACCTTTTATGGGACGGCTAATTCTAACCAAATGATGGTCGAGCTGATGGGCTTACACCTGCCCAACTCCGCCTTTATTAACCCCAACACGCCCTTAAGAGAGGCTTTGATCCAACAAGCCGCAACCCACATGGCACAACACACCCCCAAGCCCATTGGGCAGATGATTGGTGCCAAAAATATTGTCAATGCGATGGTGGGCTTGATGGCAACGGGGGGATCGACCAACCACACGATCCACTTAATTGCCATCGCCAAAATGGCGGGCATTATCCTTAATTGGGATGATTTTGATGCGATCTCGAGTGCCACCCCACTTTTAAGCAAAATTTACCCCAATGGCAAAGCCGATGTCAATCAATTTGAAGCGGCTGGGGGGTTAGCCTTTGTGGTGCGTGAATTGCTCCAAGCGGGGCTCTTACATGAGGATTGCCAAACGATTATGGGAGAGGGCTTAGAGCCCTACACCCAAAACCCCTTTTTAATTGGGGGCAAACTCACCTACCAAGAGGGCACAAAGCAGAGTCTCAACACAGAGATCGTGCGGGGTGTTAAAGAACCCTTTAGTCCCGATGGGGGCTTGAAAGTTTTAAAGGGCAATATTGGGCGTGCGGTGATCAAAATCTCTGCCATTAATCCCGAACATTACAAAATCCAAGCCCCCGCTTTGGTTTTTAAATCCCAACAAGATTTGATCGATCGCTTCAACAAGCAAGAACTACAACGCGATTTTATTGCGGTGTTGCCCTATCAGGGTCCTAGAGCCAATGGCATGCCCGAGTTACATAAACTCACGCCCATTTTAGGCACGCTCCAAGATCAGGGCTTTAAGGTGGCTTTGATCACCGATGGGCGTATGAGCGGAGCATCTGGGAAAGTCCCAGCCGCTATCCATGTGAGCCCTGAAGCCCTTTTAGGGGGGCATATCGCCCAGATTCAAGAGGGCGATCTGTTGCTTTTAGATGCCAAAGAGGGTATCTTAGAGGTGCTTGAGCCCAAAGAGTGGCAAAATAGAGAGGGTGAGCCCTTTGAGCGTGCTAGCGTGGGGAGCGGGCGCGAGCTTTTTGCCGGTTTTAGAAATTTAGCCACCAGTGCAGAAACTGGGGCAACCAGTTTTGGAAATTAAGGAGAAACCATGGATAGCCACCAAGTTTTAAGCACAAGCCCCATTGTCCCGGTGATGGTCATCGAACATGCCAAAGATGCCGTGCCCCTAGCGCGCGCCCTAGTGGCTGGGGGGATTAAGATTTTAGAGATCACCTTACGCACTAAGCAAGCTTTAGAATCGATTCGCCTGATCGCTAAAGAGGTCCCAGAAGCTCTAGTGGGGGCGGGCACGATTTTAAATGCCCAGCAACTAGAGGAGACACAAAAGGTGGGGGCGCGTTTTGCCATTAGCCCGGGTTTAACCCCCCTCTTAGCCAAAGAAGCCAAACAATTTGAACTGCCCTTGATTCCAGGTGTAGCCGGGGCTAGCGAGCTGATGTTGGCTTTAGAATATGGTTTTACGCATTTAAAATTTTTCCCCGCCCAAGCTGCTGGTGGGGTGGGGATGCTAAAGTCTCTGAGCGGGCCTTTTGAGGGGGTGTATTTTTGCCCCACTGGGGGCATTAGCCTAGAGAACATGCACAGTTACCTAGCCCTTAAAAATGTGCTCTGCGTAGGTGGATCGTGGCTAGCCCCTAAGGATTTAGTCGCCAATGGCAAATGGGAAAATATTACTCAGATTGCACAAGAGAGTTTAGGAATGCTACAAAAAAACACATAGTAAGCAGAGTTTTGGGTATTTTTGAAAGAGACTAGAGGGCACTTAACCCATAATGTGCCAAACTAGGGAAAACAAATGAAGGAGTTTTGATGTCCGATCTGTCTTTTTCACACCAAGCAATCCAATCGTTTAAAAATTTTGTTTCTTTGCGTAACAGGGTCGCCTTGTGGCTCTCCGTTGTTGTGCTGGTCTCTTATTATGGTTTCGTGTTGAGTATCGGGCTCTTCCCCGAGGTCTTGGGATATCGCTTAGGTCCTAGTGCCATCACGCTAGGCATCCTCATAGGCATTTTTTTTAATCATGCTCTGCATTGCGCTCACCGGGGTTTATACCTTCATCGCCAACACGCATTTTGACAAGCAACAAGAGATGATTCTGCGTGATTTGGAGCAAAGCGGTGCGTTAGAGGAGTGCAAACATGGCAAAGTTTAAACTCTATCCCATTTTGTGGTTGGCTGGTATGCAAGTGGCACTGGGGGCGGGGTTTGAGAGCACAGGGGGTGCTAAGAGCGTGTTTAACCCCACTGCTGTGGGCATGTTCTTAGTTTTTGTGCTCAGCACGCTTTGCATCACCTACTATTCTAGCAAGAAAAGCCAAAGTGCTAGCGGGTTTTACACCGCTGGGGGCAATATCACCGGCTTGCAAAATGGAATCGCCATTGCCGGGGATTACATGAGTGCGGCAAGCTTTTTGGGCATCACTGCCCTCGTTTTCACCAATGGCTTTGATGGTCTCATCTATTCCGTGGGATTCTTGGTAGGCTGGCCTATCATCTTGTTTTTAATTGCCGAAAAGTTCCGCAATTTGGGCAAATTCACCTTTGCAGACATCACGGCTTACCGCTTGGATTCCAAACCTATCCGCGTGATCTCAGCGATCTCGGCTCTGAGCGTGGTGGTCTTTTATTTGATCGCCCAAATGGTGGGTGCAGGGCAGTTGATCCAACTGCTCTTTGGTCTGCCCTACTGGCTGGCAGTGGTGCTGGTGGGCGTGCTGATGATTTGTTATGTCGCCTTTGGGGGCATGCACGCCACAACATGGGTGCAAATCATCAAGGCGATTTTGCTCTTATTGGGAGCTTCGTTCATGGCGGTGATGATCTTATACTTGACCAAATTTGACTTAAGCCACTATTTTGGGCAAGCCATCAAACACCACCCTAAAGGAGAGGCGATCATGTCCCCGGGCACTTTTTTACCCAACCCCATTGCTGCCATCTCTCTAGGCCTGGCCTTGATGTTTGGTACGGCAGGTTTGCCCCATATTCTTATGCGTTTTTTCACGGTCAAAGATGCTAAAGAGGCGCGCAAATCGGTTTTTTACGCCACCGGTTTCATTGGGTATTTCTACATCCTCACCTTCATTATCGGGTTTGGGGCGATTGCTTTGCTCTATGCCCAAAGCGAATTTGTCAATCCCGATGGCACTTACAACGGGCTCAAAAACATGGTGGCGATCAATTTAGCCGGCGTGGTGGGGGGCGATGTTTTCTTGGGCTTCATCTCAGCGGTTGCCTTTGCCACTATTTTAGCGGTGGTTTCAGGGCTGGCGATCTCAGGGGCAGGCGCAATTAGCCATGACCTCTTTGTCAATGTCTATAAAAATGGCTTATGCGATCCCAAACTAGAGATGAAGGTAACTAAAGGTGCGACTTTATTTTTAGGATTGCTAGCCATTGTCTTGGGGTTGGTGTTTGAAAACCAAAATGTCGCCTTCATGGTGGGGCTGGCCTTTGGGATTGCCGCTAGCGTGAATTTCCCCATCTTGCTTTTGAGCATTTATTGGAAGGATCTCACGACTAGGGGCGCATTTTGGGGCGGGTTAATTGGCTGGCTAGTGGTGATCACAATGGTTTTACTCAGCCCCAGCATTTGGGTGAGGAGTTTTGGGCATGCCCAAGCCATTTTCCCCTACGATCACCCCGCCCTTTTCTCTATGCCCTTAACCTTTGTTCTCATCATTTTGATTTCTAAATTGGACAAGAGTCCCAGAGCCCAAGTCGATCGGGCAGGCTTTAAGGCACAAGATTTCCGCGCCCAAAGTGGCGTGGGGAGCGCACAAGCCTTAGCACACTAGGGGGGCTTGGGGGGAACAACGCCCTTACCCCATAGTCTTTTAGCAAGCATGCCTTTTTAATCCCGCTTGTGGGGGCACTTGTTGCTCCATTCGAATAAAACAATGCCATAGTGGGTGGGTTGTAAGGTTTTGCCCATAGGAGTGCTCGTTGTTTCCCAGCCGATCCAATGCCTAAAAGTGGCTTTTGTTCAAAGTAGTGAGCGTTGGAACTACAATTTTTTTTCAAAATAGATTTATCTGTTGAGGCATAGATGCGGATCATGTCATTTCAAGGCTTGGGTTAGCTTGTTTAGGAGATTTCTAGCTGGCTGTGCCAGAAGCTAGAAACCTACTCAAACCCCCATGTGCAAGCCCATCAGCCCACACCAGTGAGGATTAATCTACTTGAGACATATTGTGGGGACTCAAAATACCCTAATCGCTAATTCTTAAGGGTGCAGATAATGCAATACCCAAATTTTTTGCTAGAATTATGCCAGTTTTTTGCAAAAGCCCTATTCGCCTTTTTTAGATGCGATGTGGGTGGTTCTCTTGTATTTATGTTTAAGGTTGTTGTATGCAAAACATTTCCTATTTGTTGCGCCATAAAAAACGCCTCAAAAGAGAGTTGTTAGACTCTACTGGGGGGGTAGACTCCCTAAGAAAATAGCCCTCTTAGGGGGCTCAAGCACAGCTGAGCTTAAAGACCTCTTAGAGGTTTGCCTTTTAAAAGCGGGGATTGCGCCCAGCTTTTATGAGAGTGATTACAAGCGTTACTACGAA
>CAGP01000099.1 GCA_000263275.1 Helicobacter bizzozeronii CCUG 35545 | reverse complement strand
GAACGCTGGCGGCGTGCCTAATACATGCAAGTCGAACGATGAAGCCTAGCTTGCTAGGTGGATTAGTGGCGCACGGGTGAGTAACGCATAGATAACATGCCCTTTAGTTTGGGATAGCCACTAGAAATGGTGATTAATACCAAATACTACCCTATGGGGGAAAGATTTATCGCTAAAGGATTGGTCTATGTCCTATCAGCTTGTTGGTGAGGTAAAGGCTCACCAAGGCAATGACGGGTATCCGGCCTGAGAGGGTGAACGGACACACTGGAACTGAGACACGGTCCAGACTCCTACGGGAGGCAGCAGTAGGGAATATTGCTCAATGGGCGCAAGCCTGAAGCAGCAACGCCGCGTGGAGGATGAAGGTTTTAGGATTGTAAACTCCTTTTGTCAGAGAAGATAATGACGGTATCTGACGAATAAGCACCGGCTAACTCCGTGCCAGCAGCCGCGGTAATACGGAGGGTGCAAGCGTTACTCGGAATCACTGGGCGTAAAGAGTGCGTAGGCGGGGTTGTAAGTCAGGTGTGAAATCCTATGGCTTAACCATAGAACTGCATTTGAAACTACAACTCTGGAGTGTGGGAGAGGTAGGTGGAATTCTTGGTGTAGGGGTAAAATCCGTAGAGATCAAGAGGAATACTCATTGCGAAGGCGACCTGCTGGAACAATACTGACGCTGATTGCACGAAAGCGTGGGGAGCAAACAGGATTAGATACCCTGGTAGTCCACGCCCTAAACGATGGATGCTAGTTGTTGGGGGGCTTTGTCCCCCCAGTAATGCAGCTAACGCCTTAAGCATCCCGCCTGGGGAGTACGGTCGCAAGATTAAAACTCAAAGGAATAGACGGGGACCCGCACAAGCGGTGGAGCATGTGGTTTAATTCGAAGATACACGAAGAACCTTACCTAGGCTTGACATTGAAGGAATCCCCTAGAAATAGGGGAGTGTCTAGCTTGCTAGACCCTGAAAACAGGTGCTGCACGGCTGTCGTCAGCTCGTGTCGTGAGATGTTGGGTTAAGTCCCGCAACGAGCGCAACCCTCTTTCTTAGTTGCTAACAGGTCAAGCTGAGCTCTCTAAGAATACTGCCTGCGTAAGCAGGAGGAAGGTGAGGACGACGTCAAGTCATCATGGCCCTTACGCCTAGGGCTACACACGTGCTACAATGGGATGCACAAAGAGATGCAATGCCGCGAGGCTGAGCCAATCTTAAAAACATCTCTCAGTTCGGATTGCAGGCTGCAACTCGCCTGCATGAAGCTGGAATCGCTAGTAATCGCAAATCAGCCATGTTGCGGTGAATACGTTCCCGGGTCTTGTACTCACCGCCCGTCACACCATGGGAGTTG
>CAGP01000098.1 GCA_000263275.1 Helicobacter bizzozeronii CCUG 35545 | reverse complement strand
GGTTTAAAGCACTGCCATGTGATGGTGGGGTATTAATCTGCAAGTCAGAGGGCTTAATGGCAGTTCCGCCCGATTCTAATATATCAGACGCACCAGCAACTTCTCCACCGCTAAACCCTGCATTGTAAAGCACTTTTGAGCGTTTAAATTCGTTTTTAATGGCACTAAAATCTTTACGCATATGAGAACTAAATACCCACTCTCCGCTATTAGTTTTTAGCCACACTCATAAAATAACGATTTTTATCAGGGTTGATAAATTCTTTGATAAATAAAATACCGCGTCCATTGTCTAAAACCGCATTAGGCTCTTCTAATGTGGGTCTAATCAAGGGCAAAAACTCTTCTCTTTGGCGTTTTGCTAGCTTTATCAAACTCCCGTGCGTTAATTGGATCTGTTCTCCCTTTAAAACGGGTTCTAAGGCTTGTTGCACTGCAGGGCTAAACTGGGGGATAAAGGGCTGATCTATGCTTTCAAGATTGAAGGTCTTAAGCCATTCTTGTTCTAGTCTGCTAGCCTCTTTCTTAGCCTCCCTAGCCCGCTTTAACGCCCCAATGGCTTGCGCGCCCTTTAAATCCGCTTCTCTAGCTTCTTTAATGATCTGCGCTATGGGCTTGATGTCCTCTTTAAAAATAACATCATTTAAATCCACACTGCTTTTAAAGGTTAAAAGTTTTATAGTCTGTTCTTTATTGGCTCTTAGTTCCTCTAAGATTTGCGTGCCTTTAGCCCCACTGGCTCTAGTCTCTTTAATGACTTCTAAGGTGCTTAGGGGCTTGTTAAGTTGGGTTATGCCCCCTTTAGTCAAATCCTTAGCGCGTGCTGGGGTCTTAGCACTTTCTCCCCCTTGTGTTTTAAGCCCGCTTGTGGTAAGCTCCTTGTTGGAGTTTAAAGGGAGATTGTCCGCCCCTTTAGTCAAATCCTTAGCGCGTGCTGTCTTAGGGGTTTTCTCTCTGATGGGCTTTTTCTTATCAAAAGCTGTAACAACCCAATAGTTATCGCCTTGCTTATTGTAACCCTTATTAACGCCCACAACAAAGCCGTTATATTCGATATTGTAAGCCTCTGCCCTGCCTTGTCTTTTTACAATTTCGCCATTTTGCACTATCTCATTAATCCCATTCCCCAACTTCTCTAAGGGTGTATTCCCCTCAAACCCCTTAAAATCATCAATATGTTTTTCTAAAATCTTAGACAAACCCCACCCTTCAGCCTTAGACCCCTTGTCCTTAACATGCCCCCACACCAAATCAATATAGCCCCCACTCTCGCCCAAATCCTCCCTATAAAAAGCCCCTGCTACTTGCCCTCTTTGCTCTTTTAAAAGCTTAGCCACGGCTTGTGCGCCCTTGAGCTCAAACTCTGCAAAATGTTCCCCAAAAGCGGGGTTAGGTTCAATTTTGGGGGCTTTAAGCGGGGGTTTGGTAGAATTGGTGAAAGGAGTTTGTATGTCTGAATCTGTGCCTTTACCACCACTTAAAGATGTGGATTTTTGGTTTAATTTTGATTCGCACAGATTGTATGCGTTTTCTGACTCTGAGGAAGAGCCTGCTTTTGAATTTAAAGAGGGTTCTTGGGTGGCGTTTAAATCTACCCAAGATTTTTTCTCTAACACAGATGTTACTGATGACGCTTGCGGTGAAGTGAGTTTAAACGAAGTGAGCAAACTGCTATCTAAATCCGACTCTTGAGCTATCGCCTTCATTTTGCGTTTAAACTCTTTAAGGTCTTTTTTGCTTAGCTTGCCCTCTAGCTGTAATCGGCGTTTCTCTTTGTAAAGCGGGTCTAACTGCTTTTTGACCTCCCAACTCTTAGGCGTATGCACTTGCACTTCAGCACTCGCGCCCTTAAAATCAAAATTGATGTGCGCCCCTGTGTAGCCATCTTGGGTTTTGATGAATTTGGGGCTGGTATGGCTCACATTGGGGTTATTCTCTAAGTTGTCTAACACGCGCATAAATTCGCTATCAAAAGCTTGTCTATCTGTAAGCACTGCCCCTCTTAGCAAATCATCTATTCTACTCGTATCCCCCTTGTAATATTCTAACTTCTCTTGGATACTCTCAAGGCTTTTAAGGGTGTTACTAGCTTCTAAAGTGCTACTAGGGCTTTTCAATCCCTCCAATAATCCCCTAAACCCCGCTTCTTGCTCTTTAGCGGTGTTGAAAAGCTCTGTGGCTTTTGCTGGAATCGCCTCTAAATTAAGCGGGGTTGTGCTAGAATTGGCTAAGTCCATAGCAGTATCTAAGGAATCACCCGTATTTAACGGGCGTGAATCCGCCACATTGTGGTTACTGATGGACTCCTTAAATTCTTTGCTATCTGCCAATTTCCCCCTCTCTTTATACATCGTTTTTAGCATCAACTGGTTATTCTTAACGCCCACAGCCTCGACAACTGCCACATACCCATTAATTTGTTTGCCCGCTAAAAAATATTTTCCCTTAGGCGTATCCACTACCCTCATCAAATCCGCATGATTCACAATATCCGGGTAGTTTTGGATATCCTCCAATTTAACCGCTGGTTGCCCACTGCTCTCTACTAAAGGACTCCCCTCTCCATGCCTTTTTTCAATGTGGGTTAAAGCGTCTCCATCAAAGAGCATCTTAATGGGCTTATTAGGGTCAAAACCTAAATGCTCAATGATTTTAGGGTTAGTTAAATCTCCGATCCAAACCTTATCATTCTTGCGTCTTTTGACCTCCTCTAAAAATTCCTCTGTTAAGTCCTCCTTAGTGGCTTTGCGTGTGGGGGTGGTTTTGCTAATAAGTTCCCCATCACCATTCCCTTTCCCCCCATTTCCACCATCACTGGGTGGTTTGCCTCCATGACCCCCACTATCCCCTAAGTGTGGGCTAGCTATCCCTCCACCTCCACCTCCACTAGGTGGTGGGTCATCAGGGGGTAATCCCCCCTCAATCTCTCTAATCAAGGCTTTAGTGGCGTTATTTTTTAATTTGAGATTAAGCATTTGTTTAAGCACATATTAAATATTCTTTTTATAGTATCCTTGCTAGGTGCACACGATACGTCTAAGTGGCACTAGTTCTTTGCAACTAGGGGGCGACGCTATCTTTGGATAGTCGTATTTGCGCACCATCTTTAAAAATCGAATCCATTTCTAATTTCCCGTTTCCTTTGTACATAGTCTTTAACTTTAGTGTGTTGTTCTTTTGGCTGATAATTTCCACAGCAATAAAATACCCATTAACTTGTTTGCCAATGACTAGAGCCTTTTGATGGTCCTTAGTATCTTCTATGCGCATTAAATCAGCGTTGTTGATAATCTGCGGATAAGTGGCTATATCCTCCCTTGTTATGGCTGGTTGCCCGCTACTCTTGACTAAAGGTGCATTCAACCCATGCCTTTTCTCAATGTGCTTTAAAGCATTCCCATCAAAGAGCATTTTCACGGGTCTATCAGGTTCTAACCCCAAATGCTCCAAAATTTGGGGGTTAGTCAAGTCTCCCACCCAAATCTTGACATTAGTTTCTTTCACCCTCTCTAAGAGTTCTTGGGTGATCTCCTCAGGTCTAGCTTTTCTTAAAGGCTTGCTAGGGTCTAATAGATCATCACTGCTTGTGGTGTTACCTCCTGCACCATCACCACTCCCATTCCCTGATTTCCCCCCATCTCCCTCTTTGAGCGTGTGCTCATCATTGCCTTTAGGGGGTTTATTATTCCCCTCACCACTAATGGGCGTGTCTTTAGGGCTAGCTATCCCTCCTCCACCATCATCAGGGGGTAATCCCCCCTCAAGTTCTCTAATAAGGGCTTTTGTGGCGTTGTTTTTTAATTTGAGATTAAGCATTTATGTTATATGTTCCTTTTACGGGCTTTACAATAGTCGCCGGAAGGTTTATATAAACTGTGCACATCTCTTGCCTCTCTAGTGAGTTTAGCTCGCCCCTACTGGATTGTAAGGTGTGCTACAACCCTCAAGGTAGGGGAGTTATCTCCTCTAGCTCTATACTGTAGATTCTATGTCCTTGATCTGTTATTTCCCTTACAGTAATTTTGACTTGGGCTTTTTTCCCATTAATGCTGATTTCTGTAAAATATCTATGCACCGCTTTTATGCCGGAACGCTCTTTGTAATCTGGGTGCGTTTCTCCTAATCTCGCGTTCTCAAAAAGAGTTTTAATATCTGCTCCCACTTTAAAATGTTCTTCTTTTGTAAAACCATTTTCTAAACTCTTGTTTAAGGCCTTATCGCTAGAGATTTTTTTAACTCCATTAGTTGAAATCCGTGCAATAACTCCCGTTTGTTTGTTCATAATATCTTGGTTTAAAATGGGAAGTAGATTTTGTCTTAAATCCTCCCTTAAGTCTGTATAGCTCTTAGTCCCTTGCGTGTTGTAATTGAAGTTTGATTTTGGATCATCCGGGGGTAATCCCCCCTCTAACTCTCTAATCAAGGCTTTAGTGGCGTTATCAAAGTCTTGGCGTTGGACTAGGTGGTTAAGCTGGATTTT
>CAGP01000097.1 GCA_000263275.1 Helicobacter bizzozeronii CCUG 35545 | reverse complement strand
TGGAATAGGGAATGTAAGACTCCAAACGGAGCTATCCTGCTTGAAGCCGCGATCTCCACTAAAGCTAGAATCCCCTAACTTTAGTTATGGGAGAGTATGTCAAAGCTACCCGCTTGCCATCGAGATGAAAAAAGAGATCAACTACTTTGAAGAGCCCCAAAAACACTACCCCAATGTCTTTAAAAACGCGGAGTTTTTAGAGCTCAAAGAGTGCTTGATTGAGCTCAACTTTGGGGCTAGTGCCTACAAGCTCCACCACGCCAGCCTAGACAATATCATTTACGCCGAAATGGAGTATCAAAAGAACAAACAAGACCCCCTCTATGACTTTGGACCTATCACGCTCAGATACTCTAAAATCTTAGAGCAGGAAACCTACGCCTTGTTTAAGGATTTAGTGCGCTTTTTAGCCCAAAAAAACCCCAAAATCCTAGACATGCGTTACTTCTCTAATTCTAAACAAGCAGACAAACTTTTAAGCACTCTCCTCACAGATGATTACAAAGACAAGCCCGCTTTAGCCGATTACAGAAACATCATCACCTTACCTAGCCTCCAAAATCCCCTTTTAGATTTGCTCTCTAGCCCTACGCGTTTATTTTTATCCAAGACCCTTTTAGAGGTGATTGAAGTTTTCCGCCCGATCCGCAACAAGAGCGCGCATGGCAATGAACGCACTTCTTTAAAAGAGGCGCAAATCTTACGCAATGAGATTTTAGGTATCATGGGGGCAAATTTCTTAAAAAAGCATTGCCAACCACAAAGCCACCCTCACCCCACCCAAACCCAAAAATAGCCCCAAAAAGGTGCTTGAAAACATCGGGGGGATTCGGGTCGTGGGGCGTTAAGGACTGGATTTTTGAATTTGCTCTTTTTTTTTGCTACAATAGGGTATTTTCTGTGGAGTTTTTTATGTTCCCTAGACCCTATAGGCTTGAGCCCGGCAGATTTAATGGCAGCTAACACCACCTACCCTAAGTGCAACCAAACTATGCGCAAGACTTCTTTAGGGCTATTGGACCTTTTATTTAAAAAGCGATGATCACCCCCCCCCCCCCCCCAACCAAAACCAACCCCTCTAAAGATTTTATCCACGCCACCACTTTGGCGTATCAACCCCCTAGAAACGGGCTAAATTGGTCCATTAATCTCTTAAAAAAGGCTATTTATGTCAGAAAACCCCCTAAAAACCCAATTTTTAGACTTACTCCAAGATGAAGAGGTGCAAGAGGCAATGTTTGCATGGTTAAAAAAGATGTTTGCAAGCTCCAATGAGGCAGTTTTAGAGCAAATAGAGGCAACAGCGCGCCAAGAAATGCAGAAAGTGCAAGCAGAATTGCAGGGCTATAAAACCCAGCTAGCCACTTTAGAGCAAGACTTGCTCAACATGCAAGAGGCAGATAGACAAAAGCAAGCTGAATTAGAACACACACACAAGGCATTAAAGCAAGCCCAAGCAGAGTTAGAAAAACACAAGATCAAAGCGTATGCATTGTTTTTAACTTTACCTGCCTCTCTCAAGCAGGGGTTAAGCAATCTCTTTAAAGAGGGCGACCCGCTTGCCTTTTTAGCCATCGGCACGCAGGGTAAGAATATTGAAATGCTGTGGGATTACACCAACAACGCGCTTAAAGAAAACACAGAAGGGGCACACACTCTTGCAGAAATTTTTTACGCTCTTTTTGCCTACTACGAGCAAGCCACACCCTACCAGCTAGACCCCCTAGAAGTCGGACAGCCTTATGACCCCACCAAACACCAACGCCACCACTCTAGTACGCATTCTAGCGGAGCGATTGCAGAGGTGCTCTTACGCGGCTTTAAACACGCTAGAACCGGCGAAGTTAAACGCCAATCTGTGGTGAAAATTTAAAGGAGAATGCATGTGGGTATTATTCATTTTGACATTGATATTAGGCGTTGCAACGGCGATGGTGGCACTCAAATTAGCTAAAACAAAGAGAGGGGATTTACAGCAGAGGATCAAGTTAGTCTTTACAGAGGCACTTAAGAGTAGCAAACAGGAGGGCGGTGCATCAGGAGAGCAGATTTTTTTAGTAGTAGCAACAGCCTTAGTAGGCTTGTCAAGTCTAGTGATTATCCTAACCCTCATCTTCAAACTTTGGAC
>CAGP01000096.1 GCA_000263275.1 Helicobacter bizzozeronii CCUG 35545 | reverse complement strand
TGCCCGCTTTATCTGATGCGGTCCAGTTAGCCGATCTGGCTTGGAGAGGTGTCATTGTGTGGGATAAGAGCAGAATTGTGCGCCCCTTTAAGGGCGGATTTACCCAACAATGCGAGTTTATCGTGTGGGGGACTAAGGGCAAATTAGAGTCTAGAGAATTATACCTAGATGGTTATGTGTGCGCTTATTTGCACCCTAGCAAGAAAGACCACGCCACCCAAAAGCCCCTAGAAGTCTTAAAACACCTCTTAGCCATTGTGCCCAAGGGCGGGATTGTGTTAGATTGTTTTGCCGGGAGTGGTTCTACTGGAGTAGCCTGCACGCATTTAGGGCTTAATTTTATTGGGGTGGAAAAATCTAAGCAATATGCTCAGATCGCCCAAGAGAATTTAAAACGGGCTTTAGGTCAAGAGGGGTTATTTGCATGAAAGTGCTTTTATTGTGCGCGCTCTTGGGCTTTACAGCCTGCACGCCTAGGGTGGTGTATAAAGATGTCTATATCCCCACTAGGTGTCAGATCAGCAAACCAAGCAGACCCAGCAAGGACTTAGATGTGTTGGAATATCTAAAAGCACTCCTAATCTACACCCAAGAGCTAGAGAAAGATTTAGATTTTTGCACCACGGGGGGAAATTTTAACCCTTGATTATTCAGGGGTTGTGGGCTAATATCCCCCAATCCTGCATAGGTGTTTTAACAAAAACAGCCCTAAACTCCGCCTATGTAGGCTTAACCCTTGTTTGGTTATTGGTTTTTGTCTAATATTGCTCTTGCGCCTTTTAGGCTTTGCCATTCCTTTCAGGGCGCATTAAAGGTGATTGATGTTAGATTTTAATGTTCTTAAAGAAATGTTTGAACAGGACTTACAAGCCTCTAGCCCCTCAATGGAGGAGTTTAAGCAAGCCCTAGCCTACTACCATGGCAACCAATTACCCCCTGATGTGCTAAACACCATTTTAGAGCGCGGGCAGAGTCCGATTGTGGAAAATATTTACAAGATGATTGTTAATAAGATTTTAGGCTATAAAATACAGAGTATCCAAGAAGTCAGATTGACACCCCGTCAAGAGGAAGATAAGCCCTTAGCCGATCTGCTCAACGATTTGTTGAAATATTTCAGCCAAAAACGCAATTTTGATCAGGAGATGATTAAACGCGATAAAGATTTAATCATGGGGGGTTTATCGGTGGTGGAATTGTGGGCGATTGAGGATAAGCAGGGCTACATTGATATTGAGCTCAAGGCCCTAGACCCGCTAAGTTTTATCATCGACTATCTAAGCGCGCACCCTAATGCCCTAGATGCACGGCGTTTCCATAAGGTGCTATTAAAGGATGAACAGAGTTTAAAGCAGATTTTACCCGATGTGGAGATCATCTACACCCACAACAAACAAGAGCGATTAGCCCGCATTATAGAAACTTGGGCTAAGGAGTTTGAGGGCACAGAATGGGTGTGGAATCGCTATCTTTGGAGCGAACAAGGGGGTATCTACAAGTTTGAGAGCAAGCCCTTTAAGAATAATTTACACCCCTTTATTGTGGCTAAATTCTACCAAGATGAACAGAACCACTATTACGGGCTCTTTAGGGATATTAAGCCTATGCAAGATTATATTAACTACGCTGAAAACAGAATGGGCAATATGATGGGCTCTTTTAAGGCGATGTTTGAAGAAGATGGGGTGTTAAACATTGATGAATTTGTCGAACAAATGAGTTTGGATAATGCCATTGTGAAAGTCAGACCCGGAGCTCTCAAAGATAATAAAATCCAGTTCATCAACAACCAAGCCGACATCGCTGCTTTAAGCCAAAAGGCAGAGCAAAAACGCCAGCTCATTAAGATTTTAGCGGGCTTAAATGATGAGAGTTTGGGGATGGCAATCAATCGACAAAGCGGGGTAGCCATAGCCCAGCGCAGAGAGAGTGGTTTAATGGGATTGCAGAATTTCTTAAAGATTAGTGATGATATGGATAAGCTCATCTTTGAATTAGCGGTCTCTTTGATGAGTCATTATTTCACTAAAAAGCAGGTTTTTAGAATTGTGGATGCTAAGATAGGCGATCGCTATTTTAGCATCAATGACAATGACCAGCACAAAATTAAGCCCTGTAAGTTTGATTTGATTTATAAGACGCAGTTAAAAACAGAGAGCAAAGATGAGCGGTTCACCCACTGGAACGAGTTGTTAAAAGTGGTTAGCCCCATAGCCCCAAGCTTAGTGCCCCAACTCTTGCCCTTAATCCTTAAGGATATGGACAGCCCCATCACTGCAGATGTGATGGAAGTTTTAGAGCAAGACCAGCAAGCCCAAGCGCAACAAGCACAAGCCCAAGCCCCCTATAACCAGCAATTACAGGCATTAGAATTGCAAAAAAATCCAAGCCCAGATTTTAGAATTGCAGGCTAAAGCCCAAAAATACAGCCAACAAGGCGCATTAGTGCAAGCCCACACCACCAGTGAAGAGATTAGCCAAGTGCAAGCCATTGAG
>CAGP01000095.1 GCA_000263275.1 Helicobacter bizzozeronii CCUG 35545 | reverse complement strand
CCACATCTAAGTTATGGGTCGTCATCCGTTTAGAGGCTGAGGAAGATGCCCAAAAAATCTTTGACTCCATTAACACAACTGGACAAAAGTTAAGCGCAACAGACATCATTAAAAATGCTCTCTTTGACAAAGCGAAATCTTTGGGGTGTGCCCATGTGAAACTTTATGAAAACTATTGGGAATCTGTCTTTGAACCTAATGAAGACCAACGGAAGTTTTGGGAGCAAGAGATGAAACAGGGGCAGCCTAAGCGGATACAAAGTGAAATGTTCTTCCACGCTTTGGCAATCATTAGGGGATTTGTGGGTGAAAAAAGCACATTTAGCAAGCTGAGTGAAGACTATAAGAAGCACATTAAGACTTTAAGCAAAGAGCAATTAGAAGAGCTTTTGCAAGAAATCCACCGCTACGCCCTGCTTTACCAAGCCCTGCCCCACAATTACGAGGGGGAACTTAGCTTTAACGATGTGGAGCGTAGGCTATTTAACACCATGTGCGTGTCTAAAACCCAATCTTGCCTCCCGCTCGTGCTTTATCTAAAGGGGCTTGGAGATCAAGAATTAATGCAACAAGGCTTTCATTGGTTAGAAATACTGATTCTTACCCATTGGCTTTGTGGGGGGATTGACAAGGATTTTTCAGATTTTCTTGCCAAAATTGTCCATGAGCTTCGTAAGAAAGAGGCACAAGGTCATGAAAGTTTGCTCCAAACCCTCAAAGAAAGGCTTTTGCAACGCAAACTTGGAGAGGCACAAATTGCCAACGCCCTAAAATCTAGTGATGGGGAGTTGCGTACGAAAAATACCAATAATAATAAGCCCACATTGCTGCTATTCACCCTTGAACTTCATAGATTGCAACAAAACAACAGGAATGGTTCTTTAAAATACAAATACAGCCTAGAGCATTTAATGCCTCAAAAATGGAAAGAACATTGGGCAGACATTGTAGGGGGCGATTCCACCAAAGCAGAAAGCTTGATTTACCAAGTGGGCAATATGGCATTGCTTGAAAAAGATTTAAATGCAGCCATGCGCAACAAAGCATGGGAAGATAAAAGAGGGTACTTGCGCAGTGAGCAAGATAGCCTTCCTTGCACAACACAAGAAGTCTTGGATATAGGGCTTTGGGATGCAGAAGAGATTGAGAAGCGCACAGAAAGCCTAACCCAAGAGTTTTTAGGCATTGTGCGCACCTTCTCTTAAGCCTTAGGGGCTACCTGCCAGCACCTTAACCAGCCCAAAGCCCCCATCGCACACACCAAGCACACCACAGACCCAAAGCGCAAAAGATCCGCCCAAGAGGGACTGTCAATACGAATGCAACACGACCATGCCCAAAAAGATAAAGAAAAACCAAGGCACTTGTAATTTGACCTGGTGTTTGTGATTTTTGCCTCTCAAATAAAAAGACACCGCCAAGCAAATCCCGCTAGCAGCTCCGGCGGCATTGGTCCTTCGTGCAAGATCGCCCCGATATACGCACCCTCAGCAAGCAGGCTTAAGGGCACCCAACCTAGGTTATCACAACCGACCAAGAGAATACATAGCATTTCTAGCCCACTAGAAGGCTCGTAGAATGGCTCCCACAATTAATTAGAGATTGGAAAAGTTAGCCACTTTAGAGCAAAAAGAACAAACAGGTACGCTCACCCAACAAGACAAGAGGAAGCTCAAAAATATCCGAGAGGCGGAAAGGGCTTATAAGGAGAAATGTGAGGGTAAGGACGACCCTAGTTAATCTTGCCTGTGAAGCACACTGCTTAGACTTGCTATGGAACAACTGATCTCACTCAGTGTGCAAGGCTAGATCATTGCGTATAAAGAAGATTGTTGGGTTACCAACCGCACCGTAAAAATTTTCCACAACTAAAATCATTGCCACTTCGCACAAATAATCAAAAGTGTCGTAGGCAAGCCTATAGCCTGTATGTCAAATTTCAAGCTTGTTTTCACATATGTTTCGGCACTATGCAAGCGCATTGAGAATGACCAACCTTTATCCAAATACAATTCTAAGGTTGTTTGCTTTTTTGGTTTAAAATCCAAGCTAATGATTCTTGTGGGGAAGTCCAAAGGGGGTACAATAATTTTCGGCTTGCTCTGTTGGCTAGGCTGATTTAAGGTTTTGTGTAAATTGTAGGCTTGAATTTGTGTTATCTTTTTACCATCTAGGCTAATAGATTTGTAAAAATCAAACTTACCTATAAAATACTCTGTGATATTCTTGGCAATGTTTTTATCATTCTTGTGCATCAAGATTTCAGCCATCACTGCCTCAAGCAAAGGCACATAAATTTCTATGAATTTGTTGGGGACATCTCTCCACTTTGTCTTTGCAATCTCATATGATTCAAGTTTTTGAAAAATAGGTAAGACGGTATCCCAATAGGTTTTTGAGCAAGGCAAATTAAACCACTTTTGCCCAAAATCTATACTGGGCGAAATCCTACTGTGTTTAAGTGCCATATGATTGCGCTTGATAGAGATGCCAAGCTCCCACAAAATGTCTTCTCTAACAATGAGTAAATCACGCACATCGCCATTTTCACCCTTGGAGTCCTTTTGTAGGCTTAGGCTTAAGAGACTTTTGGTCTCCTCTACAATTCTAGGCTCTATCTCAAATATTTTTAATGCTCCTGCCCTAGCACTCTGTTTAAAAGAGGCTTGTGTTTCTTTGTCGAATCCATCAAATGCTTTTTTTAGCAGCACTAAGACTAGAGTTTTTAACAATCTCAACGGGTTTTATTTGTGAGATTTCTTGCTCTAAAACCACGATATACGCATACTCTAAAGCACGGCCATAGTTGTTGCTGTTTGCACTCATATAGCCACTCTAATAGAAGTATCCAAGGTCTTTTTAATCGCCCTTGCAATTTTATAAGCCAAGATGACAGGTACTGCATTACCCACCATTTTATAACCATCTTCCAAGCGTTGGTAATAGAATTTAAAATCATCGGGAAAACCTTGCAGTCTAGCACACTCGCGCACACTGAGGCGGCGATAAAGATGTTCGCTTTCTTTGGCGAATGCATGGCGGTTTTGTCCTATCTTTGGCATCTTTGGAGCTTGTGGGTGGAGTTGGCATTGCCGTCCGCTTGCCTGAATTGTAAAAGCAGGCTCATCCCACGAACGCACACGGTTACGACTCATAAAAATCGTGGAGTATGATCCCACAAAATATTCATGGTTGGGGATTTTAAGGACATCACCATTTGTTTTGTTTTTCTCTAGGGCAGGGACTGCGCTGTCCTTGAGGTCCCAAATCACATCTCTTAGAGTGGGGCTATGTTCTAGGGGTCTTGGCGGTTGGAAATCTGCCCTCAAATCTTTGAGAAACCCGACATAAAACACCCGTTTTCTATCCTGTGCCAAACCATAATCCCTAGCGTTTAACATAAAAAAATGCAAATCATAGCCGGCATCTTGAAAGGCATTTTTGATACCATCAACGGCATTTTTATGGCGTTTAGCCAACATCCCACTCACATTCTCTGCCAAAAAAAACAAAGGTTTTTTATCTTTCAAAACTCTAATGTATTCGTAAAATAATTGTCCCCGTGGATCGTTGATGCCCCGCAGTGTCCCCGCCTCACTCCAAGATTGACAAGGCGGACCGCCGATGATTCCATCACATGGTGCAAACGCCTTTGAACCGAGCTTGCAAATGTCCCCTCTGATCAACTTGGCTCTGTGGTTGTTTTCATAAGTTTGCCAAATGGAGCTGTCAATTTCATTGGCCTCAATCACCTTGAACCCCGCTCTCTCAAAACCTAAATCCAGCCCCCCCGCTCCACAGAAAAGAGAAATTAAATTCACCTAACTACCTTACGACCACACTAAAGTCAAAATCCACGATATATCCTTAAACTTTTAGACGACAGACATTATACCTTAGTGCTACAAATGATTTGCGCCAAAAGTTGCAAAAACGCTTAAGGTTAAGCCCACGCAACAGATTCGGTATTGCTCTAACAAGTAGGCTTTTTTCATGGCAACTTTGATTTTTTGCAACTCTTCGTAGTGTTTGCCTATGTCATCGATCGGTAACTTTGGTAGCAAAAAAATTGAGCTTATATTTTCCACATCCTTTTTCATTTAATAATCATTTACTTTTGAATAATACGGTATTGTAATACCTGGTAGATTCGGTGTAGATTTCCACTCATCCCTCGGCACTCATCCGGGGGTATCGTTTCTATCCTTTTGTCTTTCTTTTTTGTATATCTCTGTTTTTATACTTGGACAAATCGCATCTAGTATGTCCCTCAAAAATGCCTCTATCTAGCTAGGATTTATACCTATGTTTACACCTCTTTTATTTTTGCTTTTTTGCCCTTTCGAGATTCTCAGTAATCCACGGAAAATGTCCCTTCTCTTTCCAGGTCTCATCCTTAAAATATGTTCCCAGTGGCAACACCGATTGCACATTCTTCTCAACAAACTTAAAACTATTTCCACTTTATAAGCATTAAAGTCTTCAAATTCCCCCTTTTTTTATTTTTTCTCTATCTTTATCCTTAATTGGATTAATGATCCAATCTTTATCTTTTTATCTCGCTATACAAAATATTTCTTAAACAAATCTCAATAGTCGCCAATTAAGGAACAACTTGTACAATGAGTTGTAAATTCCTAAAATGCTCATCAACACTACTTTTGTAATATTTTAGTCGCTCTTCAGATAAAAGACACCGAATAACTTCCTCTTCTATGAGACACCTCCTTTTTGAGATAGATTATACAATGGATTTTTTACAAAAAAAACACTTTTCATAATCCCAAATCTTGTAACATTGTACCGAAAATGAAAATTAGATTTAGTAACTTGATTATGAACAACACGCATATGCCATGTGATAAAGTAATTTTTTTACAGACCTGAGTTGTCGCAGCTTTTATACTACTTTGCTTAATATTCGTGGTAGCCTTGCAACACATCAGCGATTTGGAGTTTATTTGACATGATTTGGAGATGTGGCAGTGGCAAATGTCAGAGATGATGATTTCTGAATATCTCTTGTAGACTTAAAAACTAATATACCTACTACTCTCTTTTACCTTCTTAGCATTTCTGCCTTTGTGTGTTTGGTTCTCCTTGTCAAGTTAACCATTTCATTAGGTTGATCTTGAATGGCAAGAGCCTCTTCAAAACAAAATCTAAAAACACCTGCTTTCTTCATTTCTTCCTTGATAGCATCTAAATGGTACACTTTAGTAACAACTTCAAGTGCACCGACTATACATCCTAAAACAAATGGTAGCATTTTTATTCAACTATTTTTTGTAATCCTTCTGCCAATCTATTCTATGGAGTGGGCATCGATGCACTTTATAACTTCTATAAAAATAATAACCGAACTTACGGTGTATTTACTGGTGTGATGGTAGGAGGAAGTTCATGGCTGATGGAGAATCCTAGGTTAGTGGATCTTGACTATTATACAAACAATAACAATGCCTACATAAACCTAAATGAAGCGTATTCAAATCAGGCAAGCATTGATAGCACTCAACTAGAGAAACGCCTAGACAAGGAAAGGGTTAAAACTCAAAAGCGGAGAGAAAGCGTTTGCGAGAACTCAAGGTACAGAAAAAAAGACAACTCAAGGAGAAAAAACAAAGAGAACGACGATACAGAAACCAAGACAAATTACAAAAATCCAAGTCTTTAGCATGGAGGGTTTTAGAGCAAGAAACTTCAAATAAGTCCTTATTCGGGGATTTTATGGTGGGGGGATGAGGATGTGTATTTGGCGTTTAGCAAGAGAGATCATGGGGTGTCTGAACTTTAATTCCTTCAAGAAGACACAGAAGAAAACCCCTGCTAAACTCAAAGACCATTCTCAGGCAAAACGGAAAGCCCAACCTCGTCAGACGACCAAAACAAACTCTAGTTTTCAATACAACCAGATAAGACCATCTATAGGAGATAGAGGGAGTTAATCTAACTTCACACACAACAAAACCATATTGTCCAGGGGTTCAAGGGGGCATCCCCCTTGCCAGCAAACGGAGCGTAGCGGAGTGGTAACACGATGGCTACTTTGTAGCCACAAGTGTTACGCTAACTGGAAAACTGCATTTTAGCCCGAGATAGGGACAAAAAATAACTCATTTTCACGCTTGTGTGGCTCTCTAGGTGCAATGAAAACTCTCTATTGAGATGGAGGAATACCATCCAAATCTTCTAAAATATCTAGGGCTGTCTGCAAAGGCGGTTCTTTAGAGATGTCGTCCTTTGGAAATTGATCTAGATACCTCTCTTTCAGACACTCTGCGAACATCTCTGTATCCTCCATCTTCTCACCCAAGTCTTTTGCTTGCCTTCCACATCCTTTCCATCGCTTCGTATTTCTGACACGCTGTTAACTTCTTGGGACTGATTGGTTTTTGTAGCTGTATGTTGCCCTGTGGATTGAAGGATTTGTTTATCTGTACCTGCAAATCCTTGTTCTGTTTTTTTATCAGAAAAACCATTGTTGCTGTTTCCATAGTGAGAAAAATTGCTAGAGCAACTGCGTTGATCCGCCATAATTTGAGTTTCTGAGCTAATTCCTTGTTTCTGCTCTCCTGCTCTAGTATCAAATTGCGCACACTTTGAATTTGCACTAAAACCCTGTTCTCTAGGTTTTGTTCCCAGCTCTGCTGTTGGGCTTCCTGTTGTTTTTGCCACTTCTGCAAATTTTGCTACATAGAATTGGTGTTTGTATTCAATGTGCTTTTTAAGTCGTTGTGCAAGTGTGGCAAGATGCTCTTGAGAGTGTTCTCTATGGTCTTTGTTGCCTGATCTGTTAGGCTCTGTGCTAGTTGCTCCTGCTCTCTTTTGTGGGCTTGCGCTGTATTCTTTAAGGAGTTTTCCAAGGCTTTGTGTGTTTGTGAAACGCTCATCGTAAAACACTCCTTTTAATCTAAAGGCTCTAGGAGCTCCAGGGGGCTTAATGCCCAGATAGCCCTTGCCTGCTTGTTTGCCATTACGCATGATCTCATAGCCATTGGCAATGAGTTGTTCTACGATCTGGGCTTTAGAGCTTAGGGTGCCACTGCTTACTGCCTCTACAATGACTTGCTGCAACTCCTCTGCACTTTTGTAAAGCATTTTGCCTTGGGGAGTTTTGGTGTTGATGCCTACAATGTCGCGCTGTTTTTCAAAGGCTTTTGGATCACTCAAGTGATATTTGGCATTGATATAGTCTTTCCATGCATCTACTCTGAGTAAGTCTACTTTTGCAAAGAAAGGCACAAGACGCTCTAGACTGATCAAATCAACACAAGGGATCACCAAAATTAAGCTCTAATCTGTCTTTATCGGTGTGTTCTACCCACAGGATGTCGTATCTATCCGCCATCACCTCTGTCATCAGCATTTGCTCAAAGCTTTGCATGATCTCTTGTTTGAGAGATTCATCGATATTTCTTTCTTCAAAGGACAAACAACCAGCACAGAGCTTACACTCTCTAGGAATAGCCCTGATTAAAGCCTTAGTGTCTTTAGGATTGCCTTTTAAAAGTTTTGGCAGTGCCCTGTTGCACTCTTTGGTTGAGCAAATAGTCAATGCAAGCCGTGCCATCGCTCTTGCTGCCTTTGTGTTTTCTAAAGAATTTCACCAACATAAGCACTTCCTATTTGCCCTATTTGAGCTTGGATACTTTTTAGTGTGTCTAGAGCTTGTGCATCTAGGGACAGATTTCTGTTGAGTTTTTTAGCTATCTGATTGAGATTATTGCCTAGAGAACTCAATGTGTTTCTTAGTGCCACACGACTGGCAATGGCTATGAGATCGGTGTGGTGTCCTATCTTTTGATTTAGGGTACAGGAGCGCACATATTTAGAGATGTCTAATCCACTCTCCTGTGCCTTGTTTTTGACTTGCTCTAACTCACTGGGAGTAAAACGCACTCTAAGCGTTATGGTCTTATTTTCTCTAGACATTTGTAGCCACTTTTGTTATGTTTTGTTTGGGCGAAAAATTGAATGAACATAGAAGTATTATAGCCTAAAATAGGCACTTTATAAGATTTTGTGGATACAAAGGTTATATTTTCTTATCTTCACCTACACAATTTCTCAAAACACTCAATGAATTGGCAAAGCAAAATAGCGTTCTTTGTCCGCTTGACTAGGGTAATCTAAGCATTGATCTGCCACTTTGATAAAATTGCTTTCAAAGCGCACATAGCCCACACTATAGTGATTTTTTAGGGCTCGTTCTACTTGCTCTACCCCATGAAAAAATCCCCCATAAAACACCTGACTTTTTATACCCTTTAAAAATGTACTTTCTCATAATTAAGATAAAATGAAACTACTAAATACCGCTATCATGGGGCTTTGCACAGGTGTTTTGCAAAAAAGTTCAGAAATTGTTTCCAAACATGTCAAGTGAAGTATAAATCCCGACAGACAAATGACTTGTGACACTTTAAGGTTTCGGAGTTTTTAGACTACTAGACACCCATTTTCAAACAGCCTACCCATCTACAAAACGAGATTTTCCCTGTTCCATTCACCTTACCCACTCTAGTTTGCCTGTCTTATCTAAAACTTTCACGATAGACTCTACCCCAAACTCCACAAACTTCTAAGAACATCTCTTAAAACCTCTCCGCTCTTTTACACTTTCTACATCACAGAATCAGCGAAATCAGAATGTCTCACGACTTACTTAAAAATCACAAATATCTTCCGAAATAATAATGGTTGACCTTCAGATATACTGACGGCAACAGTTGAGATAATTTTGAAAGATTGGATGGATGGATATTATACGTTTGTTAGTGTTAGCATTAGCGTTTTTATGCACACTTCTTTCAGCAAATTCTATTCAGCAAGATTTACAGAATAAGCCAAATATTATCCAAAAACAACTACAAAATAACGACAACATCTGGCTCAAAGAACTTGGTCAACACGAATTCCAAATACATCAAAAAGACACAAGTCAGATCATAGTCTTGAATCACACTTCACAAACACCTCAACAACAAGAAAAAGTTTTAAAATCCGACAGAGACAATCCATTTGAAAATCTTGTGCAAAGGCCTCCTATATCAGAGCTCGCTTGTTTTTTACTTCTTTTAAAGAACACAAAAGCCCACGAAGAGGAATTAAAAAAAAGCCTGTCAAAACACCCTACTTCAATTCAATAGCCGGATACAGAAGTTTTTTCCTTGGATATTTATTATTACGATATTCCTTTATATAGGCGTGCTTCTTCCTCTAATGGTCACATTACCCATTCACTTATTTGTAGCATGTATTGCAAAAGAGTACGGGTGGAATCATCCGTATAAAATTCGTAAGGGGTTTGATATTTTTTTAAATATGCTATTCATCTCAATTTTAATAATACTTATTTTACTCTTCTACAATTCTGTATCTGCCTTACATAGATGGCTGGCTTCCATCGGTATTGGTCTCGTTTGGATCAAAGTTCTCGTTCAGCTCTCATCATGGCTAACTATGCGATTTTTTTTAGGATTTGACAGGACGATAGATATAGGCGATCGCCTACAAATCTTTAACAAAGATGGGAGCACAAGCACAGGCTATATAGTCGATATCCGCACATTTTATTTCGTGCTATATGAAGATATCACACTGGATACTTATCTTAAAAACGAAGGTAGAGCCGGTCGTTTTTTTTACTGTGCCCACATATCGCATTTTCACAAGTTCAATTGCGATATATGATCGCCGCAGAGGTAAAATTATTTGGGATAGCCTAGACTTTGTGCTCACCATAGAGTCGAATTACAAAAAGACCATAAAAATTACTAGGAGAATTGCTAGGTTGTACTCGATACCCTATAGAGAAACTGCAGAACAACAATATCAAGAATCTCGCACCTATGCCATGCAACACATGGATCCAACCCCAAAAATATTTGTTAAATCAGAAAAAGAAGGAGTACATCTTTGTATATCCTATATCACTGATATCACTGATCCCGACGAGACTCTAGAATTACGGTCTAAAATCTTTATCGCTATCGTAAAACTGTTTTCAAAAACTTCAGATATTTCTATTGTTAAAACCTCAGAGAAAGAATCATAACGGATTGACTACTCCATCTCTAAGAAATTGCCTCATTAGCAACCATGCAACTCACAAATTAACACAAAAAATCCAAAATAAACCAAATAGTTTCAAAATTCTATTAACTACTCTTAATTACACTCCAACTAAAACAACAAACCCATTTTTTCGTTCTCGCTACCCCTAACCTTTTGCTAAAACACTTTGAGAGAAAAAATATATCATTTAGGGAGAGTGATTTACAGGCTACGCAAGACTAGACAGATTTTAGCAAAACATAAAGGTTTAAGATGGGAAATAGCCTCAGGTTTTTAGATGCCTAACAAAATGGTTTCTCAAACCCCGCAGAGCAAACTAATTAAAGTGTTAAAAATCTAAAATTTGGAGAAAAATCAGAACTAAAAACGCACTCTTTTGAAAATTTGAACTATTTTCAGGGAAAATCTTAACTGTTTCTAAGAAAGAGACAGGTACGCTCGGGTTTGACAAAAAACGAGCGCATACCCTGCATGATAACAAACTGAAACTTAAAGATTCCAAAAGAAAAGAGCCTCCCAAAAGAGGGAGGGAAAGTACGCCCTTACACCAGAATGCCATAAAAAAACGCATTAGCAAGCACAAAAAGCAAAAAATACAGCACTGTGCCCTGGAAATTAAATATCTACAGGATTTTGAGTGATGAGACACACGAACGACACGAAGAGTTTATGGAGAAGTATCTGGGCAAAATCAAGATAGAGGCTTTTAAACAGCAAAGCTTCGATATTCACTACTGCAACAGCTTGATACTAGCAAGCCATCACGGAGAAATGGATGTTGTGCGTGCTAATTGCTGTCATCATCGCTTCTACAACATCTGTAATGAGTTGCAGGCTTCTATTAGGAGCAAGCTCATTACACTCCACGCCTTGCCTCAAATTTTAGAGAATCACCGTTTAATCATGCTCACCTTGACAGTGCAAAATTGCCAAGCAGAGGATTTACACAACACCATACTGTGATGCACAAGGCTTTTAAATACCTTATGGATACAAAGGGAGAAAATGGACTTAAAGAACGTTTTGATGTGCCTGAGCTTTTTAGCTGGATACGCACTACAGAGGTGGAGGGATACATCGTAGATATTAGAGTAGCTTGCGATGGTCTGGAGAAGGAAGAGGTTGAACGCAGTATCCGTGAAGTGGTTAAAGGACTTAAACCCAAAGCTTCCAAGAACACAAAAAAAAAGAGCCCAAGAGGCTATCAAGTATCTTAATAAGGGAGGTGTGGGCTCTGCAGAACAACTTAGAAAAATCCCTGAGATATTCCTAATGCAGGTGATGGAACAATTGAAGAGTTTGAGATTAGTCGCATATACAGGGATATTCCAACCTAAAGACACTTTTGAACCCTTTGATGTGCCTGAGAGCGTAGAGAGTGCACGGTTTGACGATTCTGTATTTAAAAAATGTGCCTACTCTTAAGCGCGATGAAGACAACAAAATGAGCCTAGATGAGTACCTCGATGTTTACGTGCCTGTAGAGCAGTGTATGGCTGATCACACAGAGCAGAAACATACGAATGACTAGGCTGCGCTAGAACCCTTGTGTGCTAAACATATCCGCCCGCACTTCTTGTTGGAACTCAAACAACTATGCCCCAAATTAAGGGTATTGGCAAAAAGGCTAAGTGAAGAGAAGGATTTTTTTGTTAAGGGGATGAGAAGGTGTTCGGAGTTTTACAGGGATATGCCCCATGACGGGTTTGTATTGCAAGTAGTCGCTTATGCCAAGGTGAGCGAACACTATTGCTCGTAGCTCAAGAAATATCGGGAGTTATCAGAAATAGGTCCTACACCTTTGGAGTCTTGGCTCTTCCAAAAAGCTTGTCAAGCTTACACCTTTACAGAACTCACAAGAAACTTGCAAGAGAGTATGGGTTTCACCTTCTCCCTCTTTAGATACGGGCGTTTGAAAGATGAATGCTTAAAAGAGGATGACGCTCTTTTAACTTTAGAGAGAGTGGAACAAAGATATCAATAATTAAAAAGCGCGATACAACGCTCTAACAGAGCTCTAACAGACACAGAACGTGAACCCTAAGTTTTCTTCCCAACCAGCCAGTTTTTCACTTTCGGTTTGCCACATCTTTT
>CAGP01000094.1 GCA_000263275.1 Helicobacter bizzozeronii CCUG 35545 | reverse complement strand
TTTAAATTCTGCTTGATGCTCTCCTTGATCTCTTGCTTCTTAGCCCCTAGAAAAGTGTTGAGTTGGTGGGTGGTCAATTTATCCTTAATGACCTCCACTTGGACGCGTGCTTGTGCCCTCTTAGCCTCCCATTTTTCGTTATTTTTCCAGCGCACCAAAGTGCGGTAAGGCACTTGATAAAGCGCGCCTAGTTCCTTTAAACTGATGTCGTGGCTTTCATAGTGTGCCCGCATTTGCTCCTTTTGGGGGTGTCTCATATTGCCTCCTCAAAGTTCATACACCACAAGGCTAAAATCTTGGCTAGAAGTGAATGCCGCCCTTTCTCTCACACTGCAAATAAAGCTCACACTCTGCCCGCTTTGGGTGGGCTTAACTTGGTTTTGGACGGCGTTCCATTGCCAAAAATTGTAACTCTCCCAATGCCCTTGGCTGACCCACTTGTCGCGGTATTTGGTAACTTCACGGGTGCGTTTGACATCACGGGTGCGCCAAATTTTCCTTTTATTCACCCTATCCCACCAAGTCTTATGAATCCAATACTGCTCTTTGTCCCAATACTCTTCCGTTTCAGTGTAAGCCTCCTTGCCCCAGTGCGAGGTGTCTTTCCACCGCCGTTCTGTCACTCTTTGCCC
>CAGP01000093.1 GCA_000263275.1 Helicobacter bizzozeronii CCUG 35545 | reverse complement strand
AAGAGCAGGTTTGTTTCTAATGCGCCTAGCTTGCCTAGAGAGACAGAATTAACATCGTTATGGAAGCTGACATATTTTTCAGAGATGATATTGGGGATGGTGGGGTTGCTCTGTGTGATGATCTCGGTGGTTGGGGATTGTGGGGCTGTGTGTTGGTCTTGTATGGGGGTTTGGGTGGTGGGTGGTGGTTGGGTGGGTGTTGTTGGTGTGGGGCTTGGGAGTTGGGGGAGGTGGGGTTGTTTGATCTGCAGAGATTAACTCCATCAACTCTCTTAGATAATCGGCTTTTTCAGCTTTTAAAATCCTTTTTGTAGCACCATCTGTTGTTCTTTCAATAAGAATTCTCAAGGTTTCTATTTTGTCTGTGAGAGATTTTTGCCTATATTCCATTGCAAAGACCCTAATCAATAATTATTGTGCTCTATAAGAGCAAGCATTATAACCATAAATAACAACTAATAATCTTAATTTTGTTGATTAGTGCGGATTTTAAGGTTAAAAAGAGCAAAGCTCTTTTAAATGTTAAAAAACCCGCGCGCGCATGCGCATGCGCTCGGGAACTAGGATCAGCCCCAAATGACCTGATTTTTGGCTAGAAAGCTTAAAGAAAATGAACATTTTTGATGAATGAGTGCTATGGAAGGTGAAAAAATGATAATTGGTTGCATGAATCGGTAGGCCAAGCTAAAGCTTGGCTATCACTAAGATTTTTATTCTTGGGGGGCAGAAGCCCCCCAAACCCCCAAGAGAGGCTTCTAAATGAGAATTAGGCATTGGGTTTTGAAATATCCACGCTTGTGGGGTGATTATGTTTTAGAGAAAGTAAAGAAAGAGGATGGAGCAGATATAGCGTTTAAATCGCTTTAAACGGGTCGTAGAGCGCAAGGTTGGTTGTAGGTAGTGTCAAACTATGGTTTTGGGGGGTATAGGGGTTGTAGGGGATTTATGCTAGTTTTAACTACTATGCTAATATTAGTAATTCTTCTTGTTATCTAGGAGTTTCACAATGCCTTACAGCTACACCTTAGAAAATTTAAAAAAAGATATGTGCTTAGGCATTCCGGGCAATGTGACGGAGTATCTATTTCACAGAATCCAAAAAGACACTTACCGAGGCTTGCACTTATCACAGCATAACCGCTACACTAAAGAGATTATCATTATTATTTTGAAAGCCCTAAAAGAAGCCCTAGAACACAAGGAAGCTCCTAAACACAATGGAGTTTCGTATTTGAGGATTAGAACCACGGACTTATCTAAAAGACCCCTTAACACCTCAGAAGAAGCCCTATATGCGCAGATGACCAACCAATTATCCCGTGTTTTAGGCAGAATCACCCAAGACAGCTTGCGTAAAAATTTTTTTGTGGATATGGAGCGCATGGGCTTTATCTGTAGGTTTAATAAAAAATTAAAGTTAAATGCAGTGGGGGAACGCCATATCACCTACTATGTCAATCTTAGCCCGCTTGGAAAAGAGTTTTTGCAAACCGCCTTGCAAGAACAGCCCAATCCTTTCATACTCAATAGGCTTTGGACAAGCGCACTCACAAACTTGCATGGGGGCTTTGAAAACACGCTGTACGCTCTAATGCTTGAACTTAGCCACAACAATATCCAAAGCATAGGTTTAGAAGAATTTGCCTTTTTTGCCTCAGACACAGAGAGTAGCCAAACAAGTATTGTAGCTTTAATCAAAGAGTTCAGGGTCTTGTCTAGATTCCCAAGAGAACAAATTGTGGCGTGCATGAAAAAATACGCTAACCCCAAGGAGAATAGCGTTTATCAAGGGTGCGTTAAGACAGCTCTTAGGGATTATCACAATTGGATCAACGAAGCCCAACAAATGTTCATGTTGCTTAAAGAGAGTGTGTTGTTTGGCGTGGGCGATGTACGGGAAGGGGAATTAAGTTTGAGAGTGGGGGATATGGGACTCATTAAGGACAAGGCGAAACTCAAGCGATCGCAAGCTGAGAAAGAAGAATACTTTAAGCAACACAAGATCGATAGACAAGCCATGCGTAAGAGTGGGTTTGAGTTGCACCACATTGTGCCTTTAGCTTTGGCTAGGGATCAAAACGAGTTTTCTATCTTGGATCGGTGGCAGAATATGATCTTGATTGACGGCTACAAGCACGCCCAAATCTCTCAAAATGGGAGCAGGAACATACGGGCGCAGTTTAAAGACCTTGACATAGATTTTGAAGATTCTCAAATCCCGCCCCATGTAGTTTCTTGTGTGTTTGGCACGAATATTAAATACAACCCGGACTTGAAAGACTTAATGCAGATGACGAACGCTAACCTGTTGCAAGCACTTTAGACTCATGGCTTTTGAGCTCATGGTGGTTAATGTCTGTTCCCAAGTAGAGTCTGTCTAGGTTTTGGCACACTTCTAAGCCAATGCCACTGCCCGCAAAGAGATCAAGCACCACATCTTGGGAAAGACTGCTGGCTTTTACCATGCGCTCTATCAAGTCGTAGGGCTTAATGGTGGGGTGTTTGGGCTTGACAAGCCGCCCCTTGATTTTCTCTTGGTGTCTTTGCGAGCTGATGTGCCACACATCGGTGCAGAGTTTGCCCTTGGGGTTAGGATACCACCGCTTGCCGTTCTTAAGAATGCCCTTTTTTGTGGCTGCTTGTATCCTTGCCGTGCTCTCATAGGGGGTTCTAATGGCATCGCAGTTGAAGGTGTATTGTGCGCTTAGGGTGTAAAACAAAATGCTTTCGCTGGCGTTGTTGAATTTTTTTCTTGCATTGCCAAAGCCATCTTTCTTGTGCCATGTGATCCAATTTCTAAAACACGCCTTGCCTTGCAAATAGGCAAGAAATAGGGCGCAATGGTAGGCGGTGTTGAAAATATAAAAGCTCGCTGTGGGTTTGAGCTTGGGTAAGAGAGCGTCTATCCATGCATAGCTAAATTCCAAAAACTCTTGCTCGCTTTTAAAGCTGTCCCATCCAGCCACCTTGAGATTATAGGGTGGGTCTATGATGGCTAAATCCACGCTGGACTCGGGCAATAATCCTAAAAACTCAAAGACATCAAAAGAGTAGATTTTGTTGTAACTTAGCATTGATCACCTTTTTATAGTGTGGGTAAATTTCATAGCCTATATACTGCCTGTTTAATTCTTTAGCCACTTTCAATGTCGTCCCACTGCCCGCAAAGGGATCGAGCACAATGTCTTGGACGAACGAAAACATTTTAATCAATCTGTAAGCTAACAACTCGGGCATGATGGCGGCGTGTTTTCCAAAGGCTAGGTCGCTCTTGTTGGGGATGGGGATGTCCCAAATTTGTTTGGTAAATTCTACCCACTCTTGTTGGGTGAGCTTGCTAGCCTCTTTGTATTCTTTCTTGACTCTCTTGGGCTTACCATCCTTGACAAAGACGACAATAAACTCGCTGGTGTTCTGGGCGTAAAAGTTGGTGGGGTAGGGGTAAGAGCCAAACATGAGTTTCTTGGTGGTGTTGGTGCGATTCCAAATGTAGAGATCAAGCAAATAGAGTCTTGTATGCTTAAGAATGCTATGTTCGATGTCGCTTTTAAGATCGAATATGTGGCGGTTATGGTGGGTGTTATAGGCACTTTTGAGCATGGGCAGTAGGGGCACATTAATGCAAAGCTTGCCATTGGGTTCTAGCACCCGTGCGCATTCTTGCCACACACATAACAACTCTTGAATATAGGTTTCATAGTGGTTGATACTGCCGAGGTCATTTGCGTGGCTTGTTGAGTGTTTGTTGCTCTGTGTCCCATCTTTGCTGTAATCCTTGATATTAAAGTAGGGTGGTGAAGTGATGATGAGCGTAACGCTTTGATTAGGCACTTCACTCATGTTTTGCGCGCTTTTAAAGAAAACTTGATTGGGCATGTGTTGTGTTTCCGGGGCAATGGTTTGTGTTTGTGGGTGATTGTATCAGCATTCACATAAAGCCTACCCCTTTAAGCTGTTTTGAGATTGGGTGGGCTTGCAAGCTTTGATTTTTTTGCTCAGGGCTAGGTTTTTCATAGGATGGTCATGCAGATTCTTTAATTTTCCTTAGTTCTAGCCAAAGTAGTTGCTTTGGCTTGGTTGTCGCTTAATCGCCATAGTTCTACCTCACTTGTCATTCTTAGGCTTTCTACCCCTTGTCTTTTGAGGCACTTTGGGGTTAGAGGGCTTAGAAGTGCCTAGCCCTTGCTGTTGCTCTGTCTGTGTGTCGTGTGTGTTTTGGGGGGTGCTTTGTGTGTCTTGTCCTTGAGCTTGTGGGCTGGCTTCATTCTTTGTACCCCCTTGCCCCTCTTGTGTGTCTTTCTCTTGTGTAGCTGTGGCAACTTGGTTAATCTGTGTTGTCTCTCGCTCTCTTTTTTCTTTTTTGGTTTGTATGGCTGTTGTAGCCCCTAGTAACACCTTTCTAGGTCTGCCTACAGGTCTTTTGCCACTAAGCTCTGCTGTAAGCATTTTTTTTATTTTTTTTAGATAAGGCTAAAAGGTGCTCAAAGCCCTCTTGAATCTCTAGGGCTTCCTCAAACAACTCTAACAATCCGGCTTGTTCCATTTTTTCTTTAATCTCTTGTAGGCGTAAGGCGTAATGGGTGATGTCCTCTGTAGAGTTGATGTCAAACATGGCTGGCTCCCTTGATTGTGAGATGGGTTTATTATAGCACAAATTAATTAATAGAATTATTTTGAAAATTAATTATTAATTTAATTGATGAATATTTTATAATTATATTTATCAATATTATTTAATTTATTAATATTAAATATTAATAAATTATTTAATTAATATAATTATATAAAATAATTAAAATACAAAAATTAAAAATAATTTTAATGACTGCCATAAAAGCCCATAAAATAGGAGTTTTATGCTTGTTTTTGCAATGTATTTATTAAGGTTTTTTTTGGTGTGCTGAGTAGCTCAATGCCTTTGAAAAATATGCAAAATTAGACACGATTGACATTAACATTATTGCAAAATCTAAGGGATAAAATCCAAAAATAACAAAATATTTTTGAATATTTTTTGCAATATTTTAATGAAAATTCTCCATAATTTTTCTACCAAAAAAGCATAGAATTAAAGTCTAAATATGTTTGCCCCCACCCCCCTTTTGTTCTTGCTCTTGGATGGCTTTCACTTGTGCCAAAGCTTTGGGCAAAGCCTCTTTAAGATCGGCAAATCCACTCAAAGCCATTTGCACTCTGGCTTCTAACTCCCTTGCTACTCTTGGGCTAGTCTTGCCTATTTGGGCGATTGTGGCGTGTATGTTATTCTCTAAAATATCCAAAGCTCTCCAATCACTCTGGGAAAAATTGTAGTGGGCAGGGGCCATACAGATTTTTGTAAAACTCTAAAAGATCTTTGGCTTTTAGTCCTGGGGTGAAGTTTAAAAAAGGTGTGCTATAGCCCATTTTAGTGCGCAAGGGTGGAGCGGTGTTGGCATAAATTATCCCATTGAGACTAGCTTTTGTGTGGAAGTCCAAGCGAAAACCCAAGAGTGTGCCGATTAAAGTGGATTTACCTGCTCCATTGCTTCCAAATAATAGCCGTGCTTGTGTGTTCTGCAAAATGTAGGTCTTGCACAAAAAGAGGGTGGAGAGGTTTTAAGCGATCAGAGCCACAATAATTTAGGGTATGGATGCTAAGGCGCACGGGTTATAGGTAAATTGGCGGATTAGATACTGCTTGTTTCTTTAGGTGGCATGGCAACTCAAAGTCCTTTGAGGCGAATCTACAATGTGTTTTTGTGTGCGGTGTTTTTGTGTGCGTAAATCCTAGATACATTCCATTTCCACGATTTGTTAAGCACTTCATTGCTTGTGAGCATGGGACTGTATTATCACAATCTCGCCTGAATAACAAATTACCTGCTTTGAATTTATTTTAACTTGGCGTTAAGGCCATTAATGTTGTGACACGGGCTTAGAAGTACTTGGCACATATGCGCACAATTGTTTCTCTAATACCGCTAAGTATTTTTAATGGGTCTGGGGATGATGGAGATAGTCCTTGAAAAATAAACAAAATTCTACTAGGATATGGTCGTTTCTACTCTTTTTGCAAGGAGTCTTTGACTAGGATGGTAGTTAGCAAGCAGTTTTTAAGCTTTAAGTATTCCCTTTTGGGGGTGGGCACCTTGACTTTTCTCTCTTTGGTGCCTCTTAGTGGGGAAAAAAATGGGTTCTTTGTAGAGGGTGGTCTCGAGTATTCTTATTTTTCAGGTCTTGACACACATGTGGTTAAACCAGCTACATTGCAAGAGCTAATACAAGCGAAGCAACAGGAGTTTGTGCAAGAGTATATAACAGGTCTTTTGGCATTGGGGGATTCTTTGAAGCAGGCAGAACACTACTTAAACACAGGAACTACACCATCTGGAGTACTAAATAGAACAGCAATTGACGAACACGCTAAAAGTGTTGTAGAGAGTACATTTCCCTATGGAATACCAGCCTCTATCACTAAAGCTCCTTACGGTGGGAATCTCTTTGGGATAGATCTCCAAGCTGGTTATAAACAATTCTTTGGCAAAAAGAAACATTGGGGCGTGCGCTACTATGTCCTATTCAGCGCGCAGGGCGGGAGTTACTATAACAAAGAGGGTGGGTACAACCAATCCTCTGGCAACTTGTTCTATGGGGTGGGTGCTGATGCGCTCTATAATTTCTATCAGAAAAGACACAAGACCTATGGTGTTTTTGCAGGAGTGATGATTGGGGGAAGTAGCTGGTTTATGGGAGGGGCTAAAAACGCTAGTGGGGCGTGTGTCTATACCAACAATGGCAAATGTGTTAGTATGAATGACTATTATGGTAATTTGACAAGTGCTAATGATGGCAATGTGTCCAGAGCCTCGTTCTCGCCCACATTTGTGCAATTCCTCATCAATGTCGGGTTTAGAACCAATTTCACCAGACATCAGGGATTTGAAGTGGGTATGCGCATCCCCACCATTGACGACCCGTATTTTAGGATCACATACACAAAGATAGGACCATGGGGCAATAAGGGAACTTGGGAAAACCTCACCTTTAGGCGCGGTGTGGCTGTCTATGCCAACTATGTCTATAATTTCTAAGCGTGGCTAATGGTAGATGGCAACAATCTTGATTTGAGATTGATATAGGATCAAAAATGGTCATTTTTGTATTTTTGAGCGTTTTAAAGCACCGTACGCAACGATAAAATTAAAAGAAATTACCAAAAAGCACCCCCCATATCGTGCAAATTTGACCCCTTAGAATGCAAGGAAACGCTATGTTTAGTTTTGAGTGTTTGTTGGATTGTTAGAATTGCTTAAATTTTGGGTATAAATCCTTTAAGGGGTCTAGGAGGCTCGTAGAGCGACAGATAGAGGGTGGGGGTATATCAAACAATTATCACACATAGCGATCTAGTATTGTGCACTGAGTGAGGCCAGTTGTTCCATAACAAGTCTAAGCATTACGCTTCACAGACAAGATTTAACTGGGGGTCATCTTTACCCTTACATTTCTTAACATAAGCCTTTTCTGCTTCACGGATACTTTTGAGCTTCCTCTTGTCTTGTTGGGTGAGTGTGCCTGCTTGTTCTTTGGACTAAACATCGTTTTGTGTTTAAAAAGCGTTGTAGAGCGTTTATGGAGTATAGTTCTGTGAAAGGACATAAACTGGCACATTTGCAAAAATGTGCTACACTGCCAATCTTTTAGTTAGCATACAAGGGGAAGTTATGGTTTTCAGATCTGTGTTGCGTGTGGCTGTGGTGGTGGCTTTATCTAGTGCGGGTTTGCAAGCGGTCAAACTAGGAGAAGGCAAAGCTTACAAAAAAGGCAATAAGATGTATTGGGCTTATATTGGAGCTAGCGGGGGCCATGACACTTCTACAAATCCAGAGACAGATTGCAAGCAAGCCCTTAAATACTACAAGGAAGCTCTCCAAGAAAAGGATTTTGCAGCTCACGAGGGTTTAGGCAAGCTTCTATGAGTCTGGCTGTGGGAAAGTGGTTAAAAAGGATGTCCGGAAAGCCATTGAGCACTATAAAAAAGCAGGTGCGATGGGTTGGGGGGCTGGATATGCTAGTTTGGGAAGTATGTACTATCAGGGTTCAGGTGTTCCTAAGAGTCAGAAAAAAGCCCAATACTATTTGAGTCTCTGCCGCAAAAGTGTTCATCCTGTCAAAGCAGATCCTAATATGACACCTGAAGGTGTTGATGGGTGCAAGGCAACTATATTTGATCTCAATGTGGGAGGAGATTAGAGTTTTTACACAACTTAGGTTGTAGGTGTTGCAAGGGCTAAGAGGACAAGTAGTCCTAGAAGGCTCTAAAACGCTCTACAATCGCTTTTTGGCTTTGGGTAATGGGGGTGGTTTTTGGCAAGCTTTTGGGATTGTTGGTTTGGGTTGGTGGGTTGTGCTTTTTAGGGGTTTTGGGTTTGGGGGGTTGATGGGGGGTTTGGAGTGGGGGTTTGGTAGGACTTTCTTGGGTCTGCTTATGGGTCTTTTAATTAATTGCGTGAAAAATAATTAAATAATTAAATATTTAATTTGTCAGTATGGAGATGACTAATGGAAGTGGAAAACTTTGATGACCTAAACCATTGCTTCAATTTGTTTTTGGCACTCAAGGACAAATTCAAAAAAGCAAAACTCTTAGATGAATTTGAACAAGCCCTAGAGCTCCACCGTATTCTTGCAGAAGTTGCGCATAATGCCAGCAAAGCTAAAAAAGCGTTCAAGTAATGAAAGCAACGATACAGACAGCAAACCCAAGAGAGATTACGACAGTTCCAAGAGAGCTCAGATTGAACACACCAAAAGGCTAGAGAAACCTGCCACTTTAGAGCAAAAAGAACAAGAGAGCACGCTCACCCAACAAGACAAAAGAAAACTCAAAAATATCCGTGAAGCAGAAAGGGGTTATATGGAGAATAAGGACAAGTCCAGTGATCAAGCCAACAATCCCAAAAATCAATAGCTATCTATCAGGCTACACAACACAATTTGTTAAGTTATTCAGCAACCAACCGAAAAACGGTAAAAACAGACCTCCGCAAATAGGAGTTCCTTATCCAGTTCGTAGATCAAAGTTGTCTTTGAAGTTAAATTTCACAACCTTTTTCGTCATAGGTGTAAACATTGCCACGTAGTTTGAGGGTTACAGAGCTAGAAGTGTGTCCAACAAATCCATTTTGATCCATGCCTTTTGTAAATAGCAAGCGTTTGTGTTCGTCATAAACATAGACTGTAGCCCCCTGTATATCTACTGAACCGATTGCCATGAAGTATCCTTTTTAGATATTAGATAATTTCGCTAGGGTACTAGAATTGTCTTGCAATTAGCTTTATCGCAGCATATGAAACTCGCTTTTGAAGTTTTACAGAAACCCCTCCGTTTCATTTTACAGAATATCAGAATATTAAGAATTGTTACTTACTATTCGTGTGGTTCACTGCTTGTGAAGAAGTATGCAGTGAAGTTATCGCTTCTTATTGCATTGTTTTTATTTGACCTCGACTTAGTGTGGGTTGATTGTGGTCCTTGCTCTTCCTGTGTTATTCTAGCGAGTGCACTGCTTAATATGACATTCGAAATTTCTGTTTTCATTTTAACCTCAAAATCCATCATTTTTTTATCTAGTTTCTCATCTACGAAGCTATCCATGTTATCGAGATAATCAAGGGCTTTATTTGGACCGCCGTATTGCTCTGTTCGTTTATGGATTTCACCAAGTTTACCAATGGCTTTGCTTGCACTTTCATAGCCATACGACTGTGCTTGTTTATTAAGCTTATCGAACTCATTTGCCTTATCACGAGCTGATTTTAAGCTGTCGTGTTCTATCCTCATTTGATGAGTTAAATCTGGACCTGAATCTTTATAGACCATCTCCTTCTCTCCATGTTGGGGTTAGGGTTTGCTAATAGTGAAACCCGACCGTATGGTAGCACGGGAG
>CAGP01000092.1 GCA_000263275.1 Helicobacter bizzozeronii CCUG 35545 | reverse complement strand
ATTTTAAAGTCCTGCACACTAGCAGACTTGTTTAAAGCGGCTTTGATGTGGTAGCGCAGTGCGGCAGAACTCACCTTCGTGTTAATGCCCTTAAAAAAGGGAATAATATTTACAATAAAGAGGGGGTTACCTTTACCCAACTTAATAACGCCCTTAAAACGCTCAATAGTTATTATAAAAACACCCCCAATCCCACGCTTAAAGATCATATCCGCAAGTTGAGTGATAGCATTATCCGCAATGACATCCAAGAGGGCATTAACCAGCTTTTCAAGCAATTACCAGAGGAGTTAGGGAGCAAATACCAAGAGCTCTTTAACACCGCCCTCAAAGATTACGCCACGATGAAGCAAACCCTTAAAATCATTGACAAGGGCAGCTTAAAGCTTAGAGATGTGGCTAGAAGCGAGCAAAGGGCATTAGATGCGCTCATCAAATACACACAAGGGCAAGGAGCTGAGGGGTTAGACAATCTCAGCCGTATCACTAAGGGATTAAGCCCAGCTAATAGAGAGGTCTTAGAGCTTAATATGCTCAATCGTTTGTTTGCCACCTCTTTGCAGCAACTAGAGGGGCTCAAAGTCTTTGATAGCCAAGCCTTTTTCAAGCACCTAGATAGCCTCAAAGAGGGCACATTTCAAAGCCCAGCAGCTAAAGACTTCATAGAGATTGCCAGTGGGTTTAACCGCCTCTTTAACCAAGATGCCAAACTCGCCCAAGCCCTTAAAAGCACCACAGGCGAGCAAGTGGGGAGCTCAATTGCCACCAGTGTCTGGGGTGCTATGCAGTATCAAATCACCAAATTTGCCTTTGCCTTGATGGTTAGGACTATGCCCCATATCCCCTTTTTTAAGGGCATTAACACGAAGGTGAGTTCTGCCGCACTGCGCTACCACATCAAAGCCGCTTTAAACAAGTCTGCTAGTGTGCAGGACTTTAAAATCCAGCTCAACCACCTAGTCCAACGCCAAGACTTTGATAACGCCACTAAAGCCCTCATTAGAGAGATTGAGGGGGGATTACCCCCGGATGAGCCACCACCTAGTGGAGGTGGTGGAGGAGGGATAGCTAGCCCGCATTTGGGGGATAGTAGGGGGAAGTCTCCAAGCACTGAATCAAGCCCCTCTAGTGTAGGGGGTAAAGAGGGAGATGGGGGGAAATCAGGGAATGGGAGTGGTGATGGTGCAGGAGGTAACCCCCCAAGCAGTGATGATCTATTAGACCCTAGCAAGCCTTTAAGAAGAGCCAACCTTGAGGAACTGACACCCGAGTTTTTAGAGGAGGTCAAAAAGCGTAATGTTAAAGTGTGGATAGGGGATTTTACACCCCAAGAAAAAGGCTTGATGCAAGAGTTGGGCTTTGATAGCAAATACCCCGTAAAGATTACTTTTAACGGGGACGCTTTAAAGCATGTAGAAAAAAATCACGGGCTTAACTCTATCCACCACATTAAGAACGAACAGCCCGCTATAGGGATTGAGGACATTAAGTATTACCCGCAAGTGGTTAATGAGTCAGATATTAGCAAGGTGATAGACAACAAAGACGGGCAAAAGCTTTTGGCGAGTGCTAAACAGATTAACGGGTACTTTATGGTGATTGAGACTATCAGCACCAAGAAAAACGAGTTGAAACTCAAAACTTTATACAAAGAAAATGGCGAATGGGGCAAGAATCCTATTTTTGGCGGTATGGGTGAACGACCAAAAAATGGCGAAGACTCGCTAAGCCCCCAGCCTAGTGTCAACTTAGACGCACGACCCCAAACCACCAGCCCCAACCCTACCACCCCAGAACTTAAAAATCAAGCCACAGAGCTTCACGCCAAAGCTAAAGAGCAAGAAGCGGGGTTTAAACAACTCCTAGAGAGCCTAAGCCAGCCTAGTAGCACCCTAGAGGCGAGCAATATTTTAAAAAGCGTAGGCAGTATCCAAAGCAAATTAGAACGCAAGCAGGGCAGAGTAGAAAGCTTAAATGACTTGTTAAGAGGGGCGATAATTGTTAAAGATAGAGAGGTCATAGATGACCAGTTAGCCCAAATTGCCATTAAGCTAAGAGATGCACAAATCCCCCACACCATCGAGTACAAAGAAAATCGCGGCAGTGGTTATGAGGGGATTCATATCCACTTTAAGCATAACGATGTGAGTGCTGAAATACAAGTCCACACGCCTAAGAATTGGGCGATTAAAAAGAAACAGGATGAGAGCTACCATGTTACAAGAGATAATGAAATCACCAAAAAATTAAGCGAAACGCAAGTAAAAGAGTTGCTCCAAAAAAAGCAAAGCTTTAGGTCAAGAGTCAGACTTAGACATTAGCCTTTTAACATCATTTGAGGTGATTTCTACAGAGTTTTCAGGTTCGGCGATGTCTGTAAATCTCAAAAACGCCGCAACAGATTCAAACCTAACCCACATCTTGCGTTTAAAGTCAAATTCAAAAGAACCGCCACCATCAAACGATGCGAGCGCATACAAACGCCCCGATTCAGAGTTAAACCAAAATGATAACTTATCTTCAGGTAGTGGAAACAATACAACTCCTTTAAACCAGTTACCCCAAAATACCACAACCCCCCAAACAAGCCCCTTAAGCATCCACCAGCAGGCACTGCAAGCCCGTCAGGCTAGAGAACAAGCCAAGCTAGAGGCTAAAGCGCTAGAGGAGCAAAAGCAAGCCCAAAGAGAGGCTCAAGAGCAAGAACGCAGAACCCAAGCCGCTAAAGATTACCAACAAGCCCAAGAGCA
>CAGP01000091.1 GCA_000263275.1 Helicobacter bizzozeronii CCUG 35545 | reverse complement strand
TAAACTCGCATTGTTGGGTAAATCCGCCCTTAAAGGGGCGCACAATTCTGCTCTTATCCCACACAATGACACCTCTCCAAGCCAGATCGGCTAACTGGACCGCATCAGATAAAGCGGGCAACATCCGCCAATCAATGAAACTAAAAAAGTAACTGCTAGGCTTTAACAATCTCTCAATTTGGGCAAAGATAAAGCCTATCCAAGCAATCCACACGCGTTGGTCTTTACCATCGCCCACAAATTCATAATACTTGGTATTGTTACCGCAATATTTGGCATTCGTGCTGGCATTGCGTGCATTTAAAGACTTCACACCCCCACTACAATAAGGCGGGTCAATCAAAACACAATCAATACAACTATCAGGCAATTTAGCCATAAACTCCAAAGCGTCAGCGTTGAAAACTTGGTTAAGGTAGGGGGTTAGAATGGTCGCTCCTTTGGGTTAATATTTAGGGTGAATGTGGTAGAATAATTGTAGAGTTTAGGGGTGGACTCTTACCCCTAGTAAAGCCTTGAGAGGGAATAGTATTCAAGGTTTCTCGCTATCGTGATAGGCTGTAATGATCCAGTGGTTGTGTGTGGGGTTTCCTTTCCAGTTCTTTTTTAGCCCTAATCTAAAAGTTTTATCCCCTATTCTGCATACTACGCCCATTCTACCGCCCTCTTGTTTGAGCACTTGCCCCTCTCTAATGATTTTATCGAGGGCATCACCGAGTTTCTCTAAAGGTGTGTTCCCCTCAAACCCCTTAAAGTCATCAATATGTTTTTCTAAAATCTTAGACAAACCCCACCCTTCAGCCTTAGACCCCTTGTCCTTAACTTTCCCCCACACCAAATCAATATGCCCCAAATCCTCCCTATAGAATGCCCCTGCCACTTGCCCGCGTTTCTCTTGCAAGAGTTTAGCCACCGCTTGTGCGCCTTTACCCTCAAATTCTTTGAAGTGTTGCCCAAAAGCGGGATTGGGCTCAATATGGGGCACTTTAAGCGGGGGTTTGGTAGAATTAGCTTGGTTGGGTAAGAGAACATCATCCTTTGTTTGAGGCTCTGACACCGACTTACCCGTAAAGCCCACATCGTCTCTGGTCTGTGGGTTCTCCAACTCTGTAAATCTGTCCTTGCTTCTCCTATCCCTAAAACTTGTTAGCACAAATTTATTATCCCCCCTCTTGCCTAAAACAATCATATCCGTAGGTGTAACAAGCTCGATTTTATTTTCTAATTCTTTGTAAAATTTAGCCTCTTGTAGCATTCTTGGTAAATCATTGATAAAATCTAGGGCTTTTTGCTCCCCGTATTGCTGTGTCCTTCTCTCTAAGATATGGGCTAACCCTTTTTTTAGAATCCCCCCAAATCAGATCAATATACCCCAAATCCTCCCTATAAAATGCCCCGGCTACTTGCCCTCTTTGCTCTTTTAAAAGCTTTTTAACCGCTTCTGCTCCCTTTCCCTCAAATTCTTTGAAGTGCTCCCCAAAAGCGGGATTAGGCTCAATGTTGGGGCTTTTAAGGTGGGGTTTGGTAGACTCCTTAGGATTTGCTCCGCTATTCAACGCTTTAGCGGGTAATACGGGCTGAGCGATTATTGGAAGTTCGGGCAAATCGCTTATTAAAACCTCTCCACCCTCGCTAATTTTGTTGTGCAAATTATTGAGTGTCTTAGGTGCGTTGCTTGTAATCACCCACTTGCCACTATCGCCCCTAGCCACACTTGTGAAGAACTTAGCCCCCCCAAAGTCCTTGACAAAAATTAAAGCCCCATCTGCCTGTTTGAGCACCGCATTAGGCTCTTCCAAAGTCGGTCTAATCAAGGGTAAAAACTCTTCTCTTTGCCTTTTCTCCAATTTAGCCAAACTCCCGCGCGTTAATTTAATTTGTTCCCCCTTTAACACGGGTTCTAAGGCTTCTTGCACTTCTTTACTAAACTTGGGGATAAAGGGCTCATCAAGGCTTTTAAGATTAAAAGCTTTTAGCCATGCTTGCTCAAATGTGCTAGTCTCTCTTTTAGCCTCCTTAGCCCGCTCTACTGCTTTGATGGCTTGCGTGTTCTTTAGGCCTGCTTGCCTGGCTTCTTTTAGGATTTGTTTTGTGGGCTTGATGTCCTCTTTAAAAATAACATCATTTAAATCCACACTGCTTTTAAAGGTTAAAAGTTTTATAGTCTGTTCTTTA
>CAGP01000090.1 GCA_000263275.1 Helicobacter bizzozeronii CCUG 35545 | reverse complement strand
GGTGGGCTTGAGCCCCACGCACCCACAATAACTAGCAGGCTGGCGAATCGAGCCCCCCGTATCACTCCCCAGTGCAGCAATGGCGATCCCACCTGCTACTGCGCTAGCACACCCCCCCGAGCTCCCCCCAGCCACACGGCTTAAATCCCTAGGGTTTTTCACCCCCCCATAACAACTCGACTCGCTGGTGCTCCCCATAGCAAATTCGTCCATATTAGCGCGCCCAAAGGCACACATGCCATTTGCATGTAATTTGTCAATGACTCCAGCATGGTAGGGCGCAATATAACCTTGTAAAATCTGGCTTGCACAAGTGATCTCCCAACCCTTGACGCTGATATTATCCTTAATCAAAATAGGCACACCCGGAGCGCTGGGGGCATCTAGTGTGCCAATATAGGCATTGAGTTCGGGTTTTTCTGCGACCTTTTGGGCGATCGTGGCTTTAAGTGTGTCTAATTCAGAGGCGGATAAAGACATGGCCTGTTTGAGGGTGAGCATCAAATCTCCTAGAATTTTATTTGATCTTAGCAAAATAAGCTATGGGTTATCCTTTAAAATCTCTTGGGCTAGGCTTTGTGGATCGATTTTTAAGGAGTGTTCCACTAGGGCGGTATCGCCATGCAAGACATACAAGTCGCCCACTTCAAAACTCTTCAAACACACCCCCCCGCCCAAAAACTCCAATAACGCACTCCCCACACCCCCCATCAAATACGAATCGCTAAAGACATAGATTTTAGAGTAACGGGGCAAAATTTCTTTAAGGGCGCTATCTAGGGGCTTTAAAAAGCACAAATCCAACAAACCCACCTTTAAGCCCTCTGCCTCTAATAATTTCAAAGCCGCATACGCCCGCCCCACGCCATTGCCATAGCCCACTAATAAGATTTTACCCCCCTCTTGAAGCCACTCACACTTGCCTAAGGTGTAGGGTTTAGCCCCAAACACCCCATCGGGGAGCAAAAACGCCCCTCTAGGGTAGCGAAAAGCGCAGGGACCTTGATTGTATTGGTTAGCAAAATAAATCGCTTGCTTTAAAGTGGCGTTATCCCTAGGGGCTAGTAAGACCATGTGGGGGATGGGGCGCAAGTAAGCGATGTCTAGCAACCCTTGGTGGGTTTCCCCATCCTCACCCACAATCCCTGCCCGATCGATGGCAAATTTCACGGGCAAGGACATGATCCCCACATCATGCACGATCTGATCAAAGGCTCTTTGTAAAAAAGTGGAGTAAATACTCACAAAGGGTTTAAAACCCTCTTTGGCAAGGGCTGCCATAGAAGTTACGGCGTGTTGTTCGGCGATGGCAACATCCCAAAACCTCTGAGGGTAGGCATCGATGAGTTTGCCAAGCCCGGTGCCCCCGGGCATAGCTGCTGTAACCCCCACGATCTTATCATCAAGGCTGGCTAATTCAAAGAGGGTGTCTGAATAAACCTGTGTCGGGCTCAAGGGCTTAGGCGCGCTTTTAAGACTCTGCCCGGTTTTGAGATCAAAGGGCCCCACGCCATGCCATTTTTCATATTTCCCCTCGGCGATTTTATAGCCCTTGCCCTTGGTGGTTTGGGCGTGGATGAGTAAAGGCCCTTTGGTTTCTTTGGCAATTTGGAAGGCTTGGGTGATTGCCTCCAAATTATGCCCATCAATGGGTCCTAAATAGCTAATGCCTAATTCCTCAAATAAAATCCCCGGGGTAATCAGCTTAAAGGACTCCTCAAAGCGGTTGGCTAAATAATTCACCCCCTCAGGCATGGACTTTAAAATGTTTTTGATTTTCTCCCGTAAAGACTGGTAGAGCGGGCGCGCCATCAAATGGGATAGCGCATTGCTGATCGCCCCTATGGGTTTGGCAATGCTCATTTCATTGTCGTTTAACACAATCACTAAGGGGTATTTGCGATCGCCTAGCTCATCTAGGGCTTCATAAGCTAGCCCCGCACTCAAACTCCCATCGCCCACCATCACTACGGGCACATCATCAATACCCTTGAGCGCATAAGCCTTAGCCACGCCCACGCCCACAGAGATCGCCGTGGAGCTATGCCCGGCGATAAAATAGTCATAGGGCGATTCGCTAGGGCGCACAAACCCGCTAAGCCCGCCCATTTGGCGTAGCGTGCTAAATGCCTCAAAACGCCCTGTTAAAAGTTTATGGGCGTAGGCTTGGTGGCTGGTATCAAAGATAAAGGGGTGTTTGTCTTTGTCAAAGACATTGTGCATGCCCACAATGAGCTCAATTGCCCCCAAAGAAGAACTCAAATGCCCACCATTATGGCTAACCACCTCTAAAATGCGCTCCCTTAAAAGCACGCAAACCTTTTCAAGTTGTGCACTCTCTAGCCCATAGACTTCTAAATCTTTGAGAACACATTCCATATCAAACCTTTAAATTGTCTAGCACGCTTTCTTTTAAATTTTTATAACGCGCCATCAAATTCCCATCAATATTGCCTTGAGAACTGCTGATAAGCACCCCGCCCTTAGCGATCGCATCGCTGGGTTCTAGTTTGATTTTGGGTAGATCTTTGAGATTTTGGGATAAAAAGGGGTAATCTAGGGTATTGACTTTCACGCAAATATCCGTGGCATCCATGATGTTTTTTAAAAGCTCTTTAGCCAAAGCCAAAGCCACCTCTTGGCTTTTTTGCTCCACTTCTTTAACAATGACTTCTTTAGCAATCTCAACGGCGATTGCGCTGAGTTCCTTCTCTAAAGTTTCTAAATGGCTTTGGGATTGTTGCATGGTCTGATCGATGGAGGTTAAAGACTGCAAAAGATGCCTTTTTTCCTCATCAATGCTGGCACTCAGATCGCCCCTTGCCTTTTGCTCGCCCTCACTAAAGCCAATCTTGTAGCTATCCTCTCTAGCTTGTTGTAAGAGGGTTTGGCTCTCCTCTTGGCTCTTTTCAAATTGCATTTGGAGTTTGGCAAGTTGCCCGGAGAGTTCATCGGTTTTTTTTGAGCAAGCACTCGATAAGATCGTTTTCTAGCTGGATGGAGCGCGTGGGGGGCTCTGGGGGTGGTGGGGGTGTGCTGTTTTGATTAGATTCTTCTTTTTCGGGGGGCTTTTCTAAAGGAAAATCGGCGATGGATTTGAACTCGTATTTTTTAATGCTGTGTTTGGAGAGCTCTTCTTTGGCAATTAAATTCTCATCGCTTAAATTATTCAACTATATCTTCCTCTCCGCCCATTTGGATCACACCTTTTTCTGCTAGAGATTGCACGATCTCAATGATTTTGCGTTGGGCGGATTCCACATCTTTAATTTTGACCGCCCCCAAATACGCCATCTCCTCGATGAATTGATCGCTAGCACGGCTACTCATGTTGCTTAAAAACTTGGTTTTGAGCTCCTCTGTGGAGGTTTTAAGCGCCAAGGTGAGGTCTTTTTTATCCGCCACTTTGAGGATTTCACGGATGGCGAAGTTATCCAACCCGCTAATATCTTCAAAGGTAAACATCATCTCTTTAATGTCATTAGCCAGTTTGGCATCAATGTTTTCAATGCGCGCTAGCGTGGTCTTAGCCGCTTTTTGCCCTAAGCGGTTAAAGATTTCAGCCACCGCACGCGTGCCACCCACCTCAACTTTATAGCTAGTCAAGGCTTCCAATTTATTTTCTAGCACCGTGGAGACGCGTTTGACAATTTGGGGTGAGATGTCCCCAAGGCTTGCCATGCGGATACTCACCTCCGCTTTCATGTCATCGGGGAAAAAACTCAAGGTTTCAGCAGCATTAGCCGATTCCATGTGCGCCAAAATCAACGCAATGGTTTGGGGGTGTTCGTTGATAATAAAGTCGGCAAGTTGCTGGGGTTTGATCCGCCCCAAGTAAGAAAAATTCTTCTGGGTTTGCAGGCTACGGCTGAGTTTCTCTAAGATGATCTTAGCTTGCTCAGGACCTAAAGCCTTGATCAAGAGTTCCTTAGCGTATTCAAACCCCCCACTATTGATATACTGGTTGGATTGCAAAATGGCAAAAAATTCCTCCAAGACAGCCGCCCCAATAGCTTTGTCCGTGCCATTGAGTTGGACGATCTGCTTGCTGATCTCCGTGATGGAATCCACATCCAAATGCCTTAAAATCCCAGCAGTCGCCTCCTCGCCCACTTGGATCAGCAAAATAGCGATCTTTTCAGACATCGTATATTCATCAAGTTGTGTTTTCTGTCTAGGAGTTAGTTTAGCCACTTTTTAGCTTCCTTTTGTGTTGGTTACGGCAACCTCATCTTTGATGAGTAACTTAAATAAGGAGGCGATCTCCTCAGGTCTCTCTTTGATTGAATGCTTAACCCTTTCTAGCATAATATCATACTTGACATCTTCTTCGTTAAAACTCGCGCTCAAGCCCAGTTGATCTTCCACTTTTTTACGCATTTCACCAAACTTATCGATCTCCTCATCATCAGCCTCATCAATGGCAAAGAGAGATTGCACCTTTTCTTCCTCATCAGGATGGATTTCTAACATGCGCTGGCTAAAGGGTGTAATAACTTTTTTGTAAAAGATAAACAAGATCAAGCCCACGATCAAGTATTTGAGCAAGGAAGAGAAAGGACCTAAAATCTTTTCTGTGGTGGCAACGACCTTTTCATAAGCCGTCATAGGCACATACTTCGCCGCTTTGGCGTTAAACTCAAAATTGCTCACCGCCACCGCATCGCCCCTAGCTTGGTTGTAACCGATGGCTTGTTTGACTAAGGCGTTGATCTTATCCATCTCTTCAGGGCTTAAGGGGATGTATTCAATGGTTTCCGTCCCGTTTTTATCCACTTTTTTATAACGCCCATCCACCACCACTGCCGCATTCAAGCGGGTTAAAACCCCAAAATTCCCCCTTAATTTCGCTCACCATCTTACCCACTTCGTAGTTGGTCGTGTTCGTGGATTTCTCGTATTTCTCCTTCATTTGATCGTTAAGACCTTGCACGGGTCCAATATTGCTCACCACCCCGGGCACCCCCCCCACTTGTTTTTTAGGGAAGCCCTCCCTTTTTTCCTCCATCGTTTGCTCACTGCGCACGACATTATTAGGATCAAAGGTCTCTTTGGTGCTTTTCTTTTGACTAAAGTCAAACTCTGCGCTCACTTTAGCCACGACCTTATCGCGCCCGCCCACAATGGGGGCTAAAATATTGGCGATTTTATTTTCTAGGATATTTTCAAAATTTTGTTTGTAATGCAACTGGGCTTGGGCAAGTTCTCTAGTGGTGTCTAATTCGTCATTTTCCCCCAAAGGCTCGCCATTTTCATTGACGAGTTTGACATTTTCTACCATTAATTTTGGCACAGAGGCAGCAATTAAGTTTTTAATCCCCAAAATCTGCTTGGGTAACAAACGCATGTTGGGCTTGATTTTGAGCATCACGGAGGCGGTAGGGGGAATCTCCCGACTCACAAATACGCTATCTTTGGGGATGGCAATATGCACATCGGCTTTGTCAATGGGTGTTAGGCTTTCGATCGTGCGCCCTAGTTCCCCCTCAATAGCACGGATATACTTGATATTTTGATCAAAGTCGGTCGCCCCAAAATCTTTCACATCAAAGATTTCATAGCCCACCTTGCTAGTCTTGGGGATTCCCTGAGAGGCTAGGGCAATGCGTTCTTCATAGACTTTTTCTTTGGGGATTAAAATCGTATCCTCTTTGGGAATCTTATAAGGGATGTGTTTTTGTTGGAGATATTGCAAGATAAGCGCGTTATCGCTATTGTCCATGCCCTCAAAGAGCACCCCATACCCTGAGAGATCGCCCTTGTCGCGAGTGGGGTAGATCAGTAAAAAAAACCAAGAAAGCCACCAGTAAGATCGTGGCTGTAATGATTGTAATTTTTTGCTTCTTGTTCAGTCTTGCAAAAAGATCGTTAATCTGTTGCAACAACCCCTTAAAATCCACGCACTATCCTAAAAAGCTATCAAAAATCAAATTTTCTTAAACCATTTGACATAAACCCCCACAGACCAACAAGCCCACGCCATCCCCATCAAAACCCCCCCTAAAACATCTGTGGGGTAATGCACGCCTAGATACACCCTTGTATATGCCATCAAACAAATCCACAAAAATAAAACACTACACAAACCCCATTTCAATGCGTTATTCAAATTCCCCAAGGACACCAACAAGAGCAAGAGTCCATAAAAGAGGCTGGCTGCTAGGGCATGCCCACTGGGGTAACTAAACCCATGCGCTAAATACAACTCCCCATTGGTGGGTGGGCGCGCCCGCGCAATCCACTCTTTAAAACCCTTCAAGGCGATCTCACCGGATAAGACACTGAGTGCAAACCACAACCCAAAGGCATAACGCTTTTGGAATGCGTAAAAAAGGGCTATGAGTAACGCAAGGGCGATCACCAATTTAGATTGGGCAAAAAAAAGTCAGGGCTTTGATGGCTTGGAAGTAGGGGGCATGGCCAGCTTCTGGCACAGAGGCGGGCACGGGGGGGTGGGATCGCACCAACTCAATAAAAAAGGCATCTAAATGTTGCACCCATAGGCTATTTTGCTTGACACACACCGCCTCTAAAGCCAATAGCAAGAATAAACCCCCCCCCCAACATCCATAGAAACCTATTCCACTTGGGTATGCCTACACCCCCTGCTATCTCTTGGTAGCCCATCTTATCCTCCTTGTAGTCATCATCAAAAGGCTATCATAACCAAAAAATGATAAAAAGTAGCCATAAAGGCAGGTGTTAATTTTTCTAAATCAAATGTTGGCTATAATATTGCCCACTTCAAGACTAGGAGAGTCCAATGCCAACTGCCATCCCAAATTCTCATGTAGAGCCTACACAAGAGCTTTCACGGCGTGATTTTTTAAAATCTGTTGCCATCACTTCAGCTTTGGGGAGTGCTGGTCTGCTCACACCTCCAGACTTAGAGGCTAAAGCCCAACAAGCCCAGCAAGGCTGGAAGTGGGATAAAGCCGTTTGTCGCTTTTGTGGGACAGGCTGTGGGATCATGGTCGCCACTAAGGACGATAAAATTGTCGCCACAAAGGGCGATCCGCTAGCTCCAGTCAATCGCGGCTTAAACTGCATCAAGGGCTACTTCAATGCCAAAATCATGTATGGGGCGGATCGCTTGGTGCGCCCTCTTTTAAGGGTGAATGAAAAAGGCGAGTTTGAATAAAAAAGGCAAGTTTAAAGAGGTTTCTTGGAAACATGCTTTTGATGAGATGGAAAAGCAGTTTAAGAAATATTATAACCAACTGGGCGTTACAGGTGTGGGGGTCTTTGGGAGTGGGCAATACACGATCCAAGAGGGCTATGCGGCTGCCAAGCTGATGAAAGCTGGTTTTAGGGGCAATAACATCGACCCCAATGCGCGCCACTGCATGGCCAGTGCGGTTGCGGGCTTTATGCAAACTTTTGGGATTGATGAACCTAGTGGGTGCTATGATGATATTGAAATCACCGATACCATCATCACTTGGGGGGCGAATATGGCAGAAATGCACCCCATTTTGTGGTCTAGGGTGAGTGATCGCAAATTGAATGCTCCCGATAAAGTTAAGGTGGTTAATCTTACCACCTTTTCTAACCGCACTTCCAGCGTGGCCGACATGGAAATCATCTTCACGCCCAATAGCGACCTAGCCATTTGGAACTACATCGCTAGGGAGATCGTCTATAACCACCCCGATGTTATCGACCAAGAGTTTATCAATAAGCACATCGTGTTTGCCACTGGATATGCCGACATTGGCTATGGCATGCGCGATAACCCCAACCACCCCAAGTTTAGACCCGCTGAAAAGGACACGGTGAGGAAACAAAATGCGATCACTTTGGATGCAGATGAGGCGATCGCGCTCAAACACTTAGGCGTGAAAGCGGGCGAGGTGTTTAAAATGCACCACCAAAAGCAAGCGGGCAAGCATTGGGAAATCAGCTTTGAGGAATTTAAAAAAGCCTTAGAACCCTATACTTTGGACTATGTCGCGCGCGTGGCTAAGGGGGATGCCCACGAACCTTTGGAGAATTTTAAAGCCAAGTTGCAACACCTAGCCAAACTTTACATTGAAAAAGACCGCAAGGTGGTGAGCTTTTGGACGATGGGCTTTAACCAACACACCAGAGGCTCATGGGCAAACGAGCAAGCCTACATGGTGCATTTTTTACTCGGCAAGCAGGCTAAACCCGGGAGTGGGGCGTTTTCTCTCACCGGGCAGCCTAGCGCATGCGGAACAGCTAGAGAGGTGGGCACTTTTTCCAACCGCTTGCCTGCGGACATGGTGGTCACCAACCCCAAACATGTCGAAATTGCCGAGAAACTTTGGCACTTACCCAAGGGCACGATCAACCCCAAACCCGGCTATGACTTCTTGGCGATGATGCGCGCACTTGAAGATGGCAAGGTCAAGTTCATTTGGGTACAGGTCAATAACCCGTGGCAAAATACTGCCAATGCCAACCACTGGATCAAAGCCGCTAGAGAGATGGATAATTTTATCGTGGTGAGCGATTGTTATCCGGGCATTAGTGCTAAGGTGGCGGATTTGATCTTGCCCACCGCCATGATTTATGAAAAATGGGGAGCCTATGGGAATGCCGAGCGGCGATCCCAGCACTGGAAACAACAAGTTACCCCAGTAGGGCATGCCATGAGCGATATTTGGCAGATTTTGGAATTTGCTAAACGCTTTAAGCTCAAAGAGGTGTGGAAGGAACAAAAGGTCAATGATCAACTCACTTTGCCCAATGTGTTGGCTGAGGCGCATAAAATGGGCTATAAGGACACTGATACCCTCTATGATGTCCTCTTTGCCAACAAGCATGCCAAAAAGTTTTTAGCCCATGATCCAGTGGGCAAGGGTGCGCCCAATTCAGAAGTTTTTGGGGATAAACGCAATGTGGTGGGGAGCGATGGTAAGCCCTTTAAGGGTTATGGCTTTTTCATCCAAAAATACCTTTGGGAGGAATACCGCCAATTTGGTATCGGGCATGGTCATGACTTGGCTTACTTTGATGACTACCACCGCTATCGGGGCTTGCGTTGGCCTGTGGTCAATGGCAAAGAAACCCAATGGCGTTTTAACACCCAGTATGATTATTACGCCAAAAAGGCAGCCCCAGATAGCGATTTTGCTTTTTATGGCAAGGCGATGAAGGAACTTGTGAGTGGCAACCTTAAAGAACCCACCGGCAGCACGCCCAAGAGCCTAGAAAATAAAGCCAAGATTTTCTTCAGACCCTTCATGAAAGCCCCTGAGCGGCCCGATCAGCACTATCCATTTTGGTTAGCTACCGGGCGGGTTTTGGAACACTGGCATAGCGGCACGATGACCATGCGCGTGCCCGAACTCTTTAGGGCTGTGCCGGAAGCCTTGTGCTATATGAATGAAAAAGATGGGGAAAAATTGGGGGTTAGTCAAGGCGATGCGGTGTGGATTGAGTCGCGCCGGGGCAGTGTGAAAGCGCGGGTGGATATGCGTGGGCGCAACAAACCCCCCGTAGGGTTGGTCTATGTGCCGTGGTTTGATGAAAATGTGTTCATCAACAAGGTCTGCTTAGATGCCACTTGCCCCATTTCTAAGCAAACCGACTATAAAAAGTGTGCGGTGAAGATCACTAAGGCATAGATGCAAAGACGCGCCTTCTTACAAACCACCCTTAAGGGGGCTTTGCTGTGTGCCAGCGGGGGGGCGTTTTTGGTGGCATTGCTAAAAGCCAAAAAACAAGATAGCTACAGCCTCAGACCCCCGGGGGCAGAGGATGAGGCACGCTTTTTAAGTCTGTGTATCCGCTGTGGGCTGTGCGTGAAAGACTGCCCCTACAACACCTTGAAACTTGCCACTCTATTAGACCATGCAAGGGTGGGCACACCCTTTTTTCAAGCCCGCCAAGTCCCTTGCTATCTCTGCCCTGACATCCCTTGCATTAAGGCATGCCCTACAGACGCGCTAGACAAGGCGCATTTAAAGCCCAATCAAGGCATCGCCTCGCTTAAAATGGGGGTGGCTATAGTTGATCCAGTGGCTTGTGTGGCGTTTTGGGGGATTAGGTGCGATGTGTGTTATCGGGTTTGCCCCTTGATAGACAAGGCGATCAGATTAGAAACCAAGCACAATGAGAGAACCCACAAACATGCCTATATGCTCCCTGTGGTCGAACCTAGCGCATGCGTGGGCTGTGGGATATGCGAGAGGGCTTGTATCACCCAAGAACCAGCCATCCGGATTTTGCCCACAGAGTTTGTGAGCGGCAAGGTGGGCGATCACTATGTCAAGGGTTGGGATACCAAAGACCAAGAGCGCGTAAAGAATGCCAAACCCAACACCCTAAACCCCAAAACAGATAACCCTCTAGATTATTTGAATAAGGGGCTTTGATGCGCTATTTGGTGCTAAGGCGGCTTATGCAATGTGGCATTTTAGCCTTATTTGCCGCCAACACTTGGATACTCAAGGGCAATTTGAGCGCGTCTAGGTTGTTTAACACGATCCCTTTAAGCGACCCTTTTGCGGCTCTGCAGGTGTTTTTAGCCAGTTTGCATGTTGAGATCAGCGCGCTTTTGGGAGCTCTCTTGGTGCTGTGCATTTATGGCTTGTTCTTGGGGCGGGCGTTTTGCGCGTGGGTGTGTCCGGTGAATATGATTGTGGATTTTGCCGCTTGGTTTCGGCGCAAATTAGAGTTTGGGGGCGTGCATTTGGGCTTGCCTAAGAATTTGCGCTACATCCTCTTAGTTTTAAGTTTGATCCTCTCCTTTGTGCTCGCCACGCCCGCTTTTGAGAGCGTGTCCTTTATTGGGGTGATCCAAAGGGGGATCATCTTAGGCACGGCTTCGTGGATCATTGTGGCGTTGTTGCTCTTTTGCGTGGATGCGTTTTTGGGCGATCAAATCATTTGCTCCAAGCTCTGCCCACTGGGGGCATTTTACTCTCTGGTGGGGCGTTATGCCCTTTTGAAAGTCCAGCACAACGCCTTGCGTTGCACCAAGTGCGATCTGTGCTTTGAGATTTGCCCCGAGAGGCAGGTTTTATGGATGGTGGGGCTTAAAAGCGTGGCGGTCAATTCGGGGGAATGCACCCGCTGTGGGCGTTGCATTGAGGTTTGCGCTGATGACGCATTAGAATTTAGCATTTTGGACTTGAAAGGGAGTTTTAAGGCCAATAAACTTTAAGGGTGGCATACCCCAAGAGTGCAAATAGCACAGCGTGCTAGCTTTTTGCCCTAAATTGTGCCATTAGGGATTTTTAGATAAGATTTGAGCATGAAATTAAGAATCAAGCACTTAGTTTTGTGGGTGTGTGCTCTAGTTTGTTTGCAAGCTGAAAAGATCGAGGATATTGCTAACATCGTGGGCGTGCGGGATAACCAGTTGGTGGGTTATGGATTGGTGATTGGCTTGAATGGCACGGGGGATAAATCCGGCTCAAAATTTACCATGCAATCCATTGCCAACATGCTAGAGAGCGTGAATATTAAGGTTTCCCCTAGCGATATTGCCTCTAAGAATGTGGCGGCTGTGATGATCACGGCCAATTTGCCCTCTTTTGCACGGCAGGGCGATAAAATTGATGTGCAAATCTCCTCAATCGGGGATGCCAAGTCCTTAAACCATGGGGTGTTGGTGATGACCCCTTTAAGTGCCATTGATGGGAATATCTATGCCATCGCACAAGGGAGCGTGAGTTTGGGTAATTCCTCTAACCAGCTCACCGGCACCATTGTCAATGGCGCGACCATTGAACGCGAGATTTCCTACGATCTCTATAACAAGAGTGGCATGACCTTGAGTTTGAAAAAGCCTAATTTTAAAAATGCGGTCAAAATCCAAGAGGCGTTAAATCGGGTTTTCCAACAAAAGGTTGCCCTAGCCATCGACCCCAAGACAATCAAGCTCAAAAAGCCTGAAAAGCTGACAATGGTGGAATTTTTGGCGATGATTGAAGAGGTCAATGTGGATTATAGCCACAAGGATAAAATCATCATTGATGAAAAGTCAGGCACGGTGGTGGCGGGCGTGGATATTGTGGTGCATCCGGTAGTGGTTACAAGTGGGGATGTTACTATTAAGATCACCCAAGAGCCCCTAGAGCCCAAGAAGGGCAAGGCTAAAAAGGATTTGCAAAAACTCGGTCCCCAAGCCACGCTGGATACCAAAGAAAATATTTTGAGTGCGCCTAAGGCGACCATTGCTAGCGTGGTGAAGGCGTTGCAAAAAAATTGGCGTGAGTTCTAAGGGAATTGTATCGATTCTAGAGGCGATGAAAAAAAGCGGTGCGATCAGCGCAGAAATGGAGGTTATATGATCAAAAATAATTTAGACATTTACAACCAATACCTAGCCAATAAGCTTGATTCTAACAAGCTCAAACACGGGGGCAAGCTAGAAGATCAACAGCTCAAAACCCAAACCGATGCCTTTGAGTCCTTGCTTTTAAAGTTCATGTTGGACACGGCTTTAAAGCTGGATAACCCCCTCTATCCTAAGCAAGCTGGGAGCGAGATTTACCAATCCATGTATAAAGATTCGCTCTCCAACCAGCTCAGCGGGCATTTTGGGTATAGCGAATTGCTCTTTAATTTCCTCAAAGAACAAGAGGAGCAAAAAAACAAGGGTTAGCATGAAAAAACCCCCCCTCCCCCTAGAAGCCGTCTCTAGCTCCGGAGATGCCATCTTAGATAATGGGCTATTGGATCGCTTTGGCGCACAGGATCGCCAAGAGCTCTTGCGTTTGTTGAATGAATTTATCTTGCAGAGTTACAAGGTTGAAAAGGAATTTAAGGACTATAAGGCGCTCTATGAGTGGGTGATTGAGATTTTGCCCCAAGCCATTTGGGTACTCAATGAAAACAAAAGCTTTTTTTACAAAAATAGCAAGGCGATTGAGAGTCAGGATGTCTTTGAAAAGGCGAAGGCACTGGGTTTTAACCTAGAAATTGAACATGAGGGCAAGAACTACCTTTTCCAAAATAATAAAATTCAGGGCAAGGAGATCATCACCGCTACAGACATCACCAAGCAAAAACGCCAAGAACGCTTGGTGTCGATGGGGAAAATCTCAGCACATCTAGCGCATGAAATCCGCAACCCGGTGGGCTCGATCTCATTGCTCACCTCGATCTTGCTTAAAAAGGTGGATAATAAGACTAAGCCCATTGTATTTGAGTTGCAAAAAGCCTTGTGGCGGGTGGAACGCATCATTAAAGCCACGCTTTTATTTTCTAAGGGCGTGCATGCCAACAAGGTCCCCCAAAGCCTGAGTCTGCTAGAAGATGAGATCCAAGAGGCGTTAAACCAATACACCTACACCAAAGAGATCACCCTAACCACCCGCATTGCTCCCACAACCGCCCATTACGATCTGAGTTTGTTGAGCATTGCCCTACAAAACTTTTTATACAACGCCATAGATGCCATTGAGGAAAGCAATTCTGAGGAAGGACATGTGGAGGTGATCGCCTTTGAAGAGGGGGAATGGGTGGTTTTTCATATTAAAGATGATGGTAAAGAAGTTTTAGATAAAGAATTACTCTTTGAGCCCTTTGAGACGACCAAGCTTAAGGGCAATGGTCTAGGGCTTGCGCTCTCCTTGCAGGTGGTAGAAGCCCATGGAGGTAAGATCACCCTGCTAGACACCCCCGATAAAACCTTTGAAATCCGCATTCTCAAGGGCGAATAAAAGCTTGTATTTACTATTTTTCCGTTAGAATGCGCTCTGAGTTTGGCTTGAGCTAGACTAAATAACCAAAAAAGGATAACGATGAAAACAAAAACGATCGATTTACTCAAACAACTCCAAGCCGATAGCATTGTGCTGTTTATGAAACTGCACAACTTCCATTGGAATGTCAAGGGGCATGACTTTTACCCCGTGCACCAATTCACCCAAGCCCTCTATGAGGAATTTGCCACAACTTTTGATGATTTGGCAGAAAGGATTGCCCAGCTGGGGGCTGTGCCTGTGGTAACCCTAGATGAGGCGCTGAAACTCTCCCACATCAAAGAGGAAAGCAAGCATAGCTTTAGCTCCGGTGAGGTCTTTGGGGCGGTTTTAAAGGACTATGAGCACATAGAAAAGCACTTTGCCCAACTCTCAGAGACAGCCGACAAGGCTGGGGACAAGGTTACAGCCGCCTATGCCGATGAGCAGTTAGCCAAGCTCCAAAAATCAGTGTGGATGCTGAAGGCTAGTTTGGTTTGAGCCACGATGACTTGCATGTGCTAGCAGGCGATCCCATCCAAAAAATGGGGCGATGTGATCTTGCATGCTAGCTCTAAGCGCACCCGTGAGGAGTTAGAACGCCTCCTAGAGGCACAAGCTCTATGCGAGATTCTCCTAGAGGATTTGGGTTTGCAAGATAAATTTTCTGCCTTGTTAAAACAGCAACATGTAGATGGGGCTTTAGCCCAACGCGTGCAAGCCAAAAAGATGGATTTAGCCATCCAGTCTATGGCACTTGTCTTAAGCGGGCATGAATAGGCTGTTGGTGGCTTTGCTCTTGTGTGCTGGCGTCTTTGCCAAGCCCCTAGATAAGACTTTGCAATTAAAAAAAAGATGAGGTCTATGGCGGGGAGTTGCAACTGGGCAAGTTTAAAAAACCCGTGTTTTTCCGCTGGACTCTCTATAAAGATCAAGGCTTGGTGGTGCATTTGAACCTCAACCACTTCCCCTACCAATTCATTTTATACCCCGACTTCCAACGAGATAGCTTTCGGGTGGCGGTGTTCAAAGAGAGGGGCGGGGCGAGCTCCTCAGAAGTTGAGGGGGATCACACCCCCCCTTTTTTTGATGCTCAGTTTCAAAAAGTTTGACACCCAAAAAAGAAATCGCTACTTTGCGTTTGCGTGCCTCTAACCAACTCAAGTGGGTGGAGCAACCCTAAATGTTGCACGCCATCCAAACCAAAATTGAGGGTTATTTAGAGGAGGTTGGGAGCACGCAGGTGCTGGAGATGGCGCATATTTTGGGGGCAGGTAAGATGTTGCGCAGCCAACTCATTTTGGCCATCTGCCCCAACCACCCCCAAGTTTTGGATTTTTTGCGCCATTATTGAGATGATTCAGAGTGCATCTCTTTTGCATGACGATGTGATTGACAACGCCAACACCCGCAGGGGGCAACTAGCCCTTAATTGCACCTTTGGGGATAAGAGCGCGATCATGTTGGGCGATATTTTCTACTCCAAAGCCTTTTGTGAGCTAGGCAAACTAGATCCCCAAATTGTGCAGGTGGTCGCCCAAAGCGTGGTTGCACTTTCCCGTGGGGAGCTTAAAGATGTGAGCGCCTCCCATGCCTTCAACCCCGATCCCAAGATTTACCTAGACATCATCAGTGATAAAAGTGCCTCTTTGATCGTGGCGAGTAGTTGCGGGGCGGCTTTGTTGCAAGGTTTGGATACCCAGCGTTACCACACTTTTGGGCTCAACTTCGGGCTAGCCTTCCAAATTATAGATGACCTACTAGACATCACCCAGCCCCAAGAGGTCTTGGGCAAGCCTGCTTTTGGGGATTTCAAAGAGGGCAAGAGCACTTTACCTTATATCTTGCTCTACCAACGCTTAGATCAGCCCCAACAAGAAATCTTACTCTCTTACTTCAAGCAAGACAACCCTGAGGCTATAGCGTGGTGCCAAGCCGCCTTTGCTAAACATGGGATTATCCAAGAAGTGTTTCAAGAAGCGCAAAAATACCTCCAAATTGCCCTAGAAGCGATTGGAGGGGAGGGCAACACTAAGTTAGAAAACATGGCAAAACAAATTTTAGAACGGGAGTTTTAGCGTGGATAGCGGGTATTTGGTTTTGGGTTTCACACATAAGCACCTCCCCATTGAGCTCAGAGAACAGCTCGCCTTTGGCGAATCCGAACTTTTGGGCTTTTTAAACACGCTCAAACACCAGCACCCCCACATCAAAGAGATCATGGCACTCTGCACTTGTAATCGTGTCGAGTTTTATCTGTATGCCTATGATTTAAACCAAGTGGCTTGTCATCTGATTGCCGCCCTAGCCCAAGCTAAGCAAATGCCCTTAAGCGTGTTGCAATCCAAAAGCGCAATACACACCCAGACCCATGCCATCCACCATGTTTTTTGCGTGGCTAGCAGTTTGGATAGCATGGTTGTGGGGGAGACTCAGATCACGGGGCAATTTAAGAGTGCCTATAAAATGTGCCTAGAACACAAACTATGCGCCCAACATTTGACCCGCCTAGCCCATTTTGCCTTTAAATGTGCCGCAGCGGTGCGCAATTCAACTACTATCTCTTCTCAAGTGGTTTCTATTGCCTCTATGGCGGTCAAACAAGCCCTAGAGGTGCTAGAGAGTGAAAAGGTGGCTCAAAGGGCTGTGGTGGTGGGCGTGGGCGAGATGGGGCAATTAGTGTGTAAGCACTTGCTGGCTAAGGGCTTTGAGGTGATCTTGTGTAACCGCCATAAAGAGCGCGCCTTAGAGCTTGGCATGGGGCTAGAAGTGCAAGATTTTGAAAATCTCCCCGTTTTAATTAACACCCACCCCTTTTTATTTTGCGCCACAGGGGCTAACCACCCCATCATCACCCCACAGAGTGTTATTAGCACCGATTTTAGGCGTTGGTGGTTTGATTTGGGCGTCCCACGCAACATCGCCCCCATCCAAGAGCCCAATATTTGGCTTTATAGCGTAGATGATCTGCAAAGCGTGGTGGCACATAACTTGGAAAACCGCCAAAAAGACACTTCAAAGGCTTATGAGATCGCTGGGCTCTACACGCATAAATTTTTAGAATGGTTGCAAACCTTAGAGGTCGATCCGCTCATCAAAGGGCTTAGGGATTTGGCTAGAGAGGCTGCCCTTAAGGAATTGCGCCGTGCCCTCAAAAAAGGGTTTTTGCCCCCCCAATATGAAGAGAATGTCGCCAAGATTTTACACAGCGCATTTAATACCTTTTTGCACCACCCCACCGCTGTATTGAAAAAAAATGCCCACAAAGAGGAGGGCGACATGTTGGGCGAGTGCTTGAAAAATCTATTCAACTTGGGCGGGGAAAACATGTTTGTGAATCGCTATAAATGCGAATATGAAGAAGGATGTTAAATGCGCTTTTCTAAGCTATTTGCCCCCACGAGCAAAGAACCCCCCAAAGATGCCCTACTCAAAAGCCACCAATTCTTAGTGCAAGCGGGCTTTATCCAGCAAATTGGGAGCGGGATTTATAATTTTCTGCCCCTAGGGCAAAAGGTCTTGCAAAAAATCCGCTCTGTGGTTAAAGAGGTGATGGACTCTTATGGGGCACAAGAGTGCATGCTAGGCTTTGTGATCCCTGCTGATCTATGGAGGCAAAGCGGGCGTTTTGACAAATATGGCAAGGAGCTTTTAAGCCTGCAGGATCGCAAAGAAAACGATTTTGTACTCAGCCCCACCCATGAGGAAGTGATCACCGAGCTTATCAAAGCGTATGTCAAGAGTTACAAACAACTCCCCTTGCACCTTTATCAAATCCACACCAAATTTAGAGATGAGATTCGCCCCCGCTTTGGGCTGATCCGTGCTCGTGAATTTATCATGAAAGATGGCTATAGTTTTCATAGCAGTTCAGAGAGCCTAGATAGGGAATTTGATCGCATGGAGCAGGCTTATAGCACCATTTTTAAGCGTTTGGGGCTGGATTTTAGAGCCATTGAGGCAGATAGCGGGGCGATTGGGGGCAGTAGCTCTAAGGAATTTGTGATCTTAAGCGCATGTGGGGAGGATGTGGTCGTGGTCTGCTTACAATGTGGCTATGCGGCTAATATTGAAATTGCCAAGCGCACCAAGAGGGTAGAACCTGAGAACATCCCCCAAGCTAATTTTGCCAAATTCCCCACGCCCAACACCCCCACGATCCAAGCCTTGAGCGCGTTTTTCAAGGTCGATCCCTTTTTCACGCTCAAAGCAGTCGCCAAGCAAGCTGTGCTCGAACATGGCAACTCCCAACTGGCGATCTTTTTTGTGCGTGGGGATGATAGCCTAGAGGAGAGCAAAGCCCTCAATGCTTTGAGTGCCACTTTACAAACCCCTGTTTTGAGCCTAGAGGAAGTGAGCACGCACACCTTAGAAGGCTTAGGGTTGTATCCGGGTTATATGGGACCTTATGGTCTCAAACACATCTTGCCCGATGTGGCGGTGATCTTTGATGTGGATTTGCAAGATGCCAATAGCCTCATTTGTGGGGCAAATGAAAAAGAGGTGCATTTTGTTGGGGTGGATTTAGCCACCTTTGAGGGCTTGATTTATGCTGACATCGCCACCACGCGCGCTAATGATGCCTGCTTGCACTGCCAAGCCCCTTTGGAGTACCAAAGAAGCATTGAGGTCGGGCATATCTTTAAACTGGGTAACAAGTATTCTAAAAGCCTGAATGCCACCTACCTTGATCAAGAGGGCAAGGCGCAGTTTTTTTGAGATGGGTTGCTATGGGATTGGGGTTAGCCGTTTGTTGAGCGCTATTTTGGAACAACATAGCGATGAAAAGGGTTGTGTGTGGAGCAAAGCGAGCGCGCCCTTTGAGGTGGTGATCATCGTGGCTAATAGCAAAGATGCTCAGCTAGAGGCTTTGGGCGAGAGTTTGTATCAAGAACTCTTAAGTGCAGGTATTGATGTGCTCTTAGATGATCGCGCCGATCGCTTTGGGGCTAAGATGGCTGATTTTGAGTTGATGGGCTGTTGCTATGCGATCATTGTGGGCAATCAAGCCCTACAAAGCGGGTCTTTAGAGATCGTCAAAAGGCAGGGTTTGACCAAGAGCACCCTAGAGCGTGCCAACCTTGTTAAAGCCCTCAAAGAGATGTTAGCCTAATGCCCTTTGCCTACATTTTGGGGATTTCCTATGTGGTGCTGGAGGTTTTTTTAGTCTATAGTGCCGTGCAAGAATTTGGTTTGGTGCTGTTTTTAGCCGAAGTGGTGATCAGTGCGCTGGTTGGGGGTGTGGTGTTGCTCAAAAGCCCTTTTAAGAATTTAAGCGACTTGGTCTATGATCGCTTAAAACCTTTGGCTTGGGCGGAGGGGTTTTTTTTTAAGATCGGTGGGGGCGGTGCTCCTACTCTTACCCGGGGTGTTGTGCGATGTCTTTGGAGCTCTCTTGTTGCTCGTGGCGTTGGTGCGCCAAAAAGACCCACCCCCTGAAGAAACGCCCAAAAAGCCCAAAAAACAAAAAGAGCCAGAAGAAATCATCGATGTAGAAGTTTTGGATAAGGAAAAATGAAAACCCTCATCATTGGGAGCAGGGGGAGTGCGCTGGCTTTATGGCAGGCCTCTTATGTGCAAGGCTTGCTAGAGCAGATCGGGCTAAAAAGCACAATCCGTGTTGTCAAAACCAAGGGGGATAAGATTTTAGATGTGCCCTTAGCCAAAATCGGGGGCAAGGGGCTTTTCACCAAAGAATTAGAAACATTGCTTTTAAACCAAGAAATCGATCTAGCCGTGCATTCGCTTAAAGATGTGCCTGTAGAGGGGCTTGAGCCCTTAGGCCTTGCTGCCATCACGCCCCGTGCTGACCCTAGGGATTGCTTTTTGAGCGTGCGCTATGCTTGTTTGGCTGATTTGCCCCAAGGGGCAAGAGTGGGCACGACCTCTTTACGCCGATCGATGCAATTAAAACGCATGCGCGCTGATTTGGATACTTTAAGTCTGCGGGGCAATATCCAAACCCGCTTAGAACGCTTAAAATGCGGGGATTTTGATGCGATTGTGCTGGCTTGTGCGGGGGTGCAACGCTTGGGGCTAGAATTGCCCCACCAACAACCCTTCAGCACTGAGGAGATGATCCCTAGCATGGCTCAGGGGGCGCTGGGCGTGCAAATGCGGCGCGATCACCCCTATTTTGATCAAATTGCCCAACTCAATGACCCCACAAGTGCGTTTGTCTGTGGGTTGGAGCGTTGTTTTGTGCGCCAGTTAGGCGGGGGTTGCCAAGTGCCCTTGGGCGTGCATGCCAGCCTCACACAAGATAGGCTACAAATCCAAGCCATCGTGGGCTTGAGCGATGGGAGTTGTGTCCTCCAAGAGCGCATCCAAGGGCAACCCAGCCAAGCAGATCATCTAATCAATACCCTCGTGCAAAACTTCCTAGATCAAGGCGCACGGGAGATTTTGGACCAAGCAACATTATTGAACTAACCCAAACCACTTAAAAGGTTCAGGGCTTTTTCCACACAATGTGCCCGTTGATATTATGTTTTTCATAAACGCCTAAAACCTCCTCTAAAAAGGCGACCAAATCCATCTCTCCGGCTTCTTGCGCACTCTCGAGCATGCGTATGAACATTTTCTTGCCCGTTTCTGTCTGGTTGAAATTCTTTTTTAAGAAATTGTGCCGGGCACATAAAGTTTGCCCGTTTTCTAGGCTAGCTTGACCCCCTAAGTCTTTAGGCTTGATGTGATCGACATGTAATTCCACGCCCTCTTTTTGCCCCGCCCCACAAATAACACAAGCATACCCGTCCCGTTCTAAGATTTGCTTTTTTAAAGCGGGGCTAAAGTCCTCTAAATCTTGACACAAAACGGAATTTGGGTTGTAACGATAAACTCCCTTAGCGATTTTTTTGTAAAATGCCTTGTTGGTGCAATTTTCTAATGCCCCGATCAGGGTCTCTGAAAATCTTGCCCGTGCGCTCTTTATATTCTTTAACCACCCAATCCACTACCTCTGGGTGTGCGATGTCTCTATTGGGGTTTGCCTTAAAAAACTCCAAGATATAAATCTAGTTGCCCCATAGCCCTCCCTCTACTTTTGCCACTTCCTTTAAAAACCGCTCTTGGGCTAGGGCACAATAGGTGGCATCTAGTTCTAGTCCTATAAAGGTGCGTTTATTTAAATACGCTTCTAGCATGGTTGTCCCACTCCCGCTAAAGGGATCACAGATCACATCACCTATAAAAGAAAAGAGCTTGATACAACGGCGGGGCAATTCTCTAGGGAAGGGGGCGGGGTGCCCGATGCGTTTTTTAGATTCCCCATTAAATTGCCAAAGCCCATTGGTCCAAGCCATGAACTCATCCTTTTTTAGATCGCTTCTGCCCTTGTGCTGTTTTTTCCACACCTCTTTATACAGAATAACAATGAGTTCCACGGGGGCGATCACATAGGGGGCTGAAGGGCTAAGCCAACTCCCCCAAGCCGTGCGTCTGGAGATATTGCCCTCATTCCAAATAATGCTACTATGGTAACGCCAACCGATCTTTTTGGCCAAAGTGATCACATCTGCACCCACACTCTGTTGCCCGCCCTTGTTTTTATCCAAAGGGATATTCAGGCATAGCCTCCCGCTGGGCTTGCTCCATAAGTAGGTATTTTGTAGCCAAGTGGCGTTAAAATCTAAATACTCTGCATAGCTCTGGCTATCTGCATTAGTATTGTAATCAATGCCCACATTGTAGGGCGGGGAGGTGATGGTGCAATCTAGACTTTTGGGGGGCAAGAGCCCTTGATTGAGGGTGCTGGCTTGATAAAGGCAGATGTCATCATAGACAAAAAAGGGTTGGGGCATTAAGCTTTAGGGCCAATCATTTGTTCGGGTATGACAAATTTTTCAAAATCCTGTGCGCTTAAAAGCCCTAACTCCACAGCAGACTCTTTTAAGCTAATGCCCTTTTTGTGGGCGTTTTTGGCGACTTTGGCGGCATTTTCATAGCCAATATGGGGGTTGAGCGCGGTTACTAGCATTAAGGAGTGGTGCAAATAGTAGTCAATTTTGTCCTTGTTGGGTTCAATGCCAGTTGCGCAATGTTCGTTGAAACTGAGCATCCCATCGGCTAAGAGTTGCAGGCTTTGCAAGAAATTATAAATGATCACGGGCTTAAACACATTGAGTTCAAAATTGCCCTGAGAGGCGGCAAAGCCGATCGCCGCGTCATTGCCCATCACCTGCACAGCGACCATGGTCAAAGCCTCGCATTGGGTGGGATTGACCTTGCCCGGCATTATAGAGCTGCCCGGTTCATTTTCAGGGATGTGTAATTCGCCCAGACCACAGCGCGGGCCACTGGCCAGCCATCTAATGTCATTGGCAATTTTCATCAAATTTGCCGCCAATCCTTTTAATGCTCCATGGGCGAAATTGATTGCGTCATGGCTGGTGAGGGCGTGGAATTTATTGGGCGCGCTTTTAAAGGTCTGCCCTGTAAAGCGGGTCAGTTCCTCAGCGACCTTTTCAGATAATTGGGGGTGGGCATTTAAGCCCGTGCCCACTGCTGTGCCCCCAATGGCTAGCTCTCTTAGCCCCTCTAAACTCTCCAAAATCTGCATCTTAGAGTGCTCTAACATGCTCACATACCCGCTAAATTCCTGCCCCAAAGTTAAGGGCGTGGCATCTTGTAAGTGGGTGCGCCCGATTTTGATGATGCCCTTAAAATCTTGGCTTTTGGCATGCAAGGTGGCGTGCAATTTGTCCAAAGCGGGTAGGAGTTTGCCTGTGATCTCCAACACGGCGACGATGTGCATGGCGGTGGGGAAGGTGTCATTGGAGCTTTGGGACATATTCACATGATCGTTAGGGTGGATCAATTTTTCTTTTCTAAAGTCCGCCCCTAAAATTTCGGTCGCTCTATTGGCGATGACCTCGTTCATGTTCATGTTGGTCTGAGTCCCGCTCCCGGTTTGCCAAATGGCTAAGGGGAACATGCCCTCTAGCTTGCCCTCTAAAATGTCCTCGCAAGCTTGGATAATGGCTCCTGCTTTTTTGTGCGTCCAATTTGCCCAAATCCTGATTGACTTTAGCCAGAGCGCGTTTGAGTTTGGCAAAGGCGTAGATCAACTCTGTGGGCATTTTTTCCGTGCCGATTTTAAAATTCTCATAGCTTCTTTGGGTTTGTGCGCCCCAATACTTGCTATTTTCGACCTTGACTTCGCCCATCGTGTCGTGTTCTGTGCGATAAGACATGCTAATCCTTTATGTTTGAGATAGCCAACTCTAACACAAGAAGGATTAATTTCCACAAACTTTACACAAATAAAGTTTAATATGCCCCTATCTTTTACAAAGGAGTTTGGAATGAACAAATTAGGTAGCCTGATCTTGGCATGTGGTCTTGCATTTGGGAGCTTGCATGCATGGGAGATGCAAATCAAAGCTAAAGAGGTCGCCGTGTCTTTTAAATCCAGTGGCAAACTGGTGAGCGGGAATAACCATTTTAGCCTCACGCCCACTTTGGGGGGCAAACCCCTTAAGGGCGCACAGCTTAAGCTCAAATTTAGCATGCCTGAAATGCCGGGCATGCCCGCCATGCACGAAAAAGCGCAAGTCAAAGAAAAAGATGGCGTGTATGAGGCGAGCGTGAATTTGCCCATGAGCGGGACTTGGCAGGTCAAAGTGGAGATCACAACCAAAGAGGGCAAAACCTATAAAGGCAAGGGTAGCGTAGATATTTAATGCGCGCGTTATTCCTTCACTTATTGTTTGTCGCTTTGCAAGGTGTGGCTTTAGCCACTCCTTTAAACTTGCAAGTGGTGTATAAAAAATACCTTGTCAAAAACGCTAAAATTGCCAGCCTACAGGCACAGATTGACAGCTTGCAAGCCCAAGCGCAGGCGGTGAGCCGTTGGGATAATCCGATCTTGTATGTGGGCTATAATAATGCCGATGTCAATAACTTTTTTATCCTCGATTCGAGTTTTATGCAGAGTATCAGCGTGGGGCTTAGTCAAAAGTTTGATGTGAATGGCAAAAGGCACACACAAAAGCAAGTGGTGCAAATTGAACGGCAAAAAAAGATTTTAGAATTAGAACAACTCAAGCAACAAATTGCTATCAATATCTTGAGCAATGCTATCAATGTCTATAAAAACACACAAAAATTAGCCTTACTTAAAGACGCTTTAGACAATATAGAGAATTTACTCTATAGGGCCAAACACTCCAGCAATCCCGACCAAATTGCCATTGCTAAATTAGAGGTGATCAAGGCGCAATGGGAGATCAAGCAAAACGACTTGCAAGACAGCCTAGCGGACAATAAGATTAGTATCAGCGAGCTTACCTTCAATCAAAGTGATTTGTTAAGCCTGGCTCCCAGCCTCATAGCTTTTAAGCCCGAAGTTGAGCTTAAAGAGATCATGGAAACTAACCGCACAATTAAAATCGCCAGTTTGCAGAACAGCCAAGCCCTGAAAAACATCACTTTAGCCAAAAAAAGTTTTTTAGAAGACATCAATGTAACCGCTAACTATCTCTTCCGCTCTAAAATCTTTGACATGTTCACCATCGGTATAGCAATCCCCTTACCCATCTATGGCAAACAAAACAATACTCTACAACAGCGTAGAGAAGAGCATTTGGTGGCATTAAACTCTCTAGAAAACATAAAAAACAGCGTGCAACACAACGCCCGCAAATTGATTAAGAAACTCACACAATTACAAAAGAATTTAGCCAATATTGAACAAATTTTACAAGCGAGCGAACACATCGTGCAAATCTATAAGGACAATTTGCCTTCATCGCAGGGCGATTACAACAGCTATTACAATGCTTTTAACGACACCATCAACACAAAGTTGTTACAGCTAGAAACTAAGAGTGCTTTAGCCACAAACTACCTTGCGCTAGAAAACCTAAAAGGACTGCAATGAAAAAGTGGATTTTAGGGCTTTTTTTTAAGCTTGACGCATTTGCAAGCGGTGGGCAGTGTGAAGGTGCAACTGAAAGAATTTGCCCCTTTTAGACAATATTACGCCACCTTATCTGCCGATGAACGCAGGGTTTATTCTTTTAACTTGCGCTTTGATGGCTTTGTAGAAAAGCTATATGTGAATCGCACTTACCAAAATGTTAAGGCGGGGGACAAGCTCTTTAGCATTTACTCCCCTGCCCTTATATCCGTGCAAAGCGAATTGCTCTCCTCTTTGCGCTTTTCTAGTCAGGTGGGGGCGATGCGTGAGAAATTGCGCTTACTGGGTGTCCCCAGCGTTGAGATTGAAAGCATCATCCAAAACCAAAAAAAATTAAGAATGAAATTGAAATGCGTAGCCCCTTTAGTGGGGTGATTTTCAGCAAGACCATTAATGAGGGGGAATTTATTAAGAGTGGGGCTTTGGTGTTCCAAATCATTGACTTAAAGGCGTTGTATGTGCTGGTGAGGGTCAATCAAGAAGATTTGGACTTTGTGCGCCACTTATCTAAGGCGCAAATCAGTGTCGAGGGTGTGCCCGGGATCTTTAATTTGGAGTTTTCCAACATCAATCCCCTTGTGGGCGTGCAAGATAAAATGCTTGAAGCCCGCTTTATTTTAAAGAATCCAGATCAGCTCTTTTTCCCCAATATGTTTGCCAAAGTTACGATCTACCAGCCCAAGCAAAAAAATACTCATCTTGCCTAAAGAGGCGGTGCTCATCAAAAACGGGCATGCGGTGGTGTTTAAGAAAGATGATGATTCATTTGAATTCACGCAAATCAAAGCCAAACGCTTGAACGATGGGAGTTATCAAGTTTTAGAGGGCTTAAAGGCAGGCGATGAGGTGGCTAAAAATGCGCTCTTTATCTTAGATGCCGATGCGATCAATAATGGAGATGAATAGTGATCAATGCGCTGATCTCTTTGAGCCTTAAAAATAAATTGATCGTTGTGATGGGGGTTTTCTTGCTCTTTCTCATCTCCATTTGGGCGATGTTACACACCCGCCTAGATGCCCTACCCGATCTCTCCCCCACGCAAGTAGTCGTGCAGGTGAGCTACCCTAATCAAAGCCCCCAAGTGGTGCAAGAACAAGCGGTCTATCCGCTGGTTTCTAATTTGATGGGGATTGCTGATATTGAAACCGTGCGTGGGATTGCCAGCTATGAAACCGGTTTGATCTATGTGATCTTTAAAGATGGTGTGGATTTGTATTTTGCTAGGGATCGGGTGAGCGAGCAGATGGCACGGGTCAAGTTGCCCCCAGAGGCTAAGGTGGAAATGGGGACTGACTCAACCTCCATTGGCTGGGCGTATCAATACGCGCTCAAAAGTAAAACCAAGAATCTAGCCGAGTTGAAAACCTTACAGGATTTTTATTACCGCTATGCCTTGTTGGGCGTGGATGGGGTGAGCGAGGTCGCCAGTGTGGGGGGGTTTGAGCGCAATTATGAGGTTACGATCAATAATGATGCGTTGGTGAAATACGATTTGAATATCCAGGATGTGATCAATGCGATCAAAAAGTCCAACAAGGACACAGGCGGGGGGATCATCTTAGAAAATGGGTTTGAAAAGATCATCCACGCACAAGGATACACCAAAAGTTTAGAGGACTTGAGCCAAATTGTGCTCAAAGCCCCTAATCTAACCCCCATTAAGCTTAAAGACATCGCCACGATCAATTTTACCCCCAAGCCCCGCCGTTCAGTGGCAAACTTAAATGGCGAGCAGGAGGTCGTGGGCGGGATTGTGATGGTGCGTTACCACGCCGACACCTACGCCATTTTGCAACGCATTAAAGAAAAAATCGCGCATTTGCAAGAGGGCAATCAAGAGGTGCAGATCGTGCCCGTTTATGATCGCAGTGAATTGATTCAAAAGGGGGTGGATAATCTCATCCACACCCTCATAGAAGAGAGCGTGATCGTGCTCATCATCATTGCGATCTTTTTTGTTGCACTTTAGAAGCGCATTGGTTGTCATCATCACCTTGCCCCTTTGTGTGTGCTTGAGCTTTTTGCTGATGCATTTTTTCAATATTGAGGCGAGCATTATGAGCTTGGGGGGGATTGCCATTGCCATTGGGGCGATGGTGGATGCCGCCATTGTGATGGTGGAGAACGCACACAAGCATTTAGGGCATGCCAATATGCAAAATGAGCAAGAACGCCAAGAGGCGATCATTGCTGGAGTCAAGCAAGTAGGACCCGCCATCTTTTTTTGCATTGATGATCATCGTGGTGTCTTTTTTGCCTATTTTTGATTTGAGCGGGCAGGAAAAACGGCTATTTTCCCCACTGGCTTATACCAAGACCTTTGCGATGTTGGTGGGGGCTTTGCTCTCCATTAGCATTGTGCCTATTTTAATGCTTTGGCTCATTAAGGGCAAAATTGTTGCGGAGAACAAAAACCCGATCAATGTCTTTTTCATTAAGATTTATGGGGTGTGCCTTAGATTTGTGTTGCGTTTGCGGTATGTCTTTTTGGTTATAAGCGTGCTGGGGCTAGGCGGGCTTTATGTGGTTTATAAAAAACTCAACTGGGAGTTCATCCCCTCCATTAATGAGGGCGTGGTGATGTATATGCCTGTAACCACCAATGCGGTAGGAATCGACACGGCTAAAAAATACCTAGAGGAAACCAACAAACGCATTAAGGCGATCCCTGAGGTCAAACAAGTCTTTGGTAAAGCCGGGCGGGCTAATAGCAGCACGGACAGTGCAGCACTCTCCATGCTAGAAACCTACATTGAGCTCAAGCCCAAGAGCGAATGGCGGCCGGGCTTAACCTATAAAAAACTAAGGGACACCCTAGAAAATGCCTTACAATTAAAGGGCTTAGTCAATTCTTGGACCTACCCCATTAGGGGGCGTATTGACATGCTTTTAACCGGGATTCGCACGCCCTTAGGGATTAAGCTCTATGGCAAAGACCCCACTTTGCTACAAGAGTTGGCGATCCAAATGGAGCAAAAATTAAAAACCCTGCCCGAGTCGCTGTCTGTCTTTGCTGAAAAATCCAATAATGGCTACTACCTCAATGTGGATTTACGCCCTGAAAAGCTCGCCCAATATGGAATCACCAAAGAAGCCGTCTTGAATATGATCAGCTATGGAGTGGGGGGGGCGAGTGTTTCAACCCTCATTGATGGCGTGGAGAGTTACCCCATTTCGGTACGCTTGCAAGACACCCAACGCAACAACATCGAGAGTTTAGATAATCTCTACATCAAAACCCCCTTTAGTTTTGTGCCTTTAAGAGAATTTGCCAATATCTACTATGCCAACGCCCCGGCGGTGCTCAAAAGCGAAAAGGGCTTGAATGTGCATTTTATTTACATCGTGCCTAAAAATGGGGTCAGCTCTGAGACCTACCGCCAAGCTGCCTTAAAACTTTTAGAAAGTGTTAAACTGCCTAGTGGGTATTATTATGAGTTTTCAGGGGAGAGCCAATACCTCGATGAAGCTTTTGCCACCTTAAAATACATCGTGCCCATGAGTATTTTTGTGATCTTTTTGTTGATTGTATTTGCTCTTAAAAGCCCCACCAACTCGCTTTTATGTTTCTTTAGCCTGCCCTTTGCCTTTTTGGGTGGGTTGGTGTTTATGAAACTGCTAGGGCTTAATTTAAGCATCGCCGCGTTAGTGGGCTTTTTAGCCCTTTTAGGGGTGGCGAGTGAAACCGCGATTGTGATGATCATTTACTTAGAGGATGCTTACCAAAACTTCTTAAAAGAAGCCGAGCAGACCAGTGCCAAACTCAAAGAGGCGATCATGCACGGGGCGGTGCAACGCGTGCGCCCCAAACTAATGACCTTTTTTAGTATTTTGGTCTCTTTGATCCCCATCATGTATTCTCATGGCGTGGGCTCGGAAATCATGCATGCCATCGCCGCCCCCATGCTAGGCGGGATGATCACCAGCGTGGTTTTGACCCTCTTTATCATCCCCACCGCGTATTTTGTGATTAAGGATGCCAAGATTAAGGCATGAGCTCTAAGTTTTAGATTTGGTAAAAAATTTATTCTGCGTTTTTAGCGGTGTTTTCAAGTTCTGCATGCATTTGCCCCACTTGGTCTTTTTAAGAGGAATGGTGCTAAAATCCTCCCCCCTTTAGGTTGTGCTTGGTCGGATAACTGCACAAAAGGGGTTTTTTAGAGGGTGAAGAGTTAAGCCTTTTTAAAGTGAATGACAATGTTGAGCGGATGTATTTTTGATAACGCTCCTTGGTTTTAGAGAGATTGGAGGTTGCACAGAAAAAATCAAAAAATCTGAGAACGGGAGCGCAAAATCAATGATTTGGCTTTCAGTGAGTTTGTGGCTATCTTGGAGAGAAAAACCCAAGTAGTTAAAATAGGTTTCATCAAAAGCGATGCTTTTGTTCCCAGCTCTAAAACTTGTTCTAATTGCGGGGCACTCAAAGAGGACTTGAGTCTAAAAGATAGGGAGCGGGCATATAGTGCCCGCCAAAATTGCCCCTCTTGTGGGTTTTCTTTGGATAGAGATTTAAACGCAAGCGTGGATATTCATAGAGAGCGGGCTTAACTCTTGGAGTAGAGGCACTAAGACATGCCTAGCGGGCTAGCTTTGATGATACCTTCAATCCTCTAGCTTTGAGTGCGGGGAGTATGTCAAAAAGACACTAACCATGATAACCCTTCCAAAGTAGATTTCCTAACCCACCGCAAGCACCCTAGAGACAAAATCCCTTAGGATAACTTAGGATAACATTAAATAACCAGAGTGTGCTAAAATTCTCAGGCAAATTAGACAAAGGCTATTCCCATGTTTTACTTCCATAACAACCTCTTCACCCCCTACACTTTAGAGCAAGAATTCCCTAAACTCTACAACTTCAAAGACACTAAAGAACAAGCTAAAGCCATCTTAGAGAAAATTACAGCCCTCAACCTGCACAATTTCAAAACCAGCAACGAACACCAGTTTGAAGATGGCTTCATTGCTAAAGTCTTAGAACTCTTAGGCTGGGAATATCTGCGCCAAGAAGAAAAGAGCATTCAGGGCAAATTAGAAAAGCCCGATTTTTTACTCTTTGCTAGTCCAGAGTTAAAACAAAAATACCAAGCCCTAGACAAAGCAGAAAGATACGCCAGTAACGCCTTTTTCAGCGTGATCTGTGAGAGCAAGGCTTACAGCGTCGCCATAGATAATAAGAAAATTACCCACAATCCCCATTACCAACTTTTAGGCTATCTCAATGCCCTAAGGCACAATTACGGCTTTTTAACCAATGGGCGAGTGTGGCGTTTCTATGACGCGCGCAAGCCCACTTATAACAAAGTCTTTTTTGAGATCAATTTAGAACTCATCTTGCAAACCCAAGACTTAAAACATTTTCTCTACTTTTACCACATTTTCAACGCCGCTAACTTTGACTCCCAAGATCAAGCCCCCCAAATCAGCACCACCCTGCAAGCCAATGAGCAACACAAGAGCGCTGTCGAAAAAGATTTACAAAATCTCATCTATGGCACAGAGGGCTATGACTTCTCTTTATTTGAAGACATCGGCAAAGCCCTATACGCACGCAATCCACAAGCCACACTCAAAGAGATTTATCAAAACACCCTCTATTTTCTCTTTAGATTACTTTTTATCGCCTACTTTGAAGACAAGTTTGAGGACACGCTCAAAGCCCATAGCGGGTTTAACAAGCATTTGAGCATCCATAACATCTTAGAGTGGATAGAGAATAACCCCAACACCCACTATGGCATGGGCAAGTTAGAAGAAATTTTCCAAATCTACAATGAGGGCAATGAGAATTACGCCATGCCCTTGTTTGATGGCGGACTTTTTTGAGCCTGAAAAAACCGCCCTTTTTTAAAAAGGGCAAGATCATCAGCGACAAACTCTTAAAACAGATTTTAACCCATCTCCTCTACTATGGAGAATCCCAACGCGGTTACGCCACTCTAAGCGTGGTGCATTTGGGGAGCATTTACGAGGGGTTGATGTCCTACTTTTTCGCTTTGGCTGATGAAGAATTGCACTACTGCACCACACCCAAAGGGGAGGGCTATTATGACAATCACGACTACCAAAAAATCCAAAAGCAAGCCAAAAAAACCCAACACTACGCTAAGGGGCAAATTTATCTCAAAAACACCTCCAACTCTAGGAAGTCTAGCGGGAGTTTTTACACCCATGAGGACATCACCAAAAGCTTAGTAGAGCACGCCCTAGCAGGCTTGAATGATGACAATGTCCTAAACTTTAAGATTTTAGACAATGCCTGTGGGAGTGGCGCATTCTTAATAGAAGCCCTCAATCAGGCTAGTCAAAAGGCTTTAGGCTTTGAAGCCTTGCGCCCCCTCTTACAAGAGGAGATCAACACCCTAAGCGCGCAAGTGCAAGCCTATAACCCCGCCTATGAAGTGGATGAAGCGGCGATTTTAAAACGCCTGCTTTTAAAGAAAATGATCTATGGGGTAGATGTCAATCCCTTCAGCATCGAGTTAGCTAAACTCTCTTTATGGATTGATAGCTTTATCTTTGGCACGCCTTTAAGCTTTTTAGAACACCATATCAAGTGCGGGAACGCGCTCATAGGTTGCTCCCTTAAAGAGTTTGAAGGGTTTTTGACCCGAGAGGATCGCAAGAGAAACCCCAAAGACAAAACCCAAAACCTCTTTTTAGACCACCTCTTTAAAAAGCTCAAAACCCTACAAAGGCGCGCCACTCTGCTAGCCAATATCCCAGATCGCACCCAAAAGCAGATCGCCCACTCTAAAAGAATCTACCAACGCCTAAAACCCCAGCTAGACAAGCTCAATTTTTATCTCAACTTTTACAACACCCACAAGATAATGGCACTCAACCTCAAAGAGCCCAAAGAGAACAGGCAAGAAGAGAAAAGCCCCAACCCCCTTTTAGAGGCTCACCTAAAAGCCCAAGAAACATGGCGCGCCAACACGCAAGGCTTGACAATTAACGCAATGGCTGACCTAGACCAATTACACACCCCAAAGTATAAAGAGGTCAAAGCGTGCATAGAACAATACGCCCAAGAATTTAATTTCTTCAATTATGAAATCGCCTTCCCCGAATTAGTGATCGGGGGGCAATTTGGCGGCTTTAATGCCATTGTTACTAACCCCCCTTGGGAGAAAACCAAATTTGATGAAAGCGAGTTTTTTAGCTCTTTTAGGAGCAATTACCGCACCTTTAGCCTCCAAGAGAAAAAAGAGTTTAAGGTAGAAGCTCTAGCTAAGGACTATATCCAAGAACAATACCACCAAGAACAAGCCCACATACTCACCACCAACGCCTATTACAAAGCCCATTACCCTAACAGCAGAGGGGCGGGCGATGGCAATCTCTTTAGATTTTTTATCGAGCGCAATTTGAGCCTACTAGCTCCCCAAGCCAAGCTAGCCTTAGTGATTCCTAGCGCGCTGATGCTAGAAGAGGGGAGTTTGCACTTAAGAGAACATATTTTAAAAACACATGCCCTAGAGTTTTTTTACAGCTTTGAAAACCGCCAAGGCATTTTTCCTAGCGTGCATCGTTGTTACAAATTCGCTTTGCTGGGCTTGAGCCAAGAAAAGAGCCAACAACCCATTAAAGCCCTCTTTTACTTAGAAAATGTGAGCGACATTGCCAAGCAAAGCCCCCTTTTGATCTCCACGACAGCTCTACTAGAAACCCCCAAATACGCGCTTAAGGAAGTTAGAAGTGCGCTAGATTTAGAGATTTTAGATCATTGTGCCGCTCAGTTTTCTAGGCTAAGTGAGGGGTGGTTGGATTTTAGGCGTGAGTTGGATATGACAAATGATAAAGACTTGTTTATCCCCCCTAACAAAGTGCAGGGCAAAACCCAAGCAAAAGCTACGCTTTTGCCCCTGCTAGAGGGCAAACATATCCACCAATTCAATGCAGAGTTTGCCCCCCCACGCTATGGCGTGGAAGCAGAGGCACTCCAAGAGAGACTTAAAAGCAGAGAACAACACCGCGCCAAAAAGGGAGGCTACAGCGGGGCGATTGCCTATGAGTATCAATATTGGAGGTTGGGCTATCGTGGGATTGCCAGCGACACCAATGAGCGAAGCCTCATTGTGAGTTTGATTCCTAGAAATTACACCGCAGGGCATAGCATGTATTTGAGCGTGCCCTACACTTACACCCCAAAGGGCATACTAGAAACGCCCCCTTTGCAAACTCTCTTTATTTTGGGTTTGTTTAATTCTTTGGTGGTGGATTTTCTCTTGCGCCTGCATTCTCAAATGAATATCAGTAAAATTTACCTCTATGAACTCCCCCTCCCACAGCCCACTCCCCAAGAGATCGCTAACAAGCCCCTCTATTTGGCGATTGCTAAATGCGCCCTAGAATGCCAGCTTTATTACGATTCAGCTAACCACTTCAGTGAGCTAAAAACTCTCTTTAAAACCCCCTTAGACATTCCTAAAACCGATAAACTCTTAAACACTAAGCGCGCGGAGTTGGATATTCTCATCGCCCGTGATATTTACGCCCTGAGCCGTGAGCAATTCTTGCACCTGCTAGATTCATTTAGAGTTTTGCAAAACAAACAACCGGGGTTTGTCGCCCTTTTAAGGAGTTTGTGGGAAGAATAAGGGGAAAATTAAAGAAGTTATGGCACAATAATCCTAGCGGTGCCCGGGGTTTCCCCGGGTTTGCACTATGCTAGTGTAGTGGCTGGGCAAAAACCACTAACACCGCTAAGATTACAAGCAACTTCATGGCGTGTCTCCTTTCCGGAGCACCACCCACTGCGACTCCTAACCCACAAACTAGAGAAACCCCTAGCTGTTACGCCAAATAGCCCAAAAGCAGACCACCATGTGCGCCATAAGCCAAAATTATAACCAAATTAAAGGGAATCAGCGCAAAATTAAAGAAGTTATGGCACAATAATCCTAGTGGTTGGGTTAGAACCACTAATACCGCTAGGATTATTAGCAACTTCATGGCGTGCTCCCTTTTGGAGCACCACCCACTCCCAAGTTGTGCTTTTGTGCCACAAACCTAGAAATTACCCTAGAGAATTAAAGCAATTTGTGTTTCTGCATGGCGCGTAAAAAGTCGGTGATCACCCCTCTTTTAATGACTTTGATTTGATTTTGCTGATCGCCAAGCATGCCCATGAAGACTCCATGCGCATCAAAAAGGGGGCGACCCAGGGGGGTATCTTGCAAACTAGAGGGATGATGCAGGCTTTGGACTTCAAAGGCGTTTTGAGAGCCTACTTGGGGGTAGTAGAGGGCTTTTGTGCTGGGTGTTTGGCTATGGGTTAGGAGGTTTTGGGCGTATTTTTTGTAAATGCGGGCATGGTAGTAACTCTCGGGGCGCACTTGGCAATTATCATTGGTGAAAAGATGCGTGCCCAAGAGGGAGAGTCCCCGGTTGCGATCGATGGCTTTAAGGCGTAGGCGGGCAACACAGATGAGTAAGGGCGCGCTGTCATCTTGCATTCTAGCCATGATGGTTTGGGCATACATGCCTTGATCAAAGACCAGACTAGAGGCACTCAAGTAATTCCCATTGGGCAATAAGAGCCCATAGCCTTGTTTGTAATGCCCATCACTAAAATAGGCGGTTAAAAACGCACTGCTATAAATCCAACGCTCAGATGTGGGGGCAGATTTGGGGGGGTTTTTGGGGTTTGTTTTTGGGGGGGTKTTTTTKGGGGGTGTTGGTTTTTTGAGTTGGGTGGATTAAGGAGGTGTTGATCCCCTCAGCCTGCAATGCCCCCAGTGCCAACAACCCTAAGATAACCGCCAATGCCCGCATACACGCCCCATGCTGATAAATTAAGTTGAAATCGGTAAAATGCTTGAATCTTTTAACTCTAAGAGGATTTTATGGACACACTCAAAACTTACAATCTAGAACCCCAAGTCTTAGCCACCTACAATTACGCCACAATCCACACCAATAAGGGCGCGATTAAAATCCGCCTCTTTGGCAAGGACGCACCCCAAGCGGTGAGCAATTTTGCCACTTTGGCTAATGAGGGCTTTTACAATGGCCTGAGTTTCCACCGCGTGATCGCCGGTTTTGTCGCCCAAGGGGGTTGCCCTTATGGGAGCGGGACAGGTGGTCCGGGGCATCGCATCAAATGCGAAGTGCAAAATAACCCCCACAAGCACAAGAGGGGGGCTTTGTCCATGGCGCATGCCGGGCGCGACACGGGGGGGAGTCAATTTTTCTTGTGCTTTGCGCCCCAACCCCATTTGGATGGCGAACACACGGTGTTTGGGCAGATTGAAGAGGAACAAAGCCTCAAGGTGCTCGATTCTCTCAAACAGGGCGATGTGATGGAGAGCGTGCAAATTAGCGCTGAATAAGGTCATATAGCGTGTTGATTTTAGCCAGAAAGCTGGGCGAGGGGGTGGTGATTGGGGAGGATATTTATATCAAGGTGGTTTCCATTGACAAGGGCAATGTCAAACTCGGTTTCCAAGCCCCAGCCCATACCCTGATCTTGCGTTCAGAACTCAAAGAAGCGGTCGCCTCTGAGAATCAAAAGGCTTCCCAAGCGGTGAGCGATGAGGTGTTGGTGGGTATGGGGCAATCCATCCAGCTGGGTAAATTTAAGTGAGCCCCTTTAGCTTTGAGGTCTATCCTAAGATCAATGTCTTTTTAAAAATCTTGGGGTTGCATGGGGGGTATCATACCTTGATTTCTAGGCTGGTGCTGGTGAAAAACACCTTTAAGGATTTTATATCCATTAAGGTCGGATCAACATTTGCCCTCAAGGGCAATTTTGGTTGCACTTTGCAAGAAAACACCATTTATAAAATGCTCCAAGCCCTAAAGCAACACTTGCAAGCCAAACAAGCCCCCTCTAGCCTTTTAAAACTCCTAGACACCCTCCATATTGAGGTTGAAAAGCACATCCCCACCCAAGCGGGCTTAGGGGGGGGGAGTGCCAATGCGGGCATGCTCTTAGCCCAGCTCAATCAGAATTTAAACCTAGATTTGAGCCTGCCGGAATGCTATGCGATCGGGGCGCAGGTGGGGAGCGATGTGAATTTTTTTATCTCGGGTTTTTCTAGTGCGCATGTCTATGGTCGGGGCGAATGGGTCAGCCCCTTTAAAGAGAGCGCCCTAGAGTGGGAGATTTTAACCCCCCCCATGTCTTGCCAAACCGCTAGGGTTTATGCCCTCTTTGAAAAGACTAGCCCTTTTAAAGATATGGCTTTGCCCAGCGACCAACTGCTCAAAAAATATGATCGCAGCACCTTAAATGATCTGCTCACCCCTGCATTAAAAGCTTATCCTAAGCTAGCACAACTTGAAAAGCAATTACCCCCCCATTGGTTTTTTAGCGGGAGTGGGGGTGGCTTTTTTATGCTTAAGGGGGGTGCTTGAAAGAGATTGCACGCAATAAAAAGGCTTACTTTGATTATGAGATTTTAGAAAGCCTAGAAGCAGGGATCGTGCTGGTGGGCTCTGAGGTTAAGGCGATCAGGATGGGTAGGGTGAATTTAAAGGATAATTTTGTTAGGATCGTGCGTGGTGAGGCTTTTTTATTTGGCATGCATGTGGCGCACTTGGCAAATACAAACACCCACTACAGACCCGATGAGAGGCGTTCTAGAAAGTTGCTCTTGCACAAAAAGCAGTTACGCAAGTGGTTTAACCAAGTGGGGCAACAACGCTTGAGCATTGTGGCGTTGAAATTGTATTTTAACCAAAAAAAACCGCGTCAAACTCCAAATTGCTTTGGTTAAAGGGAAAAAGCTTTATGACAAAAGGGAGGACATGAAAAAAAAGGCGTTAGAAATAGATGCTAAAATGGCCTTTAAAAATCACGCTAAGGGTTCTTGATGAAAGATATGATGGGTTCTTGGACTTTAATGAAAGAAATGGTGGAGTATGGGATTTTAGGGTTTTTGGCATTCCTCTCCGTGATTGTGATCGCCATTGGCATTGAGCGGGTGTGGTTTTATGCCACCATGCGCGTAGATGATTACATGGACAAACGCAAATTAGAATTGGATTTGCACCGCCGTTTAACTTTGGTGGCGACCATTGGCTCCAATGCCCCCTATATTGGTTTGCTAGGGACGGTGACCGGGATCATGCTCACTTTTATTGATTTGGGCAACACGGGTGCGGTGGATACTAAGGCAATCATGGTCGGTCTAGCCCTTGCACTCAAGGCTACGGGTATGGGCTTGATTGTGGCGATCCCCTCTGTGGTGATTTATAACATGCTGGTGCGTAAAAGCGAAGTCATCATGACCAAGTGGGACATCTACCACCACCCCGCTACGGAGGAAAACTCCTATAACCGCTTGGATATAGACTGATGAAAAAAAATAGACTCCATGAATGTCGTCCCCTTCATCGACATTATGCTCGTGCTCTTGGTGATCGTGCTCACCACCGCCTCTTTTGTGCAAACCTCCAAGTTGCCCATCAATATCCCCAAAGTGGATAAGAGTTCGGATAATGCCCAAGATGTGCTGAATAAAAAGCAAGTCAATATCGCCATCTCGCACAAGGGCGAGTTTTACCTCAACAAGCAAAAAAGTGAGTTTTGAGACACTCAAACGCACGGTGAGGGGCTATGCCAAAGACACACCCATTATTTTACAAGGCGATAAAAATAGCAACTTGGATAGTTTTGTTAAGGTGGTGGATTTGTTGCAAACCAACCACTTAAACCAGCTCTATATTTTGGTTGAGGATAAGAACAAAAACCCGTGATTTTAGATAGTTTTTAGAGAATTTAGGCTAAAATGCTCCGATATTTTTTTGCTTTTTTTAAAGGATTTAAGATGAAGCGCACTTACCAACCCCACAACACCCCCGCAAGCGCACACATGGTTTTCTAGTGCGCATGAAAACCAAGAATGGGCGCAAGGTGATCAATGCTAGGAGAGCAAAGGGCCGCAAACAACTCGCCGTTTAGTTGTTGAGTGCAATCGTTAAAAAACAACCCGACAATTCAGCTATGTCTATAAAAAGGGTTTTAAAAAACACCACCCGCTTTTTGTGATGTATTGCTTGCACTTGGACCAGCATGGTGTTTTTTTCAACCACTCCCCTACCTCCCTACTGGGTTTGAGCGTTTCTAAAAAAGTGGGGAATGCGGTTTGCCGTAATTTGATCAAGCGGCGCGTGCGCGCAATCCTAAGGCATGCACCCATAGAAAAACAAGCCATTGTGTTTGTGGCTAAAGTGGGTATTGATACCTTGAGTTACCCAGAGTTAAAAGAACAGATACTAGCTCGTTTGGCAAAGCCCCTCAAGCCCAAGAAAAAACATGGCTCTTTTAGCCCCACTTGATGCCCATGCGCGCCTTTTGCCTTAGACTTTTGCACCTCTATAGGTATTTTTCAGTTTTCAAGCCCGCTTCTTGCCGTTATTACCCCACTTGCTCGGCTTATGCCCTCTGGCTTATACATTGTGAGAGTCTCTCTAAAGCCCTCTATAAAATTGCCAAACGCATTTTATCCTGCCACCCCTACACTGCTGGCGGGATTGCCTACCCCATTGGCTCTAAGCCTATCCAACCTATGTTTTGCGCCCCCAAAGAAGTTACCTTGCTGTATTTCTTAGTGCCCTTAAACCCTAAAACCCCCTCCCCTTACTACATCCTCAAGGTCCATAGTGAAAGACAATAATTTAAAACTCATTCTAGCCGTTGCGCTCTCCTTTATTTTTTTAACCATTTATAGCTATTATTTCCAGCAACCCACCCCAACCCAAAAGCCCACCCCAACAACCCAAACCCCAAGCAATAGCACACCCACCACGCCCACAAGCCCCACTCCCCAAGTCCCCAACCATAATGCCAATATCCAAGCCCCCAATGCCACAAGCCCCATCATTGCACGGGTGCAATCCCCAGAGGTGGAGATTGAGATTGACAACTTAGGGCGTATCGCCCAAGTGTATTTGAAAAATAAAAAAATTCATCGCCCCCAAACAAGAGGATTTGATCGATCACCTCAAACGCCTTTTTGGCTTTAACCCCAAACCCCTAGAACCCCTAAGCAAGCTCCCCTTACTGGGTATGGATGCTTTAAAACCCCTAGAACTCAGATTTGTAGATACAACACTCAACCAAGAGGCTTTCAAACAAAGTTACCACGCCTCCACCAGCACCCTTGAGATCGATAAAAATGCCAAGATCCTCACGCTCACCCAAGAGCTCCCCCAATTAGAGCTCAAAAAAATCCTCACCTTTTACCCCAATTTGACCTATGATCTTAAAATTGAGATCACGCCCAAAGGGGGGTTAGTCAATAGTGCCTATGTGCTCTCCAATGGCTCACGCCCTGTAGCGGATGCGGACGGGTATGCCTTCCATGGCGTGCTTTTAGGCACTCAAGATGACAAATTAGAAAAGCTTGAGGATGGCAAAGTCAAGCAAACCCAATCCTTCCACAACCTCGCCTTTATTGCCAGTGTGGATCGCTACTACACCTCGCTTTTTTTTGGCAAAAGCCTCAATGCCTTAGTGGATAGCCAAGCAGGCAGTAAAAACCCCCTCCCCTTTCTCTCTTTTAGTGGCAACACCCAACTACATGGCTATATTGGACCCAAAGATCACCGCCTCTTAAAACAGATTGCCCCTGAGCTGGGCGATGTGGTGGAATATGGGATCATCACCTTTTTTGCCCGCCCCGTGTTTTTACTCTTGGATTATCTGTATAACTACACCCACAACTGGGGCTGGGCGATTATCTTGCTGACCTTGATTGTGCGTATCATCCTCTACCCGCTCAGTTATAAGGGCATGGTGAGCATGCAAAAGATCAAGGATTTAACGCCCAAGATGAAGGAGATTCAAGAAAAATACAAGGGCGATCCGCAAAAAAATGCAAATGCACCTGATGCAACTTTACAAAAAGCATGGGGCGAACCCCTTGGGGGGTGTTTGCCCTTGCTCTTGCAAATTCCCGTCTTTTTTGCCATTTACCGCGTTTTGTATAACGCCGTAGAACTCAAAAGCGCGGGTTGGATTTTGTGGATTCACGATCTCTCGGTGATGGACCCTTATTTGATTTTGCCCTTGCTAATGGGTCTGTCCATGTATGCCCACCAAGTCATCACGCCCAGCACCATCACCGATCCCACGCAAGCCAAGATTTTTAAACTCTTGCCCATCTTTTTCACCCTCTTTTTTAATCACCTTCCCTGCCGGGCTGGTGCTCTATTGGACGATCAACAATGTCTTTTCCATTATCCAACAATGGATCATCAACCTAATTTTAGAGAAACGCAAAGCCCAGCAAATCGAAGAACACAAACCCACCGCCACTAATAAGGGCTAATATGAAAACCATCCATGCAAAAACCCTAGAAGAAGCGATCATCAAAGCCTCTTCAGAGTTGGGTTGTTCGGTGTTGGACTTGCAATATGAGGTGATCCAAGCCCCTAGCAAGGGCTTTTTAGGTTTTGGCAAAAAAGAAGCCATCATTGAAGTTTGCATCAAAGAAAAGCCCCAACCCCCACCACCACCCCCCCCTCCCCCCAAACCCACCCCACTAGATGATAAAAAATGACAAAATCGCCGAGATCAAAGAGCAGTTATGCACGCTTTTAGGCTATCTGCCCTACCAAATCGATCAAATCAAAGTGGAATTATGCGATCCCAACACGCTTTACATTGAGCTTAACGGACCTGATTCGGCATTGGTGATTGGGGAAAAAGGGTATCGATTCAACGCCCTATCCTATTTGCTCTTTAATTGGATTCACCAAAAATACGGCTACAATGTCCGCCTAGAAGTGGCGCACTTCCTAAAAGATCAAGAGGAGATGATGGAGTCCTATTTGCAAGGCATTATTATGCAAATCCACGAAGTGGGCAAGGCACAGACCAAGCCCCTAGATGGCATGTTGATCCACATCGCCCTCAAACGGCTACGCGAAATTTTCCCCAACAAACACATCACATGCCAAACCAATAGCAATAATGAGCGTTTTGTTGTGATTAATGACTTCAAATAGCACCATTGTCGCCATTGCGACCACGCCCGGACAAGGCGCGATCGCCATTGTTAAGATGAGCGGCGATCAAAGTTTGCCCATTTTACGCAAGCTCACACACAAAGAACATTTCACCCCCAGACTTGCTACGCTGGTGGGTGTCCATGATTTACAAGGCGATTTGTTGGACACTTGCCTAGCCCTTTATTTTAAAGCCCCGCATAGCTACACGGGCGAGGAGGTCGTGGAAATCCAATGCCATGGGGGAATCGTGGTAACACGGCTCATTTTACAGGCTTGTTTGGCTCAAGGGGCGTGCTTGGCACAAGCGGGCGCATTTAGCAAAAGGGCGTTTTTAAATGGGCGGCTGGATTTTTCCCAAGTGCAGGCACTAGCAAAACTCATAGAAGCCAAGAGCGAAAAGAGCGCCAAAATGATGGCTAAACAGCTCAAAGGCGCGTTAAAAGACTTTGTGCAGAGCACGCGCACCGCCCTTTTAGAATTGCTCGCCAGTAGCGAGGTGTTGATTGATTATGCTGAGGAGGATTTGCCCCTAGATTTGGGCACCACCATGCAGGCAAAATTACACGCCACTTTAGAGAAATTACAAAGCACCTTAGAGTTTTCCAAATCCCAAAGCGCGCGCTTGGAGGGTTATAAACTCTGCATTGTGGGTAAGCCCAATGTGGGTAAAAGCTCCTTTTTAAATGCTTTGCTCTTAGAGGAACGCGCTTTGGTGAGCCCAATAGCAGGCACGACTAGAGATAGCATTGAGGAGATCATTAGCCTTTATGGGAGTTGTTTAAAAATCATCGACACAGCCGGGATTAGGCATGCCAGCGATGCAATCGAGTCTTTGGGGATTGCCAAGAGTTTAAAGAGCATGCAAGAGAGTGATATTATTTTAGCCCTTTTTGATCTCTCTGCTCCCCTAGATAGTCAGGATCAGCATATCTTAGAGCTCTTAGAGGCACAAAAGGACAAAATAATAGGCGTGATTTTAAACAAAGATGATTGCCCCCAAGAGTTGGATATACAAGCCCTTTTAAATGCCCTGCCCCCCAGCCTGCCCCTTCTCAAACTCAATACCAAGCAACCCTGCTTGCCCTTACTAAAGGACTTGCTAAAGCCCCTCTTTGAAGAGGATAGCCCCAATGAAAGCGTGATCTTGGCTAGCTTGACCCAGCAACAAGCCCTCGAGCAGACCATCACGCATTTAACAAGTGCGGCCCACACGCTAGCAAGCCTTGAGCTAGAGCTCTTTTCCTACCACCTCAAAGATGCCCTAGAGAGTTTGGGGCAGATCACACAACCCTACCAAGTGGAGGAGTTGCTAGACACCCTCTTTTCTAGTTTCTGTCTGGGCAAATGATCAAAAAATCCAGCCATAATTAAAGAAAATATTAAAATGACTCGGGCCCTCTTTGATGAACAAGGAGCCCTCTAAAAGGCTGGTGTTGATTTTAGCGTTTAGATTAATGGGGATGAGGGGAATAGCGATCCCTATGCTGTATTTGGAATGTTTGTAGCGGTAGTTAAAGCCTGTGGCGACATCTAAGTTCCCGCTATTGGCAAAGGCGATGGTGTTGAGCGCATAGCCCTTCCACAACGCCCTAAGCCCGCCAAAAATCCCAAAGGAGCTTTTGAGTGCCTTAAGCTTATGGGTTGTTTTTTTTGTGTTTGTAGCGTTTGTGGGTGTAGGTGGTGGTGAAATCAAAGAGCATATCCACGCCCACGCCCAAAGCGACTTGGTTAATGCGTTTGATAAAGCCCGTCTTTTTGGAGAAGTTGTAATTAAAAATGCCATAGTAGGAGAGCCCAAACCAGTTGGTCCAGTATTGTTGGTAACCGCCCTTGAGATTAAAGCCCACAATGGCAGCCTTGTTAGAAATATTGGTCGAGTCCATGTTTTCTAGGGTTTTCATAAAGTCAGAGAGATAGGTCGGCGCGCTCATCGTGGCGATCTTGTCGTAATTAATGGGGAGTTTGTTATCCCGCCCCAATTGTGCCCACACCGTAGAGCCCACCCCGATCATGCCCGCTGGGGTGTAATTATTGGGTCCCATTTGATACCAAGACCCATTGGGGACATTATTCTTTTCGCTGAGGTCAAATTTTTTTTTGTCCGCTATTGTAATTAAAAGTCCCATTGGGGTAAGTCATGTTCCCATCGTGGCCATAGTTCATGGCATGCCCGTATTCATGTAAAAGAGTGTCCATCGCATCCGTGGTGTTT
>CAGP01000089.1 GCA_000263275.1 Helicobacter bizzozeronii CCUG 35545 | reverse complement strand
CCTAGCTCTAAAACTTGTTCTAGCTGTGGGACACTCAAAGAGGATTTAAGCCTAAAGGATAGGTTTTTTCATTGCCCTTCTTGTGGGTTTTCTTTGGATAGAGATTTGAACGCAAGCATTAATATTTATAGAGTGGGGGCATCCACTCTTGGAGTAGAGGCTATAAGACCCGCCTAGTGGGCAAGCCTTGTTGATCCCAGAATCCCCTAGCTTTAGCTATGGGGAGTATGTCAAGGCTATTAAAACGCTATGTTAGCTTGGTCGGGTTGACTGGTCTTTTTTTGGGCACTTGGGTTTGAGATGTTTTAAAAGGGTTGGGTGAGTTCTAGGGTGTTTGACCTTCAAACAAGGGTAGCAAGAGTTTAGTGTGATTTGGGCATGGCTACCAACATTGCACCCAGTGTCTAGATGGGTCAAAGCGTGTTTATTGCGCCTAATTTTAGGGCTTTTGTGCCTTTTATCAAGTCTTGTGTGATTTATCCTATGTAAATTTATGGCTTTAAAGCCCAAAAATAGGCGTTTTTACACTAAAATGGAGTATGGAAGTACAAATATCAAGCGAATTTGAAAAATGGCTAAAGAACCTCAAAGATTTAAACGGAAAAAGTGCGATCACACGCCGCATACAGAACTTAAAAAATAACGGGCATTTTGGCGATCACAAGCACATCACGGGTCAAATCTTTGAGATGCGTATCCACACGGGTGCAGGCTACCGTCTGTATATGGCTAAACGGGGCGAGGTGTTGGTAATTTTATTGTGCGGGGGCAATAAAAGCACGCAACAAAAGGATATAATGAGGGCACAAAAAATCTTAAAGGATTATCCATGCCCGTAACCTTTAAACCCTTTAATGTGGCCGAGTTCTTAGACTCCGATCAAGTGCGCTTATCTTACCTTAACGCGGTTTTAGCGGATGGCGACATGGCGGAACTCAAAGACGCTTTAGAGATTATCGCTGAGTCGAAGGGCATTAAGGGCATTGACCTCTCTGCTTTTGAGGGCGACACCTTAGAGTTTATGCAGGTGTTGAAAAAACTTGGCTTTGGTTTGCAGGCTTTGAGGCTATCTAAAAGCCACACAGCTTAAGGCTCACAACAATCTCCTTAATAGTGTGGGTAAGCTCTTGCGGAGAGATATAGAAAAACCAAAAGTTAAGAAACTTTTTACCGTATCTATGCAAGAGTGAAAGCGAAGTTAAAACGGGGGCTCCCCGGCTTTCCTTGGGTTATCGTGTTTTTGATCTCTTGTGTTGATACTTACCAACCGCGCCGTAAAGCCCCTAGCTTTAGCTATGGGGATATAAGGCTAGCACCAGCATAGCTGTGCTAATATTTGTGCAATCAAGGGGTAATACCCTTGGGGTTGGGG
>CAGP01000088.1 GCA_000263275.1 Helicobacter bizzozeronii CCUG 35545 | reverse complement strand
AAGTTAGGGGATTCTAGCTTTAGTGGAGATCGCGGCTTCAAGCAGGATAGCTCCGTTTGGAGTCTTACATTCCCTATTCCAAAGGTTGATGCCCCAACCCCAAGGGTATTACCCCTTGATTGCAACACAAATATTAGCACAGACATGCTTGTGCTAGCCTTATATCCCCATAGCTAAAGCTAGGGGCTTTACGGCGTGGTTGGTAAAATGTTAAGAAGTGGTCATAATATCCAAGCTAGCTTTAAAAATACCATCAAAATTAGAAAAATACACGATCACCACCATTAAGAGCAAAAATAAATGCCCAATATTTGTCAAGGTGTCTTTTAGAATTGTTTTGATAAGCGCGATTTATGGGCAATTTGAGATTTACACGGGCACAAGTTAAGGCAAAGTGCATTGGTGTGGGGCAGAGGCACATTTAGCCCTCACAAGCGATAAAAATGGTGAAATGTCAAGTGGTTAGAAAAGGCGAGCGATACAGGATAATACAAGGCTTAATATCTTGTTGAAAGCACCCCAAATAGTGTTTTTTAGTAACAACCACATTAAGTGATCGTTTAGTCTTTTCACAATACAATAACTAGTATTGAGAATCCAATGTCTTAGAAAGTTTTAGATGAGAAGTCTTTTAATTGCTTTTTTGGTGGGTGTGGGGTTTTTGTGTGCTAAGAGTGTGGTTTATTCGCCAGAGGTGGTGGCCCTCTATTTGCACCCAGAGGATTCTAAGGTGGTGGGCAAACTTTTACCCACAAATGGGTTTGAGGTTTTGCAAAGTACCCCTAAGAGGGTGTTAATCAGTTTGGAGGGGTATGTCAATCCCAAGGTCCCTTTTGCTCTTTACCAGCCACGCCGTAAAGCCCCTAGCTTTAGCTATGGGGATATAAGGCTAGCACAAGCATGTCTGTTCTAATATTTGTGTTGCAATCAAGGGGTAATACCCTTGGGGTTGGGGCATCAACCTTTGGAATAGGGAATGTAAGACTCCAAACGGAGCTATCCTGCTTGAAGCCGCGATCTCCACTAAAGTTAGAATCCCCTAA
>CAGP01000087.1 GCA_000263275.1 Helicobacter bizzozeronii CCUG 35545 | reverse complement strand
ATCTTGCATATTGCTGTGTTCTGCATTGAGATAATTACCCAGAAAGGTGAGAGCGCGCGCCTTGTAATAGTCTAGCCATAAATTGATAGTCTGCACCCCAATCCCTAAAAGGTGCGCATTTTGCCTATTCAAAAAGTTTTGCTCCTCTAAGTTATGATCATAAACACCAAAACCACGCACCAATTTATAGGTTTTTATTGGTAATTTGGGCATCTTTTAAAAAGGCACGGGCTGGAGGGGAATCTGCCTTGATGTATGTATATCCTAGCATATATTTTTGGTGTAAAACGCTATTTCTTAGAATGGGGTAAAGCCACGGACTCTCAAGATGATTTTGCAATCCCTCTAAATAGTCCACTATATCCAAACCCTGATGGTAAGCCTCTATTAAGGGTGCATAGATCAATGCCAAACCCTTTAAAAAATCTTGGGTGTTTTGCTCAGCCTCAAAAGGTTTTAATAGAGTAGAATCCTCTCTGCAATCAATATCAGGGATAGAGGCGCGCAAGAATTTGAAGAGTTGGAGCATTTCAAAGGCTTTAAGTGCCTTAATGGTTTGGACTTGTTTGGGGGTTTTGGGTTGGAGGGTTTGTAAAAGCGGGGTGTGATTGATAAAAGTTTGTAGGTGCTCTAAAAGCGGGCTGATGTCCTTTTTTAGCGCATCTAGGTAGAGATGCCAACTACAGCCATAATCTTTTTTCTCTTGAATGGCTCTTTGGTACATATTTGCCATCAATGTGCGGGCTTGTTGCATTTCTTGGCTTAAATCAACACTGACAGCCCATAGGGGACTTATGAGTAGAAGGATGCTAATTAGGCGGATCATTGAAA
>CAGP01000086.1 GCA_000263275.1 Helicobacter bizzozeronii CCUG 35545 | reverse complement strand
GGTTTTGTTTCTGTTGGTTGAGTAGTCTTTTTTCAAACTCCATCTATTCTTGGTGGCTAGGATTTTGGGTTGTTTTCTCTTGTAAATGCAGATCATTAGTTTGTGTCTGTGCTTGGAATTCTTGACTCTTGTCTAGCCAGAGTGAGATGGTGGAAACGATGGTAATGGGGAGCATAATCACTAAGGTAAGTATGCCACTTTGTATTTTTTTTCAGTGGTTGCTCTAGCTGCTTAAACCTGCTTTCTTGTTCTAACCGCACATCTTGGATTTGTGCTGATATTTTTTCTTCTAAATCTTGTTTCCAAGCTTGTAGTCGTGTCTTTTGTTGTTTTTGAGATTCTTGCAAATCTTGTCGTATGGTATTGTTTTGTTGTTGCAAGGCACAGAAACACAGATATTCAGAAACACTTAATCCACTCTCTTGTGCCTTGTGTTTGATCTACTCTCACTCACTGGGCGTACAACGCACACTTAGTTTATGTGTTTTATTCTCTTTAGGCATGGGTAGGGGTTCTCGAAAATAAAAAATTTGTGTCATACAAGCATTATAGCCTAAGATATTTGTGTGTTTTTTGTATACAAGATTTTACTTTGTCTAACAAATGTCTGACAAATGTCAGACATTTTTATAGGGATTAAGTCCCTAAAATAGGCACTTTAAAGGATTTTGTATATACAAAAATCGCCCCTCAAAGAGTGATTTTTTTAGGGCATTTTGCAGAGTGAGATGATAAGCGTTCTTGTTTTATTTTCGCTTGTCGGTGTGGCTTGGTTGTTATCTGGGATTGAGTTTAATTGAGTTGATTTGTGTGAGAAAAGTTGATAATATTGTGTGTATGATGTGTTATATTTTATTTTGAGATATGATAGATGATATTGCAAGCTGACCAAAAGTTCAGATGATCTCTAACTTTCAAAAAGCATGTGTAACAATTGCGGGCTTATAAAAATTCTATGTCTTTCCAAGGCCTCAACAAAGGTTTCAAGTTGTGTGGAGGAAACAAAACCCACTTCTTTCATTTGCCACAAAACGCCTATGGTGCCAATAACTTCTAGGGATAAATTCCTAGCCTCTGCTCTGCCTTTTCGTTCATCCATAAGAAGCAAGTCAGCCTTGAGTGTTTGAGCCAGCACAATGGCTTCACATTCCCCTAGGTCCAGTCCTGTGTTTTCTTTTAATTTTGTGGTTTCTTCTTGTGGAACAGAGCAAACTTGGATAAATTCACAATCCCTAATCTCCTTAGCCTCATCTTGAAACTTCTCATTTTCTGTGAGCTCGGTAAATACACCTGATGGGATATATATACAACCAAAAAAATCTCCCAGCAGATTCAACGCCCCCATTTTCAAAAATGAAATTAGGGGTGTTGTGTCCGAAACAACTAATGAGACTTTGTTTTGAGTATTTTTCTCAAACATTCTAGGTCTGCTTGTGCTTCTGCCACGCTGTAATCAACAATAGGGATACCAATTTGACCGTAAATGTCTAGCAAATCCAACTTCTTCATCCCCAGTATCTCTGCAGCTCTTCCATAGGAAATACTTTGATCTTTGATACGAGGATAAAGGAGCAGGGCTCTTTGTAAAATTTGTGCTTGTTCATCTGCATTGCCAATCAGCGTGGCCATTTCATCTGGTACTGATAATTGGATAGTCTTCACAGCTACTCCTTTGTCTAGTATAGGCAAGCATTGTAGCAAAAACAGAGAACTTGACAAGATTTTTGAACCCATAATCAGACACAAACTCACCCCAGCAAGCACCAACCAAAAACCTACTTGTGCTTCCCCTCGCTATCTTGTAACCCCTTTTGCTGTGATATTAAAAGCACATTCTCTAACAATCTTTTAAAACCTGCTAGCCGATCTGCAGAGTCACTTGTGAGGTGCAGATACTCTGCAGTCATCTCTGTGGCTTGTTTAGGATCTATCTTGTTGATTCTAGCAATAAGCCCTAGAGTTTCTCTCTCTAGGTTAGCCAGCGTGGTTAATGCTGTAGATGCTTCTTGTTTAATCTCAGGGACTTGTGGTGTGAGTGTGTCATACAAACAAAAAAGCTCTGTTGCCCTAGGTAAGAATAAATGGGGTATGCAAGTCATCGATTGCACACCACACCCAAACTGATGCAAATAGCCATTGAACTGATCATTAGCTTGTTTTAAATCATCAAAGACCAAATTTTTAAGGTTTTGGATAAAGTCTTTGTCTGTTGTTTTCTCTAGGTAGGCTTTAAACTTCTGCCCATTTTGATCGTCCATCCAAAACACCCATTCTCTACACACAAAGCCGTGCAAGATAGACCACTTGTGTTTTTTGTAGTGTTTTTTAAAGAAACTTTTAGCTTCTTGCTCCATTGTGGGCTCTGTGCTCTCTTGTGGAGAGGCTTCTGGGGTTTGTAGCGTGTTTGGAATGGTGGATTGTTCTTGTAATGCTTGGATAATGGTTTGGAGCTTGTTTAGGGTTGTGAGTTTGTTGTTTGGCTCTTGTGTCCCAAGCAATGCACTATAAGCGGTATTGATAGTATTTTCTATGTCAGTGTGGGTTTTTTCTGCATTACTAGCTCTTGTTTCTGCATTCTCTGCTTTAGCTGTGAGTTCCTTGTTCTTGGTCGTGAGATTGTTAATAGTTGTATCTTTAGCTTGGAGTTGTTTTTCTAGCTCAGCCTTAGCACTTTCAGCTATTTGTGTACTATCCGCTTGCTCCTTGAGTTCTTTAATCCTTGCCTCAAGCTTTGTTTTAGCGGTGCTAGCAAGCAAATACTCATCACAACCTGCTAGCTTACAAAGTGCTTTTAAATCAGTTTCAAGATTAGTTTTATCATTTTTGAGTTTCTTAATGCTACTCTCAAGAATTTCTTGAGCCTCTTGCACTGTGTCTTTGCTAGGCACACCTGCTAAAGTGCAAAGGTTGTTGAAGTCATTAAGGTGTTTAGTTTCAAGGTCTTCTAGGTCTTTGGTGTGCTGTTGTTGGTATTCTTGTTCTTTGTTCTTTAAGACTTCATCATAGTGGTTTTTAATTTCTTTTTCTATCTCTTCTCCCAAAGCTTCTTGTGTTTGGGCTATCTTGGTTTCTTTGTTAGGTGCTTCTCTTTGGATATGCTCTAATTTTGCATTGAGATCAAACTCATTGCTCAGTATGGCTCCAATCACAGGGATAACTTCATCTAGAGTGTAAATCTCACTCTGTAACCATTTGGCAATCTGTTCATTAGCTGCGTGGCAAATGGCCGGTGCTTTGCGTAATCTGAGTAGTCTGCGGACTTCATTAGTGAAGGCTTTAATATCTTGCTTGCTTGTAGATAAGCGGATTGCAAGCAAATCCGCTTTGATATTTTCTGAACGCCCAAGTGCTGTATAAGGTGCAATACCGCATACTTGAGCAATTTTTAGGGTTTCTTTCTCAATCTCATTTAAATCTTCCTCTGACTTCTTGTTGGCTTTAATGGCTTGTTTTAAAGAAGCTTTGAGTGTTTTGTTCTCTTGCTCTAGCTTGTCTTTAGCGATGCTAGCTTGTTGTTTCTCATTTTGGGCTTTTTTAACATCTGTCAAGTCTTTAACTAAAACTTTGCCCTTGTCTATCATTTTCTCAAAGAAACCCCGATGATAAAGCTTTGTAATGCGAGCTTTTGCTTGCTCTAAAGGTTCATTGGAATAACGGGCAATGTTTGTCTCTCTTTCTAAGGCTTGCTCTTCTGTTAATCGTTTGGCCCTTTCTTCTTCTTTCATTACCGCCCACGCTCTAGGTTCAATGCGCTTGCGTTTGCTCTCACGCCTATCAACACCTCTCTGCATATTGAGCCATTTAGCCACTAGAGATTGCAAATCTCTAAACCATTGGCGTTGGCGCTGTTTGTCTCTAAACACACATTTACCCGTTTGCTTATCAAGGGGTAAAAACTCAATGTGTCCATGATGATTAATCACAGGATTGCCCGCATCATCAAAGTGTCCCTCATCATAATGGCGGGCACACATGATTACTTGCCATTTAAATTCTGCTTCTAGTTTGTGAGCGACCATCTCCACATCTTTAAGGGTATGGGTAGGTTTGAGATTGATCACAGCCGACCAGCCTTGGGGTTGTTTGAAATGCGGGCCCTTGTGGCGTCTTTTTTCAAACTCTACATTGGCTCTATCAATAATGGCACTTTGGATTTGTTGTGCTTCTTCAACACTACAAGAGAGCTCTACACCTTCTTTGTGTGCCCAAGCACTAATGGGCAAGACATAATCAGGGGGCAAATCTCTTGTATTGTGTTGGACTTGAATGGGGTTAGCGGTTTTTTTGATATGGATACAGGCAATCTCACCCATTAAACAACCTAAGATTTAGGGGGTGTTTTGCTATCACCTTTAGATTGATTTAAACCGCTTTGCTGATTCTCTCTTTGCCGTGCAAACTCCATTGCTTGCACCACTTGGGATTTGAGCTCACCTTTCTCTTTGTATTGTTGTTCCAAATCTTGTAATTTTTTAGAAGCTTGGGCAATCTTTAGTTCTAAGTCTTTTTCACTCTTACGTATCCGATCAAAAAGCTTAGAAATCTCTCTATAGTTCATCTTATTTAAATCAGGTTGCACACCCCTAGAATGTTTGGTATTAGCCATTAAATTTCCTTATCATATTTGGACTTATATTCTAGCATTTATTGACAATTTTAGAAGTTTTGTTTTCAAACAAAATTCATATTAAAAGTCCCGCTGACTAGGCGCAAACTTTACCCGATAAAGGCATAATGCCGTGCCCCGTGTGGGCTTATCGGGTAAATTTGCAAATTTACCCGGTTAAATATCTTGCTACGCTACGATACCGCCCCACACGGTGGCTTTTAACTGGGTAAATTTGTTTTTTTAGAGAGTGGGAGTGAGAGAGTTTTTGATGTGATAATACGTTTTTGCGTGAAGAGAGTTTGTTATAGGATTAGACTTGTGTTACGTATTAAGAGGCTTTGTTGTTCTTGGGGATGTTGCTCTTGTCTAGCAAGCAACAATAATTACTCCACATATTTCCTAAACCAATTCTCAAAATGTTTGGCACTATCAAAGCTAAAAGGCTTTAAAGACTTGTGGGGCTTATCCACATCTTGGATATCCACTTGGATATGCCCGCTTGGAAGTGTGGTGATGTCTTTGATTTTAAGACTAGAGGGCACACCATTAGAGTTCATATAAAGCGTTCGACCAATGTAGCTCCCCAAGATGTCTTTGTAGCTTGGGGGTTGTTGTGGAGATGGCTGTTGCTCTCTGGTGAGATTTTTAAAAGTTTTAAAGCCATTGGGTTCTTGTTGGAGTTCTATACTTGTTTGTGTGGGTTGTTGGGTTTGTGTAGATTGTTGTTGTGGTGTGGGTTGCTTTTGTGTTGTCTGGGCTTGTGGAGAATGTTGCTGGTATGGGTTGGGTAATGGGTAGTCCGCTATCTTTAACCAATTGGCACGGGCTATTTGCTCTAAAAGTG
>CAGP01000085.1 GCA_000263275.1 Helicobacter bizzozeronii CCUG 35545 | reverse complement strand
GGAATAGGGAATGTAAGACTCCAAACGGAGCTATCCTGCTTGAAGCCGCGATCTCCACTAAAGCTAGAATCCCCTAACTTTAGTTATGGGAGAGTATGTCAAAGAGAAGAGGGGCGGATTGAGTTTGTAACTTTTCACCAGAGTTATAGCTATGAGGAGTTTGTAGAGGGGATTAGACCAGAAGTTGATAAAAAAACTCAGCAGGTTACTTACCCTGTCAAAGGCGGGATTTTTAAGGAGATATGTGAAAGAGCAAGTGAGGCTCTTAAAAAATCAATCCACGCAAGAGGTCAATGATGTGTCCAATCAAATGGAGCCATGTATAGTAGCTAAAGAAGGATACAGAGAGGGCATGGATTATCTAGATCACCTAATCCATGATTTTGCCGAAGATGTGAAAAAAATTATTAGGAGTGAAGGAAAATTTATTCTCGGGGGTGGAAAAAAAGAATATGTAACGATCTATAAGGTCAGTGACAAGAAAGGTGTTAGCGAAATTACTGGAAAAAAAGTTACTAAGTATTCATTTAAGCTTGGAGGTTCTATTAAGGAAGGCACGCAAGGATTGGCGAGACACATGATTGAAAGAGACTATTTTAATTTTAAAAATGGAAAAATTAAAAGACTACAAGACATTCAACCTTGGGGAAAAAGCAAGAGAGAATACCATGGTAATGCCCAATACTATTACCCACTTTATAAAAAAATCTATGAATATGAGCGAGATCATTTTAAAGCACACCCTAAACCCTTACAACCTTCTCTGTCTATCGAGGATTCGAAGAAAAAGGTTTCTCAAAATAGAGAAATGTCTAAACAAAAAGAAATACCTAACTACATCCTCATCATTGATGAAATCAACCGAGGCAATCTCGCTAGTATTTTAGGCGAGATTATCACACTTATAGAACCCAGCAAACGACTAGGTAATAGTGAGGAGCTAAAGGTTATATTGCCTTATAGTCAAGGTCAAAAAAAGAAGAAAGATAAAAAGAAGAAAGATCAAGATCAAGATGGGCAAAATGAAAATATGGAGGAGGTGGAAGGAGAAGAAGAGGAAAAAGAACTTTTTGGTGTCCCCAATAATCTTTATATCATTGGCACCATGAATACCGCTGATAAGAATATTGCCTTGATGGATACGGCTTTACGCCGTAGATTCACTTTTGTGGAGATGATGTCAAAGCCCGATGAACTTAAGAATCGCATTAAAGACAAGGATAACCAAGATACAGGCATAAGTTTGGAAACACTTTTGAGAGTCATGAATAAACGCATAGAATTTTTGTTAGATCGCCACCACACCATCGGGCACACTTACTTTTTAGGACTAGAAACTTTGGAGGATTTACAAGAGTGCTTTGCAAACAAGATCATCCCGCTTTTGCAAGAGTATTTTTATGATGATTACGCCAAGATTGATATCGTGCTGAATGGGAATGGTATGTTGAAAGGTGAGAAAGTGCAGGATGTGATAACAAAAGATAAGGCAGTAAAAGTTGTCGATAAACTTGAAAAATCTTTTAAAAGTTTAGTCGATACTGATAAGAAAGTTTATAAGATCACAGAATTAAATGGTTGGGATGGTGGTGTTTTTAAGAAAATATACAATGGCGAGCCGGACAAGTCAGATGGTAGCAACGATACAAATAGGGAATCTGAATCTAATCCGTCACTCACCAATGAATAGCCTTTATGCGTACCATACCGACACTCTACCGAGCAGAATACACCACCTTCACCAAAGAGGACATAAGGAAGTGTCTACTAGATCCCAATGACGATGAGGAGAGGATATGGGAGGCTTTGCAGGATTTCGCAGACCAAGAGAAGAATCGCTGTTTCTTGAAATTTGAAAATAAGAACACATTAAGAACACAAAATTATGTGGGTTTGCTACAAGTAAGGGGTTTTTGTCTGGAAATTTTGCCTAAGGTGTATGAGGGTGATTCAACCGCCCAACATGACCCCAGTTGCCAAAATTCTTTGTGTGAGTTTGACAGCATTGAATTTCAAGAGCAAGTAATGGAGTTTGTTGAGCAACTCAAAGGAGAATCTGCGGAACAAAAATCCCTAGAATCACCACCATGCCGTATTTGCCATGCCAAACAAGTTCTCTATAATTGCCTAGCCACTCTTAAGGGCGTTCCCTTTAAGAAAATCCAATCTGCTTATTTAGGCAGCGCAAACTTGTCTTTATTGGACATTTTTGTGTGTATGTTTTTAGAGGAATGCCAGCAACTGATTAAACGCGGACTCAAGCGCGATTATTTGCGTACAACCAAAAACCGTACCTTGCTCAAGGGCAAGTTAGAGATTGTTAAGCATCTTAAACACAATTTAATCCACAAGGAGCGTTTTTACACCACTAGCAATGAGTATAGTTTAGATGTGCCACCTAACCGCTTAATTAAAGCCACACTTAAATATTTCAAAACGCTGGTGTTGAGTCCTAGGACGATGGTTTGTCTTTGAGGAGATCAGCCCTACTCCAAACACAGAGATCGATTCGGACTTTGCCAAAAGCGAACATGCCACGCGTTTTAGGGAATACCAAAGTTTATTAGCATGGTGTCGTTTGTTCTTGCGCCAAACATTTCTGACCCCCTATAGTGGAATAGATCAGGTTCATGCTTTCTTGTTCCCAATGGAGAAACTCTTTGAGTTCTTTGTAGGATATTGGTTACAAAGAAGCATAGAGGGCTATAGTGTGAGCTTGCAAGAAGAGAATAGAAAATATCTTGTGGAAGATGAAAATTTTAGAGATTATTCAGCATTAGTTCCCGACATTATTCTTGAGAATGATAAAAAAATTTTGATTTTGGATACTAAATGGAAAGTTGAAAAGGATAGAAAAGTTAAAAAAACCGATCTGTGCCAAGTGTGGGCGTATGCAAGTGTTTATGTTTCTTCAGAAAAACAACAAGAAAAACAACGGCAAGTGAGCGTTTATCTTGTCTACCCATGGCATGACAACACTCAACCCATCACGGGGACATTCAAACCACGCATATCAACAGATAAGCCCATTAAACTTAAGACCACATTTTTTCCATTAGAAAACTTTTAAAATGTGTTGCCATTTGTATATACCAAAATTGCCCCTCAAAGAGTGATTTTTTTAGGGTGTTTTGTAAGAAAAGATGATAGGTGTTATTGTTTTATTTGGCTCTGTTTGTAAATAATGTTGATTTTCTTAAAACATTGATCGCACGGCTTCCCTTTTAACAGATTAACAAGAGGAACACTCTTTAATTTCTTTTTGAATAGGTGTTTTAGACTGTCTGTTTTTCTTTTGCTTGACGGTCTTAAAAAGACTTTCTTATCGTTTTTAGTCAAACTATCAAAAAGTTTCTTAATAATCTCCAACTTATTTACATTGCTGGGCATTTAAAAGCCCTTATTCAAGGGATTTAACGAAGATGCTATAGCAAATCTTTAGCTAAACAATACTTTTTACAATAGAGCCTTTTATTCTATTTGTCTGAGTATCCGCTCGATAGGGAGCATGGTAGTCTTCTGTAGGCATAGTTACTTTACAATAGTTGTATAGCCATACACAAAACCAAGCCTACAGACGCAACCCACGCTATGCACCAACCAATCACTACTTATGTATGGTTTTTGGCAAGATTGCGGTGTATGACCTCTTTACCACTCGCGCCGTAAAGCCCCTAGCTTTAGCTATGGGGATATAAGGCGCATGCTCTTTAGAGTATAATAAAAAACAAT
>CAGP01000084.1 GCA_000263275.1 Helicobacter bizzozeronii CCUG 35545 | reverse complement strand
GGGCTAATTTAAGCGCATCATGGATTGCCTTAGAAGTTTTCTTATTGGGTAGTCTGCTAATACAATGTTCCAGTTCATCAAGGTGTCTTTCTAAGCTAGTATAGGTTGGTTGTTGATCGGTTGCAATTTTACTCTGTGCTCTAGAGAATAATTGCGTGCGTGTATTCTTGCTTTTTAAAGCCTTGAGATAGTGGTTAGCAATCTGTGGTAAAGACTTTTCCATGCCATATCTGTGCGCCGATGGTGAGCCCTAGAGACCCAAACCATTGGGCACTACAAGTTGTTATGGGGGCGAGCATACAGAGGAATTTGCGCATGGGATTTCCTAATGGTTTTGGGGCATTATAACACGCAATAATTATAACTGCAATTCTTAATGTTCTAGCCCAAAGACTGCTTGTCTGTAAAGTAGGTGTTGGGCAACGCATTAATACGCATAAACCCCCTTCAATATGGAGTTACGACCCCCAAGTCTAACATGTCTGTTTGAACAGCTCGTTAAGAGGTCGGTATGCTATCATGGACTCGTAAGGAAAACATCTTTCAAATTTTACTAAGACATCTGAGGGTATCTCTTATGCTAAATATTTTTAACTCTACACTCCCCAGTGTTGCCACACTAAAATCATTCTTATACACTCTCTGTTTGCTCAGTGTCTTTTTAAACCCCATCTGGGCTTTCAATCTTAACTTAGCCATCTATGAGGAATATGTTGGACCCAGAGCAGACACTTGCCCGGGGGATTTGATCAAAGATGAGGCGTTGCAAGATAAGGTGATATGCGACATCTATGGCAATGCTCGGGATTCAGGAGATATTGATCTAGCTATTCTCAATCGCTTTTACAGCGATTTTTACCACCAAGTGCGTGCAGGGGTGAGCCCACAAGATCGCCAAAAGGTGCGCCAAATTTCTTTAAAGGCAATCCATCAAAGGAGCAAGGAATGTATCAAAGAGACAGAGGCAAACTTAGAGAATTGGACACAAGAAACTCCCGAAGACCCCCCTCCTCCACCCGGTTACTACCCTATGGAAGTTACCAATTGCATGGAAGATGCCTATGCTAATGCCTTTAGACAAATTAGTGCCCTGCTCTTTGCTAACCCCCAATACACCCCCATTTTTAAAAACTTTTTCTATACAAATCCCCAAAAATACCACAAGCTCATTTTAAACACACAGGACTACCCTCCCATGTATCAATTCTCTGATCAAGCCGCCCAAGATGATTTGATGGATAAAAATGGCAAGTGGCTAGCCCCAGAAATTAGAGAAGCGCATAGGAATGTGCGCCAATGGCTCACAGCCTACCTACAAGGGCAAGATAAAAACTTGCCTAAAGATTACAACCCGCGCGATCTCTCTCAAGGCTATATCTCAGATACTAAAACCCTCAAACAAGGGCAAGATGTCTATACCTTCATCTTAGAGATATGGATAAGAGACTCCCCTCCTAATGAATTCCCTTACCACTCTTGTTTGGGCATCTTGCACCAAGGGCAATTACAGCGCGCCTTTTGTATGGAGCAGCGTGGAGATTATGCATACCAGCGCACCTCCTACACTTTCAAATCGCCTTTCTTCACTCTGAGCATCAAACAGGATTTAAAGTGTGGGAGTCAATCTTACTACACCCCTCATATAGATTACTACACCTTTAGATTGATAGAGGGTAAGTTTTACTTGCACCAATACAGCCGTGAGGTTTTTTATGCCACAGATTGTGATTGGGATAGGGAAAACTCTGAGCACCTCACCACCCAAATTTTTTACCGCCAAAGTAGAGATGACCCAGAGGGCAGACATAGAATCTCTATGCAAGACTTTGTAGATAATATGCCCAGAGGGGATTTTGGTAATCAGGCTCTTAAAGCACGCATGCAAGAGAGTTGCTTTCAAAGGGGGTTGTGCGAGCGGGTTAATGCTTTCTAGGGGCGAAAATATAGATAATATAATGGGTATTTTAAGTAGTCGGTTTATTATCCAAATCCACACCATTAGGAAGTGTTTATGTTTGTCAGATGCGTGCTCGTCATATTAACTTTTATGTGTCTTGAAGCTAAAGATTTTGTGATCCACTGCCAAAGATGTATCATCACGGCTAATCTTAGCGATGCAGAGATTGCCAAAACTAAACAAGAAATGGGCGAAGAGGCTTTTTATGTGATGGCCGATGATGCCAACTATGAAAACTATGATGTTATGAGGTATGCAGAGGCTAATCATATCCCCTATGTTGTTGTGGATGAAGATTATAATTATTTGGTTACACCCAAACAAAGAGTCAAAATGGATAATAAATGGGGTTATTGGCTTTATGCGCAAGGCAAGTCTATCAAGTTTTTCCCAAACCTCTTTGAGGAAGACATCAACGCCTATTTTGCTATCAAGCATCCTAAAACCCCTCAATAATTTACTCTGAGCTTAAAAAATCCAAACTACACTAAGACCCATGAAAGATACACAAGAGATTTTTGCAAGGGCGTTAGTCTTTATCTTTAGTCTATGCCTCTCTTGGCAAAATCTACACGCCTTAGAACTCAAAGAGGCGCAAGCGGTGGTGAAAAAATGGGTGGATGATTATTGGAAAGATTCGGATGGGATAAAAGGGGGATGTATCCACAATGAAGATAGCTTGCAGTGGAGCGAAACTATCTATAATCAAGAAGATGCCCGCACATTAACCAAAACCCCCCATGACAAACCCGACAAATCCAAAGCCTACACTTTGATTTTTTATCGTGGTTGTGCTTTATTTATGGGGGCTAGACCCTCTGATGGCGTGCACACATGCATGGGTATTTTGCATAAGGGGCAATTGTCTAAGGGGTTTTGCACCGACACACCCCTAGACATTGAGGTTAAAAATAATCTCTTGGTGATCTCAGCAAAATACCAAGAAGTTGAAATCGATGATCATTACTCCGCCGACCAATATGCCTTTGAAATGTTGCGGGGGCGTTTTTATCTGCGCACTTATAGCAAACAAGTTTTTTCTTGCCACGATCCATATAATGCGCATGGATGTCCCGATCCTGGTCTAACTTATCTCTACGATTTGGGAGACGATCTGATGAAATTGCTTGGTAGCCATCTTTATTACAGCCAACCTAGGGACGATCCACAGGGCAAATTTAGAATTTCTATGCAAGATTTTTTGTATTTTTGGGGCAAGGAGGGGCTAGATGATTATGTAGGAGGAGATAACGACTACATGGATTTTTTTGGCAGGGATGCACTCTTGTATAGGCTAAGAAGCGCGTGTTTTAGGAGTCAAAAATGTCAGTTTCTTAATCCAAAAGCCTTATATGAGGTGTGCGATAAGAATATATACACACAAGGGCGTTGTTTGTATAGCACTGATTAGAGGAGGTTTTATGCGTTGGGTTGTCGTTTTTTTATTGTGTCTGCGAGTCGCCTATGCCTTTAGTTTTGAAGAAGAGGTGCTTTGGCTGGGTGATGGCAGGTCTAATGCGCATATCCAAGCTACCTATCCGGAGTGGTTTTGTGATCACTATAAAGCTAAAGATCGAGCCCTGCACGATCAGGTGATCTGCGATGTCTCTGCTGGAGGCATGACGAAGTTTAGCAATGTTGCTCTAACCATGCTCCATCGCTTTTATGTAGATTATTACCAATATGTGCGCACACGCGTGAGTCCAAAGGATCGCCAAAAGGTGCGCCAGATTTCCCTAAAATACATCAATAAGGAGAGTAAGGCATGCAGTGCCACCATGCATGAGCAATACAGCTTGGCAGAAAAAGAGGGCATTAATCTGCACACCATGCCCTTTTTTGAAGAAATCAGATGTATGGAGGAGAATTACCTCAGTGCTTTTCAAGAGATCACGCACCTACTCTTAAACAATCCTACATACGCGCCCATTTTTACGCAATTTTTCTACCCTAATGCGTCTAAATACCGCAAACTCATTTTTGTAGACAAAGACAAAGAGGCATTAGCCAATAGAGACCCTACTGATTATGGCTACTCATATACTTTTATGGGACAGGTGGCACAGGACAATTTGATCGATCAAGGAGGAAGATGGCTCAAGCCAGAGCTTAAAAAGGCGCACGATCAGGTGCAACAATGGTTAGCCACTTATTTAAAAGGCAAGCATACCAAGAAATTCACAGCTAACACGCAAACCATGACAAACCACCAAGAAACTTACACCTTTATTTTTGCAGATTTTAATCATTGGGGCACACATTATTACACCTGTATGGGTATTTTGCACGCCAAGCACTTAGAGCGCGGGTTTTGCACTGATAGGAAGGGGTTAGGTGTGGGCATGCAACTTACCATCAAAGGGGCTTTTTTTACCCTCCGTTTGAGCGATCGTTTAAAGCCGGGTAGTGATCTTGCTCATAGAGATTATTTCACTTTCAAGCTGGTAGGTCATCAGTTTTATTTGCACCAATATAGCCAAGAAGTGCTTACCTGTCGGGGGAGTTGTTATGATTTGGATTATGACACATCGGTATTGCGCACCCAAATTTTTTACCGCCAAAGCAGGGACGATCCCACAAACCAACGCCCTATTTCTTTGCAAAACTTCCTTGAGAGCCTAAACAATGGCAATCTTGAAAATCTAATCCAT
>CAGP01000083.1 GCA_000263275.1 Helicobacter bizzozeronii CCUG 35545 | reverse complement strand
CAATTTCTCAATTTCTCAATTTCTCAATTTCTCAATTTCTCAATTTCTCAATTTCTCAATTTCTCAATTTCTCAATTTCTCAATTTCTCAATTTCTCAATTTCTCAAGGCGAGAAGTGTGGGGGCTTTGAGTTTGGGGTTGGGAGTTTTGGAATGGTTGAGGAATGAATATTTTTAAGGAGAAGTGATGAGCGAGAAAAAAGATTTAGGCAATTACTTAAACAATGCAGAGCGTGGGGCTGTGGTCTATTGCGATATAGCACACACTGGTTTTATGGGAAAATTGAAGCATATTGGTGGCAAAGCAACCTTTGAACATTCGGGTATTTATATCGGCGAAGTCGATGGGCAACATTTGATCGCTGAAATTGTCAATGACAATGGCGAGGCTAAGGTGAGATACACCGACTCCCATCGCTTTATGGCACGCTTAGAACAAGAGCCTAAAAAAGAGGGGGTTATTTATGTCGCTTGTAGCAAAGAAAACAGAAATCGTGCTTTGAGCGATGATGATGTCTATGAACGCGCAACAAAGGGTGTGATTGGCAATCAAGAATTGATTCCCCACAAGCTCTATGATATTAAAAGCATAAAGTCTAAACTTACTTATGATCCGCTTTGCGATGTCAATCTTTTTTCCAACCCAAAGGATCGCACTAATTGCCATAAATTCGTGCAGTGGTGCTTGGTGGGCAAATTCAAAGATAAATACGGCGACTTTAAAATGTTGGAGGATAATATACGGAGCGAGTTAGGTGGTTTTCAGTGGGTCCCCATGACTATCAAATCTTAGCTGTGCGGAACTAACGAGGGGAAAACCCTGTCCAACTACAAAAACCAAGCGGACATGTTCAAACAACGGGCAGAAAATAACAAGAAACAAGGCGATTACCACTATGCCCAAAGCAAGCAAGCTTAAGGCGAGAGGCGATAAAGAAGCCGCACAAAAGCCACAGGCAGACGCACAATACCAATATAAATCCCAAAGGCAAAATGAGGCTAAAGCTTAAGGAGCATAAGGGCAAGTGGTGGTAGGTAGATAGCAAGGGGAGGGGTAGAGTTACGCACTTTGTAAGGGTGGGAAAGTAGGGCAAAACCCAGCAATAACCACCACTTTGACACACCATTGAAAATCTACCATGCAGATAGAGATACGGGTTGCGGGGGCACTTTTTGCCACAACATAAATGCTATTTATGCTTATTTAAAATTTCAAGATTCAAGCGGTCTAGGTTTTAAAGATGGTGGAGTGTAGGGGGCTCGAACCCCTGACCTCAACGCTGCCAGCGTTGCGCTCTCCCAAACTGAGCTAACACCCCAAAAGTGCGATTATAGCATGTTCGCCCATAAAACTCAAGAACCTAACTCTTGATAATGTTGTAAATACGCTTGCTGCATGCGTTCTTCTAATGCGGAATACCAATCCGTATTAAAATCAGGCTCGTAAGCCTCTAATAACACCATCCTTAAGCGTGTGTGCGTGGATTCTAGGGGCTTGCTGTTGAAAATCTTGCGTGTGTTGATAAGCAAAATTGGTTGGATTTTGAGCTTGAAACGCTCGGCTAATAATTTTGCCCCGGGCTTAAAGGGTAAAAATTTCTCCTTGCCCTGCCCCCTTGTGCCCTCTGGGAAGATCACTAGGGGGCGATTTTGTTCTAATTTTTCCTTAGCCATTTTGAGCAAAGAGGCTAGCCCCCTTTTATCCTGCCGATCGATTAAAATCATCTGCGGGGTTTTGAGCGCATAGCCATAATAGGGCAAATCGCCTAATTCTTTTTTAGCCACCCAACAAATATTGCGTGGGTGGTAGCCCTCTAGGCAAATAATATCAATGATGCTTTGGTGGTTGAGCACAATTAAATTAGCACTCAAATCAAATTCGCCCACTTTTTCCAAAGGTGCGCCCATGAACCAAAAGAACGAGCGGCACCACTTGCGCGTAGCACGGCAATTATTGTGCTTGCGGGTTAAAAAAATTCATCAAAATGATAAAACCCAGCCCCAAACCCACGACCAAGAGGGCATAAACCCCGCGAATCCTACTCCACATTTGTTTTTTTCTACCCAGCCAATCCTCTCATCTTGAGTCAGGATTTTATCATATTGCGCATGCGATCCGATAATTTTAACCGGTATGGAATGCGTGGTGATGGTCAGAATGGTCGAGTTATCCGTAGGTAAAATCTTGATCTCCGTGTGGGGCAAGAGCACCGCACTTTTATAACCCGAAAAGATATTCCACAACAACGCCCCCACCAAGAGCAGTGCCACCACCAAACTTGTATTTTTGTAGCGTGTAACAAAATACAGCACCGCCACAAATAGCAACAAAAACCCCAACACGAAGTTAGAAAACAAGAAAAGATTATTTTTGGGCTTGAGGTTGCTCTGCGTGCTGATGGTCTCCACAATGGGGATCAAGGAAAATTGCACGGGTTTGAATTGCTCTTGGGTGAGCGAAAAATAGCTAAAGGAGAGTTGGCGCATGCTCTTGGGTAAAATGCAATAATAAATCCCATGCGATTCGCCCATGCCAAAATGCGAACTCTCAAAGCCTTGTTTGGTCCCCCCCGGGATTTTCAAATCCTCTAAATTAGCCTCCTGTGCCTTGATCTCAAAAACTAAAATATTATTTTGGCTGTCATATTCTTTCACCTTGTGGCTCACCACTTGGAAATCACGCGCCACCACACCGACATAATTGGGATTTTGGGAAAGATTCACCACCTGCAAGGGGATGCTAGGGACGCTGGAAGTATCCACAAAGCCTTGTTCTTGCGAAAACGCACTCACTTTAAGTGCAGGGATTTCGGCATGGAGCCCCATCACCTTGTATTGGTAGGTCGCACTAAAATTATCATTACCCAAAGACTTCCACTGGGGGTGAAGTTTAAGCGTTTGAGTTGTTTGGGATTGGGGAGTTTGAGCAACTCCGCACCTAGAAATTTGGCTTGTGAGAACAATAGCAAATCATAAGTAATGGAGATAGTCTGCCCCACATACACGGGCTTACTGCTCAGTTCTTGGGCATTCAAGGCTTTGAGGTAGATGACCTTAGCCTTCTCAGCACTTGGATCAGCCCAACAAGGCAGGAGTGCTAAAAGCACAAAGAAAAAAAACTTCAACACAGCTTACTTTTTAGCAACCTCTTTAGAGGCCATGAAAATATCCCAAACTTTTAGCATATCAATCCCAATTTTGAGCTGGATGTCCTCACTGATGTCTTTTGTGCTCACCACGCTCTCTTTACCCTCTCCTTTGCCCTGTTTGTTGTTCTTTTGATCCTTGGCATTGAGTTCTTGGAGCTCTTGTTGTAAGTGGTGTTTGAGATCCGCCTCTTTCAAACTAAAGCTGTTTTTATCTTGGGGCACGGGACCAGCAGGGATCACGATGTCAGGTTTGATGCCCACGGCTTGGATGGTGCGCCCACTGGGCAAGTAATAGCGCGCAATGGTGATTTTAATCGCTTCCTCCTTGCCCACTGGGAAGGTGGTTTGCACGCTCCCCTTACCAAATGTGTCTTCTCCAATAATGATCGCGCGCTTGTGATCTTGCAAGGCTCCAGAGACAATCTCGCTGGCACTGGCTGTCCCGCTATTGACTAAAACCGTGATGGGCAAGTTCGCATAAGGGGCGCGGCCATTGGCGCGGTATTCGATGTCCTCAGACTGCACCCGCCCTTTTTGGGAGACAATAACGCCATGTTTGATAAAGAGATTGGATAGATCGATGGCTTGGTTGAGCAACCCACCCGGATTGGAGCGCAAATCCAACACCACGCCCTCTAAGCGGTGGGCCTGCTTGGCCTTTTTTAAGTTCAGCCATGGCACTTTTAACCACATTGCGATCAAAGGAATTGACGCGTAAGTATAAAAACTTCGTACCCTCAATCCACTTGGCATGCACGGATTTAATTTTGATAATATCGCGCAATATCTTAACCACGATGGGCTTAGGCTCAGACTTACGCACAAGGGTTAGCTCAATGGGGGTTTTGGGCTTGCCCCGCATTAAATTCACCGCATCATCAATGCTCATATTGAGCGTGCTTTCGGCATTGATTTTTAAGATCACATCGCCTGCCTTGATCCCGGCTCTAAAAGCGGGGGTATCATCTAGGGGCGCGATGACGGTTAGCGCGCCATCGCGAATCCCCACGGTGATTCCTAGCCCGCCAAACTCGCCATCGGTTTGGGCTCTAAAATCGCGGAATTTCTTAGCGGTCAAATAGGAGGAATGCGCATCCAAGTTACTGAGCAAACCATCGATGGCTTTATCCACGATGTCATTAATACCCACCTCATCGACATAATAATGCTCGATCTGCTCCACCACATTGGAAAACTTTTTGAGCGCATTGAGCCGCTCTTGGGTGGTGGGCTTGCTATTTTTTTTTGAGGTGCTTGCTGTGCTGTTGGGTTTGCACCTCTTCTTTAGCCTGCAAAGCATTGGTAACCAAAAACACGCCCAAGCACGACACGAAAAAACCCGTCATGAAAAACTTATTCATCATTTCCCCTAACACATTGATACTCATATTTTATCTAAAACTCCTTTAGGTTATAATTTAAGTTTGCCATATTCTAGGCGGGAGCATGTGCGGTGTTGTTTGGATTGGAATTGTTGGTGCTCTTAGGGGCAATCTTTCTAGGTGTGCGTTTAGGTGGGATGGGGATTGGCTATGCGGGGGGCTTGGGCGTGGTGGTTTTGAGTTTGGGTTTTGGGCTCAAACCCGGGAGCATTCCTTGGGATGTGATCTTGATTATCATGGCAGTCATCGGGGCGATTGCGGCGATGCAACTAGCTGGGGGGTTAGATTATTTGGTGAGTCTGGCTGAAAAAATCTTGCGCAAAAATCCCCAATACATCAACTACCTAGCCCCCTTAGTAACTTACATGCTCACAATACTAGCGGGCACGGGGCACACTTCTTTTTCGGTCTTGCCCGTGATTGTGGAAGTGGCTAAGGGGCAAAATATCAAACCCTGCCGTCCGCTCTCTCTAGCCGTGGTTGCTAGTCAAATAGCCATCACGGCTAGCCCGGTTTCTGCTGCCGTGATTGCCATGAGTGGTTTTTTAGAGCCCTTGGGGGTTTCCTACCCGATCTTGCTAGCCATTTGCATCCCCACCACGCTTGCTGCCTGCTTGCTCACCTCCTTAATTGTCAGCACGCTTTTGTCCAGCCGCTTAAGTGAATCTTTTGAAAAACACGCCCCAAACATGCATGCACACAAAGAAGCCCCCAAGAGCGCTAAACTCTCGGTGCTTATTTTTGTCTTGGGTATTGTGGCGGTGGTGCTCTATGCAACCGCCATTTCTAAAAATGTGGGTTGGATCAAACCCGTAGTTTTGCCTAGAAATGCCGCTATCATCAGTTTTATGTTAAGCATTGCCACCTTGATCGCGCTGTTTTGCAAAATCAAATGTGGCGATTTGGTGCAAACCAGCACTTTTAAGGCGGGTTTGAGCGCGTGCGTGTGCGTCTTGGGCGTGGCATGGCTGGGGGATACCTTTGTGAAAGCCTATATCGATCCCATTAAAGCCCTCGCCTCCAACCTACTTAGCCACTACCCCTTTTTGCTCGCCGTGGGGTTGTTTTTGACCAGCATGCTCCTTTACTCCCAAGCAGCCACCACAAAGGCATTGATCCCCAGCGTGATTGTGGCAATGGAGCTAACCCCTGAACACCCACACGGGGTTTATATTTTGGTGGCTTCCTTTGTGGCGACTTCGGCTCTTTTTGTGCTCCCCACCTACCCCACGCTTTTAGGGGCGGTGCAAATGGATGACACGGGGAGCACACGCATTGGCAAATACATTTTCAACCACCCCTTCTTTTTGCCCGGGGTGCTGATGATCGCCCTTTCTGTGGGTTTGGGGTTTTTACTCGCCCCCTTGTTGATCTGAGGGGGTGGCAGGGGTCTTGCTAAAGAGGGATTCTAGCATGCTCAAGCCCACTTTTTCAGGCACTTTGGGCGCGCTCTCTTTGGGCTCTAACACATCAAAATCAATATCATAGCCGGTCAGCATGCACGCCAAACGCACATTCACACCATTGCGCCCGATCGCCTTGCTCTTTTGATCGCCATAAAGGGTTACTAGCGCGCTTTTTTTGCCCTCTTGAGCCAGCTTGATCTTGATCACATGGGCAGGTGAGAGGGCGTTAGCGATGTAAATTTCAGGCACTTCATTATAATGCACGCAATCGATGTTTTCGCTACAAAGTTCCTTGCTAATGGCGTTGATCCGCACGCCCTTAACGCCCACAGTCGCCCCGATGGGGTCAATTTGGTTATTGAGCGATCTTAGGGCTAATTTGGCGCGATCGCCCGGGATACGCGCAATCCCCATCACCTCAATTTCTTTATCGGCAATTTCAGGGACCTCGAGGTGCAAAAGGGCTTCTAAAAACTTAGGCGTGGTGCGGGAGAGTTCCAAGATTAAGCCTTGCTTGCTGAAACGCACATTCTTTAAAATCGCGCGCACGCTATCACCCACCTTGAAACTCTCGCCCTTGATGCGGTTTTTAAGGGCTAGGACCGCCTGCATGTTTTCAATTTCAATATAGGTATTTTGCGCCTCATCCACGCTCAACACCACACCCTTAACGATCGTGTTGAGCATGGCTTTATACTTTTGGAAGTATTGGTCTTCTAGGCTTTTTTGGATATTAAATTCCAAATCCTTAAAAAGGGCATTGACCGCGCTGCGTTTCATGTCCTTCAAACTGATTTCATAGTGCAAAATATCACTGGGTTTTAAGGACGGGTCGTCTTTGTGCGCTTGGCTGAGTGCGATGGTGTTAGTGGGGTCTTGATCTAATTTGGGATCGCCATCAGCGCACACTTCCACCGCATGCAAGAGGGCTAAATCCTTGTTAGAATCATCGACCACAAAATGAGCGCGGGTGTCAATGCACTCCCTAGCCACCTTTAAAATGCTATTTTTCACCACATCTTTAATCACCTCTGGGCTCAAGCCTTTTTCATAGGCGATCAACTCTACAATGTCTAGTATTTTTTCCACTCTATTCCTTGATGTTGTCAGATTGTTTGGGATTGAAAGAAAGTAGCGGGCTATTATAGCAAAAACTCCTCTAAAATTGAAGGCTTGTGTTAGAATAGGGCGGTTAGTTGTGGCTGACGATTCATTTTTAAGGAGCAAACATGGTATTGGGTTTAAAACATTGGGCATGTGCGGCATTCTGTGGGGCGTTATTGGCCAGCACGCCTATATGGGCTCAAGATAATTTGATCAATCAGGGCAAGCAAGCAGAGAAACAGCATGAATACCATAAAGCCTTTGTGCTTTATCAAAAGGCAAGTGATCAGGGCGACCCGCTAGGCACGGCTTATTTGGGGCATTTGTACAAAAAAGGTAAGGGCGTGGCTAAGGACTACAATAAAGCCAAGCAGTATTTTGAAAAGGCGATTGAGATGAGCCAGGCTAAGGGCGAAGAGGGGAGCGCACCAGCCATTATCTTTGCCAAACTCCATTTGGCCAAGATGTATCAAGAGGGTAAGGGCGTGCCCCAAGATTATAAACACGCCTTCCAAATTTACCAGAATTTAGCCCTCGATTTGGCACGCCAGAAAGGCACGCTAGATTTACAAGCCCTCAAAACCAAGCACTACAACGCTTATGGGCGCAAAATGCTAGGGATTGTGCTCTACCACTTGGGCGAGGCTTATAAAAAGGGATATGGTGTCCATGAGGATTCTCAAAAAGCCCTGGCTTTACTCAACAAGGCTGTAACTTTTGGGAGTCGCCACGCAGAAAAGGAACTCCACTAAAACTTAAGATTCGCGAAAGCGCGCCTCTAGGGCATCTAGATAGTGCCCTGACTCCTCAAGTTCTTGGACCACTTCTCCTAGATGGCCCTCCAAGTTGAGCAATTCTTCTTCAATTTGCGCAAACAAGATGGAAATCCCTTGATTATCAGGTGTTTGCATGACTTACCAACCACGCCGTAAAGCCCCTAGCTTTAGCTATGGGGATATAAGGCTAGCACCAGCATGTCTGTGCTAATATTTGTGTTGCAATCAAGGGGTA
>CAGP01000082.1 GCA_000263275.1 Helicobacter bizzozeronii CCUG 35545 | reverse complement strand
CGGGAGCACGAGCGCAGGCATGGGCGGTGGGTGGGGGGAAGGCGCAGGCGCGCGCAGGTGGGCTGGCGCGCGCCCATAACCCATGCGAAGAGACCGCGTCAGCGGGCTCTGAGCCGTGAAGTGCGACCGCACGGGCGCACGGAACAGCGTAGCAAGACAAGCAACGCGAAGGCTTGCGGGCGTGGGGGGCAACTGCCCCCCACGAATGACCCCGCGCCAACACCGCCTAAGCCAAGAGGGGGGGGGAACCACACGGCGCGCGGGGGCGCAGAAGTGCCCATCTTTGGGCACACACGGCGCGCTAGAGACCGACCAGCCCGCTTGAACACGGGGGGAAGCCCAGAAAAAAAAGGGTTTCAATCCCTTGCGTTTGCGGGGGGCTGGAGCTCTTAGGCTTTTAAAGGCGCGTAGAATGCCCGTAAAACGCTTTGGGGCACTTGGAGGCTATGGGGGTAGCCCTTGATGGGTTTGTGCGTTCTACGGGCACGCTAGGGGGCAAGAATGGGGCTCTTTTGGTTCGGGGCGTGCATGGCGTGCGTGCCCTCTTGGC
>CAGP01000081.1 GCA_000263275.1 Helicobacter bizzozeronii CCUG 35545 | reverse complement strand
CCTTCATCGCCTCTACTACCCAAGGCATCCACCATCTACTCTTAACATCTTGTTTGTTTCAGTTAGCATATCCGCTAAACTGCCTTGATAAGATTTCTACCGCCTTGTTGAGTATAATTCTTTGGCTTTGTAGTTTTTACCTTTACATAGGCTATTGACAATAACAAGTCAAAAAACACTAAGCAAACATCTCTCAAGCAACACCACTTTTAAGGAGGCACTTTTAGATACAAACCTACAAAGACACTCTCAAAGAGGCTTTCAAGTTATGCACATTTGCTTAGGCAAAAGCGCATTATATCGGTGGAAAGCTTAAGGGGGGCTTAAAAACAACAAAAAGGACAAAGACCCCTCCTTAAGAAACACCAAAAGACTAATCTCCCCCCACATTGAGATCAAATATGGTCGCCTTGCACCCATCCACACCCTCAGGCGTTGTATTAGGATTTGCTTTGACCGGATGGGCACTTTTGCGGCAAAGACCCAAATAGTATTGTGCTTTTTTCTGACTCTTAGGGACACCCGATCCCTCATAATACATTCTCCCCAAACTAGCATACCCAGCCCCCCAACCCATCGCACCCGCTTTTTTATAGTGCTCGATGGCTTTTAGGACATCCTTTTTAACCACTTTCCCACAGCCAGACTCATAGAGCCTACCCAAACCCTCATAGGCAGCAAAATCCTTTTCTTGCACAGCTTGCTTAAAATACTTGAGGGCTTGTTTGCAATCTGTCTCTGGGTTTGTAGAAGTGTCATAACCCCCGCTAGCCCCATAATATGCCCAATACATCGCATCGCCCTTTTTATACGCCTTACTTTCCCCTAGCTTGACCGCCTGCAAACCCACACCAGATAAAGCCACCACCACCGCCACACAGATTTTAAAACCATAATTTACCTTTCGATTAATATTGGAAATGCCTAAAAAATTGATCACATAGTTGGCAAAGGCAACAATGTTGCGTCTAAATTTGACAACGCTATTGACATTGATATTGCGCTTTAAGATCCCCATTTTCGATGAATAAGTGCCTTTATTAAGATAATAGGGATCATTAATAATAGGGATGCGCACGCCCACCTCAAGCCCCTGATGTTTGGTGAGATTAAATCTAAAGCCTAAATTGACAATCACTTGCAAAAAATTAAGGCGCAAAAAAAAGTACTTGAGTCCGGGATAATGCTCACCATTAATGCGCACTTGGTCTTTAAAATATTGATTCATCGTTACACAACCAGTTCTGCCATAGTTGTAAGCATTGGCCCAGTTGCAATACTTATCCTTGCCCATAAACCAAGAACTCCCCCCAACCATCGCACCCCCAAAGATACCAAAAGAATGTTCCTCATCATCATAGAAATTAAAGAGCATATCCATGCCCCCACCATAGAAAAGATTAATGGCGTTTAAATCCTTGACAACAAAAATAGGATCCGAATCGCTATTATGCACAGAGTTAGCATGCCCTTTTTGCCCGCTAAAAAAACCATAGAAGCGCAAGCCAAAGCGTCTTGTTTCGCCAATAAAGAGCTTGTAGCCAATTTGGATATCCCCCCCATAAAGATTGCCATCATAAGAATTTGCTGTTTGGGTTGTTGCCCTGAAGACATAGGGCACCCCGGGTATCATGATCGTCTCTTGCAAGGCGATATTTTGTTTAAAAGAACCCCAAGCATAGGAATATTGGAACCCTGCCTCCATAAACGCCCCATTTTTCTCAGCACTCAAGGGGAGCAAAGAGAAAACCCCTAAAACACTGGGCAAAAATGTATTGGCTAGTTTGTGTCTGATACCCATATTTGCTCCTTATCCAAGAAACTCTAGCACACATCATCATTAATTTTTTCTAAAATGGCTCGGGTGCTCAAGCCCAAACTAGGGATGCCTCTGCCTAAGAGCAATAAACCACCAAAGGGCTAAAGAGATCAACACCATCAGCATACTCAAAATCTGCCCCATGCTCAAGTGCCAAAAATAATACCCTAATTGTGAATCCGCCTCGCGGTAATACTCAGAAACAAAACGCGCGAGCGCATAGCTCAAGCCATAGACCACCATGAGCATGCCATGTGCGTGGGTGTAGGCTTTGGCAATACAAACCACCCCAAAGACCACCAGCCCCTCTAAAAGAGCCTCAATGAGCTGGCTAGGATAACGCAATACCCCCTCAACCACAATCCCAATATGTTGTCCAAAAGTATCCCCACTGGGCACAGCGCGCCCAAATAATTCCTGATTTAAGAAATTGCCTATACGCCCAAAAACATAGGCTAAAGGGAGGCTGATGGCAATCAAGTCCAAATAGATCAAGAAATTTTGCTTTTTGATCACACTAAAGAGCCAAGAGGCGATAAGGAAGCCCACCAGTCCCCCATGGTAGCTCATCCCCCGAATGCCGATAAATTCCCCATTGTGGAAGGGGTTAAAAATCTGCCATGGGGCTTTGAGATAATAAAGGGTGTTAGGATCGTAGATCAAAATATAGCCCAAGCGCGCCCCCAAGATCACGCCCACCTCAGCATAAATAAAATAACTCTCAAAATTGGCTTTGCTGATGGGGAAACGCTTAGGATCGCTTTTTAATGCCCTTAGTGCCATTAAAAAAGCCAGCAAGAGCGCAGTTACATAAGCCAAGCCATACCAATGCACCGGGACCCCAAAGACACTAAAGGCAATGGGGCTAAAGTGGCTGTAAATCTGGTTCCAATAACTCATCAAACTCCTTAAAATAGGGCGGAATAGGCGCACTCAAGGCATAATCTAGTAGGGCGATCTTATGGGCGTGCAAGAGCAAATAAGAATGGGGGCGTGCCCCATAGAGTTGATCCCCGATGATGGGGTGCTTGATCGCACTTAGATGGGCGCGGATTTGGTGGGTGATCCCCGTTTTAATCACCACTTTTAAAAGCGTGTGATTTTTGTAGGTGGTTAGTGGGCTTAAGTGCGTGATCGCCTCCTGCCCTTTAGGATCAATATAGGTTTTTACAAAGCCCTTGTTAAAATGGGGGTGGCTTTTTTGCACCCTTAAGGGCATTTTAAGGGTTTGGGGCTTGTCAATCACGCCCTGCACCAGTGCTAAATATTCTTTATAGACCTTTCTTTGCCTAAAGGCTTGTAGGGCTTGGGTGTAAAGTGGCTCAGTGGCTAAGAGTAACACCCCGCTAGTGCCCTGATCCAAGCGGTGCAAGAGCTGGGTAGGGGGGGTGTTGTCTTTGCAGGGCATAGCTTTCCGTGTGTGCGCTTTTATTTAAGGCTAGCAGGTGATCATCTTGGTAGAGAATGCCCGCCCTCTTTGGGGTTAGCAGGCTAAAATGCGCATCTAAGGGCAACTTGGCACGCGCTAATCTTAGGGGTTTGCCCCCCACACCCACCAAGCCCCGATCGATAAGCATTTTAGCTTTTTTTATGCGAAATGCCTAGCTGGAGACTCAAGAGTTTATAGGCTGGTTGGGTAGATGGCATGGGCTAACTGGCTGATTTCGTGGTTGTGGGTGTCTAAAAAGCTGGGCAATAGCTGGGCGTGGTTGGCTAGAGTGCTGCCCAGTTGTTCAGGTTCGATCAAGGCGTAATTTTGCACGCAAGCAAATAGGGCTTCTTGGTTAAAAATATGCTTCCCACTGATGAGCTTGACCCCAAAAAAAGGCAGGCTCTAGGGGGTTATGCCCCCCAATAGGCACAAAACTCCCCCCCAAGATCACCACATCGGCTAAGGGGTAAAAGTCATTGAGCACGCCCAATTTGTCGATCACAAAGACCGATTGATCCAAATCAAAACCCTTGGAGAGGCTATTAAAAACAACGCCTTGATTTTCTAGTAGGGCTTTTACCTCTGTAAAACGCTCGGGGTGGCGGGGGGCGATCAAAAGCCTAGCATGGGGATCATTGAGGGCTAAAAAGGCTTTTAAGATTAACTCCTCCTCGCTAGGGTGCGTGCTGGCAGCCAAAAAGATCAAATAGTCGGGTTTGGCGTAGGTGTGGGAAATCTTAGGGGGGTTAAAGAGCTTGAGATTGGGGAAAATTTGGACATTTTGCGCGCCCAATGCGGCTAGGCGTTCTTGATCTAAGGGGGTTTGGGCGTAAATATGATCGACTTGTTTAAACAGATGGGCATAAAAACCCTTGAAGCGTTGGTAGCGCGGATAAGAACGCTTAGAGATGCGCGCATTGATCAAAAAGGTTTGTGCCCCAACACTTTTGGCTAGCCTAAAGACATTGAACCACAATTCAGCCTCCGTAACCACTAGGGCTTTTAAATGCGCTAAATCCTTACGCCACAAAAACAAGAGTGTTTCAAAGAGCAAAAAACGCACTTGGATATGGGGGTTTTGCGCATAGGCGGCACAAGCTAGATCAAAGCCGGTTTGGGTGGTGGTGGTGAGCAAAATGGGGACTTGGGGGAATTGATCCAATAAAGCTTGTAAGGATTTGATCTCCCCAAAAGAGCAGGCATGGAACCACAGAATCGGGGGGGAGTTAAGGGCGTGCTTGCGGGCTAAAAAGCGCGCTTTAAGGGAATTTCTGTATTTGGATTTGAGGCTAAAAAGCCCCACTAGGGGCAGAGCCAATACATGCAAGCTAGCCAAAATGCCCGTATAGAGAAACTCAAAGGGCTTGATTAGCAGCCTCTGCAGGTTGGGTATTGATATACAAAATACGCCCACAATGCGGGCAGGTGAGGATGTCCCCACTGCTTAAAAGCTCGGCATAGGTGCGATCGTTGATGCGGATAAAGCACCCCCCGCAGGCTTGCTTTTTCACGCTCACCACGCAGGTATTCCCCGCCCAACGGCGGATCTTCTCATAAAAGGCGATGAGCTTACGATCCATTTTGAGGGTCAATTCCTGCTTTTTGTGGAAAATCTCTTGTTGCTCCTCTTTGAGCTGAATCGTGTCTTGTTCGACTTGTTTTTCAAGGGCTTTGATCTGCTCCTCCAAATTTTGCAAGGAATGGTTCAAGCCCTCTTGGAGTTTGCTTTTATGGGCGATCTCATTTTGTAAGCGATCGATCTCTTTATTGGCTTGGTTGGCGCGCTCTTTGGTGATGTCCTCCTCAATGTTGAGGGAACGCAATTCGCGTTCTGACTTCACTTGGGAGATTTTCTTTTGGATACTCTCAATCTTGCCATTGGTCTCTTGAAGCATTTGTTCGTTTTTGCCAATTTGTATGTTGAGAGTCCTTTTTTCTTCCTCGAGTAGGGCATACTCGGCTTGTTTCTTGCTTTTGGTGGCAAGGGCTTTATCTAAATCTGCGCGTTTTTCCTTGATTAAGGGCTCTAAAGCCTCAATGTCCTTATCTAATTGTGCGATCTCAATGAGTTGGGATAAATGGATATTCATTAACGGACCTTTAGGGTGAATGGACTTTTGCAATCAAAGAGTTTAACATGCTTTAACTGAGTTTGCAAGATATAGGGTTGTAGCAAATCATGCAACAAGGGCACAAAGGCCTTTTCGCTCTCATAATGTTCGACCTCAATGAGGCTAACCCCCCGACTAAGGGCGGCCATGCTCTCATGGTGTTTTAAATCCCCGGTGATCAGGCAAAAAATTGGGAGGCGGATTTGTTAGGGAGTCTAGATAAAAGCTCCCCGATCCACAAATAACCGCAATCTCTCTAATCAGCTCACACCCCCGCACAAAACGCACATAGGGCAGGTTAAGCCGTTCTTGCACTTGTTGGGCTAAATCCTCTAGGGGGGTGGGCTCTATCTTGCCCTGCAAGGCAAAGCCCTGAGTCTCTAAGCCCTCAAACCCCAACAAGCTAGCAAAATGCGCATTCAAATGGGTTTGATCAAAATTGGTGTGCAAGGCAATCAAAGAGCAAGACTTTTGGATCAAAATCTGGGCGATGTTGTGGGGGTAGAGATCGGGGTTAAAATTTTTAAAGGATTTGAAAAACAGCGGGTGGTGGGTTAAGATGAGCGTTTTAGGTTTGACTTCTTGAGCCAGCTCTAGCGTAGCCTCTAGGCTGATGGCGACCCGCTCAAACTCTGAGCCCAAAGACCCCAAGTTGAGCCCGCTATGATCCCAACTCTCTTGTAAGCTAAAGGGGCTAAGTTGATCTAAAAAAGTATAAATCTCCCCTATTTGCATAGGCGTTCCCTACGCGCGCCCTCTTGCTCTTTGTAAAGCAGTGCGCAAGACTTAGCCAGCTGGCGGATTTTTAAAATGCACTCTTGGCGTTTGGCAACCGAGAGGGCTTTTCTAGCATCCAGCACATTAAAAAAATGCGCACTGAGCATCACAAAGTCATAAGCCACTAAGGGCAGTTCTTGCTCCAAGCAATGGCGCGCCTCCTCTTGGTGGTGCTCAAAGCAATCCATGAGGAAATCCAAGCGGGCATGGTTAAAATGATAATGGCTAAACTCATACTCACTTTCTAAATGCACTTCTTTATATAAAATGGGTTTTTGATCCCGGACACTCCAAACAATGTCTAAAATGCTATCCACATTTTGGATATAGGTTGCTAGGCGTTCTAACCCGTAGGTGATCTCAATGGGCACGGGGTGGCAAGCTAGCCCGCCCACTTGCTGGAAGTAGGTAAATTGCGTGATTTCCATGCCATCTAGCCACACCTCCCAGCCCAAGCCCCAAGCCCCCAAAGTGGGCGACTCCCAATTATCCTCCACAAAACGCACATCGTGCTGGCTAAAGTCAATCCCCAAGGCTTGCAAGGATTTTAAATACAATTCTTGGATGTTCAGCGGGCTAGGCTTGATGAGCACTTGGAATTGGTAGTAACTGCCCAAGCGATTGGGGTTTTCCCCATAACGCCCATCGGTGGGGCGCCGTGAAGGGGCGACATAGGCCACACTCCAAGGCTGGCTATCCAGACTCCTTAAAAGCGTGGCGGGGTGGAAAGTGCCCGCCCCGGCTGGGATGTCATAGGGCTGAATCAACAAACAACCCTGTTTTTGCCAAAAATCCTGTAATTTTAAAAGAATGTCTGAAAAAGTTGTCATGTTTTATCCTAGCGTTTGATGAGCGTGTTCATGCTCTCTAAAGGGTTTTTGCCCTCTAGGAGGTGTTGCAATTCGGAGGCAATCGGGGTGTAGATATTTTCTCTTTGGGCAATCTGCACGATGGCTTGTGTGGTCTTGATCCCCTCAGCCACTTCGCCTAGTTCCTCTAAAATGCTCTCCAAGCTCTTAAATTGTGCTAGCCCCAGCCCCACGCGGTAATTGCGTGAAAAAAGCGAGTTAGCTGTTAAAAAACAAAATCCCCCGCCCCGGATAGCCCCAAAAAGGTCTCTACCTTGCCCCCAAAGTGAGTCCCAAAGCGGCTCATCTCCACTAAGCCCCGGGCTAAAAGCGAAGCCTTAGCCCCCTGCCCTAACTCCAGCCCATCGCACACCCCCGCAGCAATGGCGATCACATTTTTATACGCCCCGGCAATCTCCCCCCCTCTAATGTCATTTTGCACATAGGATCGCATAAAAGCGGGCAGGGCTTGGGCGTAGGTGTTAGCTAGAGTCGCATTGCTAGAATGCACCGCCAAAGCACAAGGGAGGCTAGCCATGATCTCCTTAGCAAAACCGGGCCCGGCTAAAAAGCATAAATTATCAAGGGCGATGAAATTTTTAGCAATATCGCTCACAAACGCCCCGCCAAGCTCAATCCCCTTGCATGCCATGAGGATTTTAGCCGTGTAGGGCAGATTGGCTTGTTCAAACCAAGCACGCAAATGTTGCGCGCTAATGGCGACCACAAATAAATCGGCCTGCACGCCTTGATTGAAGTCCGCTTGCAAGATCGGATCATGCCCTTTGAGCACCAAATGTTTATTTAAGGGCATCAGCAAGGGGGCTAGATCTTGGCGGGAGATGATGATGGTGGGGTTTTTGTGCCCAAAAGCAAAGGCTAGGGCGCGCCCCCACGCCCCACCCCCAAAGACGGCTACACGCATGCAACTCCTTAATCAATGGCAAATGAAAGGCATTATAGCACAAGCACAAAAACTATTGCTTGCGTAAAACCCACGGGAAACCACAAGGTCATTAATTTTTAAAATATTCGTTAAATACACTAAATAAAAAATAAAAATTTGAAAAAGCTTAAGTATTAATTTAAGTTAATTTAGGATAAAATAGATATCTACTTCTAAAAAGGACAAAGGATTACCATGCAGATTCGACATTTTGCTAGCTTTAGCGTTGCAACATTGCTTTTATCCAGTAGCTTACTTTTAGCAGAAAATAGTGGATTTTATGGGAGCGTGGGTTTCCAATATTCCAACATGACTCGTGCGCAGTCAATGGTAGGGCCCAAACCCAACTACAGCTCTAACTCAAATGCATTGGTTTTGGGTAGCAACACCGGTGGTAATGGTGTTGTCGTGCCCAACTTGGGAACCCTGAGCACCACTCCAACTGGGGGTGGTAATAATAGCATCCCCGTAGGACCAAAACCGTAGAGAAAAACTAGGAATCACAAGGAGAAATAATGAAAACGAGAACTTTAAGTTTGGCCTTAGCTTTTTGTTTTAGCGGTGCGCCTGCTTTGGATGCGGCCGATATCTCTATCGATCAGCTTGTTGATTCGGTTTCTGGGATACTAGGCGGGTCTTGGAGTGTGGCCGGTAATGCCGCCCCCAATATCCTTAACCCCCAAGGTGTCGCACCTACTGGCATAACAGGGGGGGGGGCAGCTAACACCACACCAGGGACCAATAACCCCGCTGTTACTAGCTACATCCTCTATGGGAGTGGCGGATTATTCAATGACAGCACCAATGGCTTGCTCAATACTTCAGCTTTAGGCGGTGCAACCCAAGCCTTGAGTAGCACCACCTTAGGCAGTTTGAACATCTATGACTGGAGCACGCTTAACCCTTGGTTAAAACAAGTCCAAGACATGGCAGGCACTTACTATTCTGATCGCGCCAGCTTTAGCGGTGTTTCATCAGCGGGCAATGTCCTAGGCACGGGCACCCTAGACGGGTCTAGTTGGTGGAGTGTTACCGCTAGTGGGGGCAATAAAACCAATATTGGCACCGGGGCGACCGCAGCTGTTGCTGGGGCATTTAGCGCATCTAGCACGACCTTAGGCACTCCTCCCAAAGGCACCACTGCGTCTGACTATGCTGACAATGCCAACAAGTTGATGAGCACCATTTACAATAACATCATAGGTTTAGCAGATAATACCAATCTTTTAGGTGCCAACACCAATGGCAACGACTACGGGCAAGATTTAAGTGCCTTGCTATCCAATAGCGGGAGTGGGAACACCATTTACAGTGCTGGGCTTTCTTTAGCCGATGCCGCTAGCACAGCAGCTGCAGCAAAGACTGACATCACAACCCCTGGTCTAGCCCAAAGTGTCCAAACTATCAACAGCATCATGTTCACCGCTCCCAGTGCTACAGATAGCATTATCCCCACAGGATCAGCACCCGCCAATGGTCAAGGGACTAACTATAGCAGCGATGGCTCTCCAGGGGCACTGGATGCCTTGCAAGGTTTGGGCGCGCTCAATAGCTTGATTGCCGGGGGGATTGCCACCAGCGCGACCGAGCTAAATGCCAACGCCACTACAGTAGCAACTGCCGTTGAAGCCTATAACACCAATGCCAACGCGCTTCTTAACAACATCACCAACATCGCCGACCCCACAGCCACGACCCCCTCAGGCTTGAGCAGTGCAGATGCCAATGTGGACGCGGTGATCAACGCATTAGAGGGGGTAAAACTGGGTGCTAATACTACTTATGCGACCAACCAAGCGGCTGTCGATGCGGCTTTGAGCGGACTTAATGGCATCGTTAATCCGGGTGCTTACCAGGTCGTTTGGGATGCTTATCAGGGCTTGGTCAGTTCTTTGGGTAGCGATCAAGCTAAGGCTCTAGGCATCACAACCACAACCAATGTCCAATCAGCCATCTTTAACAAGCTCCAGCAAGCCTCCCAAGCGATGGGGGAAATTGCAGCGGGCGCGACCACCATTGGAGGAGGTGCTAACGCAGCCTTGAGTAGTAGCACCTTTGGGGGTTCTGGCAAGGCACTTAGTGATTCAAGTCTTAGTGCTTCGCTTAAGGCGATCTATAATCTGTTCAACCCCTCAATCAGTAGCGGATCGGGCTCAAGTGCCACCACGATCAGCCCCTATCAAGAGTTCCAAAATACCATTTCTGGATTGCAAAAATTAGTGGACAACACCACGCAAAGTAGCGTCAGTGCGACCAACACGCCTACAACTGGTAAAGTCCAGAACACCACCACGCTATACCCCGCACAAATTGGGAGTAGTGCTGGTAAGACCGGTGCTACGGCTGTTACGGATTCTGCCACCCCCGGAGCTACTACCCCTATCGATCAATCCATCGCTGCTTCTGGGTTGGCTAACCAATTAAGCCAAGCCCAGGCGAGCAATGTCGCCCTAGCCAAACTAATTGGCTTGGCTGCCTCCTATGCGGGGAATGTGAATACGCTCAATGGCATGCTCAGCACCACCGGACAAGCCGGTTTGGGTGCAGCCCTTGGTGCAGCCGCCAACAACGCGGCGGCTAATGCCCTGCTCAATGGCGGTGCAGCTGAAGTGACAGATAAAGCCGATGCCGCCAACAATGCCGCTAAAATCTATAACACCATTACAGAAATCAAAAATGCCGATGCCTTGTTGAACCAATATGTTAACGCCCTCACCGCCAATGTTGTTGGCGATAGCACGACAAATCAAGGCAATTACGCCTACGCGCTAGGCGAGTTCAATAAATTGTTGAACGCCCCTCAATCTGGTGCAAATAACACGGGGCTTATCACCAGCACTCTAGATAGCATTAACAAACTTTTAGCCGGGTATAACGCCACACCTACTGCAGCCACCGGAGCGAGCAAAACCTTTTGGACCGCCGTCCAAGCAGGCGATGCCAAAGCAGCGATCCAAACCTTGCAAGAGAGTGTAAGCAGTGGCTTGAACTATC
>CAGP01000080.1 GCA_000263275.1 Helicobacter bizzozeronii CCUG 35545 | reverse complement strand
CCCACAAGATTGAGCTAACCCCTAACAATAAGGCACAAACCCATTTTAAAAAGGCTTTTGGGTGTGCTAGACTTGCCTATAATTGGGGACTTGCGAAGTGGAGAGAAAACTACAAAAACGGCATTAAATCTAACCACTTTGCCCTAAAGAAAGAATTTAACGCTTGCAAAAAAGAGAAGTTTCCCTTTGTCTATGAAGTTACGAAATATGCTACAGCACAGCCCTTTAACCACTTAAATCTAGCTTTTCAAAAATTTTTTAAAGATTTAAAATTGGGTAAAGTCAGCTATCCCCGTTTTAAACGCAAAAGAGAATATCAAGGGAGCTTTTACATTGGGGGCGACCAAGTAAAAATCATTCAAGGCGACAAAAAGGATTATATCAAAATCCCCAACTTGCCTAAAATCAAAATGACCGAAAAACTACGCTTTAAAGGCAAAATCAATGGGGCGACCATCACGCAAAGAGGCAATAAATTCTATGTTTCAATCCAAACAGACATTACACAAGAGGAGTTTAACCGCACACATAAACCCATAGCAAACAACCACACTCTAGGCATAGATACAGGAATAAAGGCTTTTGCTAGTCTATCTAATGGCTACAGATACAAGCACCCAAGCCCTTAAATAGGCTGACAAGAGCGCTCAAAAGACTTAGCAGACAACTTAGTAAAAAACGGCATTGCAAAACCAAGAATGACGGAGTTAAGAAGTCGCGCAATTATCTTAAAGCCAGCTTGCGGCTGAATCGATTACACACCAAAATCGCCAACACCCGTAACGACTTTTTACACAAACTCAGCACCGCCCTAGTCAGGCACGCTAAAACCCTTTGTATGGAGAGTTTAAAAGTAAAGAATATGCTTAAAAACTCTAAACTAGCTAAGGCTTTAAGCGATGTCAGCATCTCTGCTTTTAACACCCTTTTGGAGTATAAGGCGAAGTGCTATGGGCGGGAAATCTTGCGAGCCGATGTCTTTTACCCCAGCTCTAAAACTTGCTCTCATTGTGGCAATGTCAAAAGCGATTTAAAGCTTAGTGATAGGGTGTATCACTGCGGGGCGTGCGGTGTTGCAGTGGATAGGGGTTTTAACGCTAGTGTCAATCTAGTGAAGCATTTAGTAGGCAGAGCTCCTGCCCAATTTACGCTTGTGGACATGACGGCTCTATTGGATGATTGCCAAAGCAATGGTCTAGTAACCAGCATGGTGGAAACAGGAATACAGCAAAAACCGCTTAAATTTTTTTCTATTGATAGAATTTTATAGAATTTTATGCGGTTTTATAGGTTTGTAGGAACGGCTAGCAGTGTAGTAACTCTTTTAAAAAGGTCAGGTACAGAGAGTAGGGTTTATGTTTATAGTCCTAATCGCAACGCCCATGGGTATGGTTTGAGCTTGGTGGCTTTGGATGAGATTGCCAATAACGAGTCCTGTTTGATGGCATGTGAATTTGGTTCTTCTCAAGACTTCCTAGAATATCTCAAGACGAGTTACAAAAATATTCTGCAAAAACATGACAACCTAAAACCCTTGTTAGTGAGTATTGGCTTAGTTGTGGTAGAAGAGAGCATTTTGCAAAAATATTCTAAATTTTTTGAGAACATCATTATCACCGATAATCACACGCCTACAAAGACACGGGCTTACCAGTATAACCCTGAAAAAGACGGGTATTCATAGTTACAGTAGCTCTTTGGTGGCTTACCATTTTTTTTAAGGAAATGCTAGGATTGGAGGATTGTGAAGATGCTTTAGAGTTAGCAAGCGTGGGGTTGTTGAGTAGTTATATTCCCCTAGATGATTGTAACCGCCCTTATTACAAGAGAGTGCTTAATCCCAAACACATGGCTATCAAACAACTGATCGGCACAGACAAAAACACATGGGAAAATTTAAATTACCAATATAGTTTTCACTTTATTAATGTGATTAATAGTTCTAGGCGTTTGAGTGGTCTAAAGCTAGACAAAAAAGAATACAATCACACCCAATACTATGCTCTCTACTATTGTCTTAATCCCAAGTGTGAGGCTAGTCTTAGCATTCTTAATGATTACAACAGAAAGCGACTTGAGTTCAACAGAAAATTACTTGCTGATCTGCGTGCCACAGAATATGCAGATGGGTTAGTCGTGGCTGGTAATGCTGCTTTGCCTTTGGGTTTTCTAGGACTCTTAGCTTATCGCTTGCTTGATCGCCATAAAGCTAATGTGGCTCTTGTTTATCAAGTTACAGACGATGATTGTTTCACCATCTCTTGCCGTGCGCGTTTTTTTGACTTGCAAACTTTTTTTAAGCGATCAGCAGGCTAATGGGTTAGATATCGAGTTTAGAGGGCATACTAGAGCATCTGACTTGCAAAGTGATCGGAAAACTTTTGAATCTCTTTTAAATGCCTTACAATGTGCCTTGACAAGAGATCCATTAAAAACACAGGTTTTGCCAAGCAAAAATAATATTGCAATCTCCAATTTCTCCAAAACCACTACTTTTAAAAAAGAGATCGAAACTATTGCCAGTGTAGATCCCAATGATCGTTCTGCCAAAGGGCTTAGAGTCTATTTAGATCAGTATGTGAACGGGCAAGAAAAGGCTAAAAAATGCTTTGCATGGTTATTGCTAACCACTACAAACACTTTGTGGGCGATGAGAATGCTATGCCCAAGAAAAACACATTGTTGATAGGTCCTTCTGGTTCAGGTAAGACCTTTATGACTACTACGCTTTTAAAACATTTGGGTATCCCTTATTGCATTATGGATGCTTCGCATTTGACAGCAGAAGGCTGGCGTGGTGCAGACATTCTTAACATGTTTGCTGATCTTTATCAAAATGCTGGGCAAGAAATTGAGAAAGCCCAAAAGGGTGTGATATTCTTGGATGAAATAGATAAACTGGGGATAGAAGTTAGTGATTACGATTCGTTTAAAATGAGCGTGCAGACACAATTGCTTAAGATCATAGAGGGGCATAACATTACTTTTACCTACAACCAGCAAGAAGATGGGAGGACTATAGAGCGAAAGATATCTATAGACACTTCAAAAATTTTTGTTTATCTTAGCCGGACATTTTGCGAATATTTATCATAGTAAGGACAATCAAGACAATCAGAAAGAACAAGATACTATAGGCTTTATCAAGCAACCGCCTATTGTTAAACCACAAGAGTCTAGTGCTCCCCAAGAAGTTAAAAGTGCTGATTTGATGCGTTGTGGATTAATTAGAGAACTTATAGGGCGTATTCCTGTGCGCATCGTGTTAGAAAATGTAGATACAAAAATGTTAGAGAGTGCCTTTGATCGGGCAATCATTGAGTATGAAAATGAGTTTTCACGATATGGTAGTTGTCTTGTCTTCACTCCCAAAGCCAAAAAGATGATCATCGATCAAACTATGCAAGAGGGAACGGGCATGAGAGCCATTGGGCTTGTGCTAACAGACAGATTGCTTCTCATTATGTCTGATTTGCAAGAACGAAAGTTTGTGGGGCATCAATGTGTCATCACAAGCGACACACTTATAACCGGTAGACCTCATTTGGTCGCTGAAGGGACAAAAATAGAAGAAATAGATTGGTATAGAGAGGAGTTGGATAGTGAGCATATCTGAATTTTTAGCTAATCAAATTTTGACTTGATTAATGCTTGCAGTGAATGAGTACAATGGTGCGGTTTAGAATTTTATGCGATTATTCGACAAATGGTGTTTTCTAGCGACTTTTTGTATTAAAAGGAGATGTAGTGGCGGATTCTAAATATCCTTTAAACCAAATCCTTTATGGACCCCCAGGAACGGGTAAAACTTACCAGACTATCAACAAGGCATTAGAGATTTTGGGGTTTAAAGATTATGAAGCTATTAAAAACGAGCTTGAAAGACTAGGCAAGTCCATTGATGGTGATGGGAGAACCCGTGCTAAAGCCTTGTTTGATCATTACCAGCCACGCCGTAAAGCCCCTAGCTTTAGCTATGGGGATATAAGGCTAGCACCAGCATGTCTGTGCTAATATTTGTGTTGCAATCAAGGGG
>CAGP01000079.1 GCA_000263275.1 Helicobacter bizzozeronii CCUG 35545 | reverse complement strand
GCACCAAAGTGCGGTAAGGCACTTGATAAAGCGCGCCTAGTTCCTTTAAACTGATGTCGTGGCTTTCATAGTGTGCCCGCATTTGCTCCTTTTGGGGGTGTCTCATTTAACCTCCTTATTTGGGGTAAGTAGCCACACTCAAGCTAAAAGTGCTATTGGCGCTGATACGGATATTCTCATTAGGCACAAGGCTAGTGGCAAAGCTCTTAGTCTGTCCGCTTTGGGTGGGTTTAACTTGGTTTTGCACACCTCCCCAATTCCATTGTTGCTCCTAACTGCCTCTCTTTGATCTGCTCTAGCTCTAAGGGGACTAATTTGCCCTCTTTGAGGGGTGTTCCTATCGCATACTCGCGTTCTTGCCCTTGGGGCAACTGCATAATCTGCAATTGGGCGGCATTATACTCCGGCAGACTCTCCCCCTTAAAGATGTCCTTAATGGTGTTATCCTCAATCAGGGCATAAAATTTATCCGGATCACACACGCCCTTAATAACCGCTACATCTGTGTTGCTGGTTATGTCTGTGGTGTCTTGTGCGTTCTGTGGGCTAGCGGGTGTGCTGTCTGTGCTCGCCTTTTTCGCTGTATCTGTTGTGTCTGTGCTGGTTGCTGTATCTGTTGTATCTGTTGTGTCTGCTGTGGTTGTGCTGGTTGTGCTGGTTGTGCTCGCCATTTCTGTGTTGTTTGGGCTCTGTGTTAGATCTGTCTGTGCTGGGCTGGCACTCTCTGCTGGTTCAACCCCGCTTAAGTCCTCTGGGACCTCTCCGCCTTGTTTAATCAAATCATCCTCATAGGCTTCTAATTGGGCTAATTCTTGGGGTGTCAAATCCATACTCTCTCCTTGCAAATAACGCCCATTCCAGCTTGCAGGCAATAGGGGGTCAAGGGTTAAACCCGAAGGGTTTAATGGAGCGTAGCGGAACGCGGAGCGTTTAATGATATAAAGGGCGAAAGCCCCACCTAGAGTAGCGTAAGCTTTAATGAGCAAACGCAAGGCGTTTGTAAAATGCGTCAGCATTGTGCTTGAGCTCTAATGGCGTGGGTTTAAGTTTATAGAGGGTAAAATAAAACGCCCCCTAGCGGGGGCAAACACACTCATAAGGAGTTAGCCATGAAAAAGCATGGCAAAACTTCTACACGGGTATTTTACCTCAAGGTGCGTTTCTTTGGGCTTAAATGCACGATTAAACGCAAAAAAAACCAAGTGGGTAAGATAGTGTAGGGTTTCCCCCCTTTGGGGGGTTCTCCTTTAGGGTGTTAATACTCCAAATGATGCGCGCTAGGGTATTTTTGCCACTCACTACCTTTGGGCTTTTTAGGTGGGTTGTTCTCTTGTGTGGGGTCTGCTTGCCCCTCAATGGCTTGCACTTGGCTAATCTCTTCACTGGTGGTGTGGGCTTGCACTAATGCGCCTTGTTGGCTGTATTTTTGGGCTTTAGCCTGCAATTCTA
>CAGP01000078.1 GCA_000263275.1 Helicobacter bizzozeronii CCUG 35545 | reverse complement strand
TTGCAACACAAATATTAGCACAGACATGCTTGTGCTAGCCTTATATCCTCATAGCTAAAGCTAGGGGCTTTACGGCGTGGTTGGTAAGACCCCTGTAATCATTAAGAATATCGGGCAGATGAAGCGCGCGCATTTGAAAAATGCGTTTGTCTATGCTCTTAAGGGCACAGACAACAAGAAAGCCTACAACCAATGGTTTGAACAAGTGAGCGTGGGGGATATTTTAGAAGAATGGACAGCAGACTTTGATCTGCTCAAAGATTATAATGAAGCGATGCACTTGGTCTTTTCTCTCAAAGAAAAACCCGATGACTTGACAATGCACAATCTACTCCACACCACTTTTGAAACACTCAGAGCTTGTATGCCCGATCACAAGTTTGCTTTAGTGCCCCACAACCACCAAGAACACGCCCATATCCATGTCTTTATCAATAAAACTAACCAAATCACTAAAAAGAGATTGCGCTTTGCCACACGCACTCATTGCAAAGAGTTTTTCCACGATTTAAGAGAAGAGTTTAGTTATCGTGTCAATGCGTGGTTGCAAACACCCGAACATCTCTATGTCAATCAACCTAGCTTGCAAGCTTTGGATAATCTCAACCAACGCTTGCGCACTATTAAAGAGGAAGAGAAACAAGCAGAAAAAGACTTATCTAGCAAAGAAAAACACATCAATCACTATAACCAAGAGCTCCTCAGTGTTGGCTCACAAGCTATTCATAAACACATCAGATACTTAGAACAGCGGGTTAAGTTTTATGAGGATAAGCTCTTGCGTGTCAGACAAGTCTTGGCCCGCCGTGCTTGGGAAAAAGTCCCAAATATACGCCCCCCTAGCCCAGAGGAACTAGAACGCCGTGCCACTCTCTCCAAAGGCTATAACAAGGCAAACAAAGAACACTTCGAGCCTTTGGATGCTCTAGATGTCCCCACTCTCCAAGAGTTAAAAGAATATTTTTCACAATCTTTAGAGCGACACCAGCACGATCTCACCCATACTAAAGAGACCTTGCAAGCTTGGCTAGACTACACCAATACACTCTTTGAGCAACAAACTAGAGGTTTCACTCTCTTGCAAAAGAAACAGGCCATCTATGAGCAATACAAACGACTAGATCAACGCTGTTTGGATAAAAACACTATTTTGCACATAACTAGACTCAAAAGTGAAATAGAGATACAGCGCATCACTCAAGAGAGAAACTTTATCAATCCTAACTTCTTAGATCACATTGCCCAAGCTCTACACCACCAACCACCCACGCTTAAAAATCTCAAACAGCATTACTACAAGCTTACAACTTTAGCACACCTTGTGCCCCAGCTCCAAGAAGTTAATCCCAGTGAGCAAGATAGACAGCTAGTCATTATCCAAAGCAACCAACAAGCCTTGCTCAATATTGCTAATGAAAGACTAGCTTTCTTAGTGCAACGCTTCAATGCTCTTAGACAAGAGAAAGAGGACTTAGAGGGTAGATGGACACAACGGCACCAACAAGCTACAAGCCCAAAAGAGCAAGAGAGTCTGTTGCTCAACCCAAACTATGCACAACTCAACCGCTCACTAGAGCGCATTAGTAAGAGTCTATCTTTCATTGCTAAAGAGATTTTAAGTGCTAACCGCTTTTTAAACACCCACGCACAACATTTGCCTTTGATCTTGCTAGATGCTAAACAGCTCTTGCAAAAGCTCAAGGTTGAACAAAGAGAGCCAGTTTCTAATGTTAAAGAGTTATCCCAAACTCAAAAAGTTTCTGGTGTGCCCCACACCATACAAGCTACTCCTAAGTCTTCCGTTGTTATACAGGGCACAGATAGGCATAAGCAGTCCAACCAGCAACATCTTAGCAATGAGTCAGAGCTCCCACAAAGACACGCAAGGGCGAGCAATGTACTTACATCTGTATCTGAGCTAGACAAGACTACTACCCAAGATAGCGTGTCTTATCAAGTAAAATACAATACAATAAAACATAATACAATACTTGTATTTTAAAATAAAGATTGTTTTGCTTTAAAACACACCGCCATTTTTGGTGCAGACTCCAGCAAATGATTGTGATGTAGCGTTTTCGCACACTTAACCAAAACGCTAGATAGTCAGATGATGTTATAATGGAAAAAAGGAGTTAAGATGCTCAGAATGGCTTACAAACCCTTCTTTTCCCTTATTCTATCTAGCACGCTTGTGTCCAATGCCCTAGCCGTTGGTATGCTCACTTTTGATGAGGCAGCTAACGGACAATTAGCCAGCATTAATAGCCAACAAGGCACAATGTTAGGCAAAATGGTAGATGGGATTAAAAAATACGAAGAGATGATTTCTAAAGCCCAACAGCAAATCGCCCAGTTGAGCAAGGTTAATGACTTGATGAACAAGGCCAATGCACTCATTAGCGGTTCTGCGATCACCATTGCCAATCCTATGAGATTGCTCGATCAATTCAAAAGCCAAATTGCTAGTATTCAGGCTAACTATGAGGATTTGAAAAAGGCTGTGGAGAATTTTGATATTAGAGACAAGTTGCAGGATAAATATTTGAAAAAAGAGTGCCCGTGGTTAGATGTAAATCAGCTCACGCACAATAAAGTTATAGACTTTCACAATCTAAGTGTGGCCATTTCCCGTGCTGGAGAGCAAACAGCCGTTATTAGGGATGCACAAGCCCTTATCAAACAACTGAGCGAAAGCACCTATTCTAATCTGAAGGGCTTAGAAGGAGAATTGAGTGGACGGGCATTGGGAATGATTTTATGTGAGCAATTAAACAAGTATGAAGTCGAAGTCAAAGAACAAAATTACAACATTGATGAAAGTCAAGCAATCATGCGTGGGGACTGGCGAGCGGTGAGAGAGGCTAGATTTCAAAAAGCCGTTGCACGCATCCAACAAAAGATCAAAGAAGAAAATGCTCTCCAACAAAAAATCCAGCCCCTTATTGCAAGGTTAGACACGCTCAATGCTGAATTAGGCGTTACTGACAAAAATGCCAATAACAACAAACAGAAAATCAAATACTGCAAAGAAAACACTAGAACTAACACTTGTGAGCCTATCTTACTTAACAGAGACAAACTCTCTAATGATCTCGATTAAACCACTAAAGAGTTTCAAGAAGCCTTAGCAACCGCTAAGGATAAAGATGCCCAATCTCAGGTGCTTGCAGATTATAACCAAAAAATTAAGGGTTTAAGCCTTGCTTATTTGAGAGAGATTACCAACCAACTACTCTTTTTGAATAAGACAATGGCGATGCAAGCAAGCGTGATGGCTTTTCTCACTCAACAAGATCACATCGCACATGTTAGTGATAACTTAAATATAAACAAGATGAGCAATGCTAAGAGCAGAGATTCTGTCTGCAAAAGCGTAGAATGCCCTGTGCTAGACAAAGTTGATAGGGATGCCCAAGGGCGTGTGATATGGCAATGGGGAGGTTCTAGGGGAATCTCTAGCGAAGATTAGGTGCTAGACCAGCATCCATCTGTTCTTTGCATTCTTTTTTCTGTAGCTTATCTAGTGGGTCGTAGCTTTGATTTTTAGCGAGATTCTGAGCAAACACCCTATAGCATTTAATGAGCTTTGTTTTGTCTCCTTTGGGGTATCCATCCCAATTGGGAGTCCCATCGGTTTTTGGAGCAAGGAGTAATATAGGTTCTAGATCACGAGTAATGAGAAATGAGGGAGGTGCGATTCTATACACACTCATTCTTACATACGCCTTGCAAGTTTTATCACTTTTAACATAATCATTACCATTTTTCAAGCCATTTGCCATTTTTAAATAGCACTGAGCCAAAGTTGTAGCTATATCCTTACGCTGTTGTTTGTGTTTTTGACTTGCCAAGCGATCGTGATGCAACGCCCTACCCCATTCGGCATTCTTGCATGTGTCTTCTTGCTCCTTACTCAGGTCTTTGCCTTGTTGTGCAGCACTTAGGATTAACGCCTCACATCTTTTGAGTGTCTTTTTGCGTTCTTCATGGTGTGTAGAATAGTATTCTGCACTCCTTGTATCGCCTAGAAGTGGAGAAACAAAACAAGAACTCAAAGCTAAAGAGCCTAAAACATGCGTTGCAGTTTGCCATCTCATCACTAAACCTCCACAAAGGATACTTGAGAAAGTGGCCATTATAGGGTTTATTTGTTATTTTTCTCTTAAGTCAATGCAATTCCCGAAACCACTCATTAAGTTTCTCATTTTAATCATATTTTACTTTCCACTTCCCCCTTTATCCGTATTGGGTGTGCTACTTGAAGCATTGTGCTGGTTACTAGCATTACTGCCTGTTGCAAATCCACTCCCTAAAGCACTTTTGATCGTATGCACACCAAATTTAATGCCTAAGCTAATAGACTCTCTGTCAGCCACAGCACTTAAGCCCCCTGTAGCCCCCATTGTAGCTAGAGCTCCTAGACCTGCTCTCACACCTGCTAGTCCTCCTCCTGCACTCTGATAAGCCTGACTGATCTTATTAGCTGCCATCACTGCAGAACCCCCTACTACCACGCCCCCTGCTGTCATCCCTATCTTTTGCATCATCTCTGTTACAGCCCCGACACCCCCACTTGTGCCAAAGATGCCATTGATGAAGTCTGGGATGCGTTTGACAAGGTAGAAACACATTAAAGAAGATAGGATCAGCACTAGCATGTGCCCTAAGAGATCGAAAAAGCCTGTATCTATGATTGTCTTACTCGCCTTACTTGCATCAAAAGCACCACGCTTAATCTCATCTGTTGAGGGAATCCTAGCAGTCATACTATTGATGACTGCGAAATTCAAAAATGCCACTAACATCAAACAAGGTTGGTAAAAAGTTAATGAAAGTAACTTTTTGATGTAGCTAAACAACATCCCCTTAGTCTGTGGGAATAATCCTAATGGCAAGGCTATAATGCCCAATGCTAACCATACCCTAGTTTCTATAAACACCATTAACACAATAATCAAGACTAAAGCGATAAACAAGACCTGGGCAATAATCAACAAGAGGAATAGGATGAGCTGGGGCAGGAGTTCGAAAAATATCATCAGCCCCAAGTCTTTGAATGCCGTATTATAAAACAAAGTGATAGCATAATAAGATTGGTCAATCAAATGTGCAATGTGGAATTTTTCTCCATTGTCAATTTTCTTCAAGGCCTCTACATTCGCTTGTAAGCTCTTCGCAATAATCTCTGTTAGGGCATTGGAAGGAGCAAAAATAATATTTTTCACCTCGCGCATATAAGTGGTTGGTTCAGAAATTGCCCAGTTGATCACGCCCAAAAACACCGCAAACACCAACACACCCATCAAAGTCTTTAACTGAAAAAAATCACCTTCTTTAACACGCTTATAAGCCCACCACATAAACAAAATCGTTAAGATGATGTTCAAGCTCATCTGCACTTTGAAAAATTCGGTCATTTGTGTGGCTAAATTATTAACGACCTTGTCTGCAGGACCTTGGAAATAATACATGGTCTTACCAAAGACACTCCCAACAGGATGATTATCTTCCATACTTCCTCCTCGTGTTTGAATTCAATTTCAATTTTTCTAATCTACTCATCGTATCAGCGTTGAAGTCTTTAATACTAGCAACGCTATCTAACTTCTCTAAAATCTCTCTCTTGCCCTCTGCATAGACATACGGATTCTCTAATTGCTTAAACGCTTTAGAAACATATTGATAAACACTATCTGCATTGGCATTATTCTCCCCTATTATTTGACTAAGCTTTAAGTCATCATTGCAATCTTTGGCAAAGGGGGTGTAGATTTCAGGCAACTGATTTGTGCAGTTAAAAAATATCTCATCTAATGCCTGCGTGTAGCGTTGTCCCTGTTCATCATTATCACAGACTAAAACCACATTGACAGACAGGTCAGGGGGAGTTGACTACACTAGGAGGACTAAATACTTTTCTAGGTATTTTCTCTGTGAAAAGATTTTGAGAAGCTTGTTGTTTGAAGGACTCTATGTCTAATGTCTTGCCTTGCACAAACACAGGCTCGGCACTCTCAGGACTCTTATAATATGCCCTTCCCTTATCTACCAAGACTTTTTTTATCTATGTAGGCATACAAGCCCAAAGTCTTAGCTACTAGGCTATTGACACCTACAAAATTCTCTGTATCTAAAGAGCCTAAAGGCTGTGCTGTAGGGATAAGAATACGATAGCGATCAGCAATATACCCGTTCTTTTCTACTTGGTGGCTCTTAGAGGGCATAATCAAGCTCTCTATGCCTTGTTTTTCTAGCAAGGCTTGTGCTTGCTTTAAGGTAAGCTGTGGGCTGTCCTTGTCATTGTCAATGTCATAGATAAGAAGGTTGGAAAAACTCTTGGCATTAGAAGCATTGCGATACCCCTTTTCAAATAAAGCACTCGAATAAGGAGAGGATTTTATGGCTTGGGCTAGCTCTTTAAGAGAGCTCACACTCTGTTCTTGCCAATGATTAACGGGCATATCTTTAGGATTGTTTCTATCAAAGTATTTGGGTTTTGAAAAGGAAATTTTTAAAGTCTTGCTTATGGTGGGTTGCGTGTCTTTAGACTTTTTGACTTGCTCTTTCTCATAGAATTTCCACTCATTATAAGCCTTCATCTCTTGCACATACTGCTGATACTCTTTGCTCTTGTCTTGGTTCATCTGCTGGAACAATGCACTCACAAAAGAGCGTATCTTGTCTGCTCCAAACTGCCCCACACTGCCTAGTAGCAGGGTTGTATCAGGATTGAGACCCTTCATTTGCAAATAAGCCATACTATCTAAGACACTCTCTGTCATCACAATAGACTTAACAGCCCTCAAGCCTCCACTGGGCACAAGCATTTGCACGCCCTTAGAGCCTTGACAGAGCTCCTTTAAGGGCTTTTCTCTAGGCGAGCCATCTGTGTGCGTGGTGAGTGGCTTACTCAAGCGTTTGCTAATCGCACTCATCACAAGTCTTTGATTTTCACCAAGATAATTGGGCACACAGAGGTTGTTGTGTTGATCGGTTCTTAAAGAGTTTTGGTAGCTTTTAAAGAGCGTGCCTTGAATGCCCCTGCTTCTTAGGAGCTGGCTTTTGTCTAAATCATAGAGGGGCAAGGCTTTAAAATCCTGTTGGAGATTCCTTTGCTCCTGCTGGCTGGGTTGAGAGATTGTAGGGGTTCTAGCTTTATATTGTGCCTCTCCCTTAATCAAATCCTCTAATTTTAATCCACGCTTTTGGCAAAAATTGATGATATTACCCTTATCATTCCTATCTTCAGTGTTGAAGTAGTGATAACTCCCTGCGCTATTCTTTATAACCAGTCTCTCTTTCTCATTAGGATGTTTGAGCACAGGGTAGTTTAGAGTGCTTTTTTCTTTGTCTAACACATAACCAAAATCTTGCAAAATGCTATCCAGGAGCAGATAGATCGCATTTTTGATGTAAGCCATTAACGCCTTCTGCCTCTAGGTTTAGCCGGGGCATCTAGCCAAGGCTGTGCAGAAGGGGGAGAACCTAGATGCACACTGGGTTCTTTTCTTGCTATAGCTGCTTGGGTATGGGATGCTTGCATATCTTGCGTTTCTATTTCCAACCAAGGCTTAGAATTTTGTGATTCCAACCACGGCTCAGGGGGTGGTGTAGGTCTACTACTTGCCACTGGTTGGGCTTGACTATAGTCTTGTGTTTGTTGCTCTGATTCATTTGGAGCTGTATGGGTTGTAGCAGAACCTAAATTAATATTTTGCCCTTGTTTTGCTTTCTGCTGGGCTGTTTGGGTGTGGGATGCTTGCGTATCTTGTGTCTGTGTTTCTAACCAAGGTTTATGAGAGTTTTGGGATTGAATCCATGGCTCAGGGGGTGGTGCTGTGATTGGCTGTGTGGCATTTTGGCTTGGCTCTGCAATCGTTTCCCTTATTTGAGTGGCTTCTTGCTGGACTGCTTGGCTTTCTGTAGGGGTCTCTCTACTCTTTTGCATTTTTGCCAAGTGGCTATTCATGGCATCAGCCACTTTGCCATCCATAGGCTCTAGGCTTGCTTGGCATTGTTGCACATAGCTTTGGATAGCCGTGTATTGTTCTGCCTCTAGGGGGTGTCCTAACACGGCTTTAACACTGAGTTGTAAGCCTAAATCTTGCATGTGCTTGTTGCCATGTGCTTGTTCTAGGGCATCGTTAATGAGATTAAGATGTTCTTGGGTAAGCTTGCTGGGTTGCTTTTGGGAAAGCACTAACAAGACTTTGAGTTCTGCCTCTGTCATGTGGGATTTGGCATAGTTTAAAAAGCTCTCTTTAAAATCTGTCTTGGTCTTGATGCGTTTTTGTTGCACATCTAATTCAACTTGCTTGAAGTAGCTGTGTAGCTTGGCATACTTGTTATCTATTTCTGTGGCTTGGAGTGGAGTCTGTGCGAGCTCTGACGTGCTTTCATTAGATGTCTCTAAGCCTTGCTCAGGCTGGCTTAACTGCTCCGAATTATTTTCTTGCTTTTCCTCTGCTAAGTTTTTAGCTTGAGGTTCTTGCTCTACCTTGTTGTGGTGTTCTGCCAAGACTTCTTGGATTTCATCTTTAAAGATAGTGATGCTTTGTAGGAGCTCTTGCTCTTCTGAGCTCTCTGGAGCTTGGGGTTTGTTCTAACCCCTCAGCCACTTCTGGCTTGCTTTGAGCCATAGCTGTGTCTTGTGTGGGTGCTTGTTGCTCTAAGTCATCTTGGTTTTGTGGGGCTTGCTCTAGTTCCTCAACCACTTCTTGTTCATCTTTAGCAATACTCTTGTCTTGAGTTGATTCCTGTTGCTCTAATCTCTCTAGGGTTTGTGAAGATTGCTCTGCTCCCCATATTCTTGGGTTTGTGGCTCTAGCGTATCTTCTTGGACTTGCCTTGGCTCTTGCTCTTTAGTTTCTGTTTGTGGCTCATTTAGTGTCTTATCTTGGGTTTGCTGTTGGTGCTTGAGCTCTGTGAGCTCTTGAGCCATTGCTTGGAGTGTCTTTTGTTGTTCTTGGACTTTTTGGATTAATGTGTGGTGGGCATCCAGTGCTTCATTGGCGATTACCAGCCCTTGCTCTAATCTGTTTGGTTGTTCTGTTACTGCCTCTAGAGTAGTAGTGTCTTGCTGGAGCTCTTGGTGCTCTAAGCCCTCTTGGACTTGTAGAGATTGCTCTGCTCCCCCATATTCTTGGGTCTGCTCTAATTCTAATCCCTGCTTGGCTGGGGCTTGTTGCATGGTGTGCTCCACTTCTTTTTTGAAAGTATCAATATAATCACTGATGGCTAAGATGTCTTGTTGATCTGTTGTGCTTCTAGTAGCACCCACAGCCTGCATTTCTTGTTTTAAGAGTGTCAAAAAATGTTCTGAATCACTGCCTTTAGCTTGTTGCACTTCTTGCACAAAGAGACGCATAAAAGCTTCTCTCCCATCATCTCTCCAAGCCCGCCACGCTTTTAAAAAGCCATTAAGGAAGTTGTCCATCAACGACCCCTCCCCTTAGAGGGTGTCGCAAAGTAGGTTGCATTTAAGGCTTCATTTTTTGGATTGTTGTTGCGTCTTGAGCCAAGCAATCTCTTGAGCCATTTTTTGGATTGCCTTGTGCTGTTCTTGCAATATTTGAATCACTTTTTGTTGTTCTTGCAATATCTGCATCACCATTTGCATCCCCTGCTGATTCTCTAGGGTGATTGGGGCTTGTGGCATCAGCATTTCTAGGTTATGTTGGTTTGTCTGGTTGCTATATTGCTGTGGCTGGTTTGGCTCAGGCGTGTTTGCTCCTGTATGCCTTTGTGAGGGCTGTTGTCTATCTCTAGCGTATTGTTGGTTGTGTTGGGCATAATGACCTACATAGTCTAGCACCCGTTGGTATTGTGACTCTGTGAGTTTGGCAGAGAGATCATAGATCACCAAACTTTGATTATCCAAAGAAAAACGCTCGTCTGTGTATAGAGGCTTTAAGCTCTTGGGATTTAAAGGCTTTAGGTGTGTTCTATCAATGCTCTTAAAACACTCCACATTGTAAAGATGCTTGATTTCTAGTCTAGGCGGGATTTCTACACGCACCTCTTCCATCTCAAATAGGTATTCCCCATATCTGTTATAGCGTTGGTTGCCATTCCCATCCAATAAGGGGATGGGATTGCCTTGTGCGTCCTTCTTGGGGACTTTTTTGCATTTCATGGGTTTTAACATAGCTAATGCTCGCCTTCTTGATTGCGCCTTGAGGATTTTGGCTAGATTGGGTGTTGCTGTGGATAAACTCAAGCTCTCTAGCATCTGCTCCTAGTTTTTGGGCTTCCTCAAGGCTGATCCACGCATTGCTAGTATAGTTGCCTTCTTTTTGCTTGGCATCTAAAATCAAGGCATTCAAGCCACTATAAGCACTGCCTGAATGGGCGTTATAAGCCCTATTGTGGGGTTTGAATGCTAGACCTTGCTCTAGGGCTGTGTTAATTTCATTAGCTAGAAAATCTCTAAACATCGCCTTTTGTTCGGCTACACTTATCTCATCCCACGATTTCATTTCTTCTCCCTTATTTTTATCTCTTTCTGATTTGGCATTGCCTTAAAACTCTTGCCCTTGATCCTCTGTGCCCACACTATCTAGCCAAGGTTCAGCCAGTGTAGGTGTGTTAGAAGCAGTGCTGGCTTGTTCTTGCTGTGTAGAGAGCTCTACTTCCTCTAATGGCACACCATAAGCTAAAAACTCTGCTAGAGCTTCTTGGCTTAAGGGGTAACTGCCATCTGTGAGTGCTTGCAATCCTGTTGCTTGGGGTTCTAGTTGTTGCATTATTTTCCTTTCTTATTGGGGTTGGTGTAGTTCATCTACGCCTGCGTTTGGGGGGTGTAGGGGGTTTTTGGTGGGAGGTTGTTTCTTGGGTTTTAGCCTGTTTCTTAGCAATGATTTTAATGATCTCTTGGCTTCTTTGCTGGATAAACTTTTCACCTGCTTGCAGCCACTCTTCGGATAAGTTGTATTGTTTATGGCGAGTGAAGGTAAAGTTAGCCAGTTTTAAGAGAGCCTCTGTGTGTCTAGGTTGGCATGCGATCTCTAGTTGTTGTTGGAAAGGAATATTAATGGCACTGGTTTTTTTGTTCAAAAAAAGGAAGCAATACTCCCTAAATCTTTTTCTGTAATATGGTTAAAAAACGCCATCCCATTGTCAAAAATAGGCGCAGGTCTGACAAGCTCATTGGTATCGTTATCAATTAACATACCAAAGTTGCCTAAGTGCCTATCTGTGTTTCCAATAAGCGCATCAAAGAGCAGGAGATCATAAAATGCATCTTCCCCATAAAGTTTCGTTACACCTATTAGATAAGTTGCTAAGTCGTTCTTTCTAATGCGTGTTTTTTTATCAAGGCAATAATACATGGGTAAATATCCGTGCTGTTGGCTTGTGAAAAGCTCACAAGAACTGACAAGTTCTCCATGAAACTCTTGTAAGTCATAGGGTATATGCTCAAATCCCAGTGTTGCAGCAATCTGTGCCATGTAGTATTCACAGTAAGGCTCTTTGCCGTGATAAGGCTTCTCCCAATCAATACGCCCTTTTAAAAGTTCTATCTTGTTTGTTTGTTCATTTCTATGCCAGCACTTCTTAAGCATACCATTAGTGGTAAACTCTGGAGTGGTTACACGCCCCTCAAGTTTTGCAGAACACCCCGTAAAAGCCACTAAAGCCAGTGTTTCGTTAAAAAAATTTTCGTAGAGATTATGGTCTTTCCAAAGGTAGTTTTTATCTGCAGGGACAATCCAATAAGTGTCGTTGAGAGATAGGGCTAATGTGATGTCTACATAAGAAAGAAAGTTTTTTTCATCTAAATTTAGAGAACGCACAATGTCCTCCACAAATGCTCTATCTTTAGGGATTTTTCTAGCCCTAATCCAGTGTTCCATATTGTCTGCAACACTTTTATCGGTGTCAAAAGAATGAGGCAGTAGAGCAGGCTGTAAAACGATACTTGTGTCGTCTATGAAGTAGTTTTTGACTTTAACACCATTTATCACTTGTTCTTTTACTTGTAATTCAAACTTTACAACTTCTTTATCCTTATTCTTTAAGACATACCACATGTAAAACCTCCATGTTTTTTATTTTGTTCTCCCCCCAAAAAACTACCAATACCCTCCCTCACTTCCCCCTCCACTCCTCAATAAAGCCACTACACACCTGCATATTACTCTTATAATCCTTAGGCAACTTCACATTGTGTTTTTGAGACAAACTCTCTGCAAAGGCAATTTGTTTGGCAGTAGCGGGCTTGCTTGCAGGAGTGTTTTTATTGACTAGATAACCTCCCTCTTGTTTGACCTTCTCCCTAGCTTCTTTGTGCTTGGGGATGAATTTGTCTAAGAAAGCCTTAGCGATCTTGCTATCCTTAGTGTAGTCTGCAAACTCACTAGGAATCTCCATCTTTAAGTCTCTTAAAATGTCTTGGACATACTTGACTTGGCTTTCTTTAGGGGCTCTAGTGGGGTATTCCTCTCTTGGAGTTTGGCTTGGCATTTGGGGGCATCTTTGGGCTATCATTTGCATATACTCCACATAGCTACACTCTTGCCTCACAATCTTGTCTAAAAGCTCCTCCATCAAAGCGGTAAATTGGGTATCCACAATCCAACTATAAGGGCTTGCTTCAAAAACGCTAATGACTTGCTTGCCTTTGTGCGTAGCATTCACAATGCGTTTTTTATCAGGCGTGATTTGGATATATTCCCTTTGGGTTAGTTTGGGCAAGTAGCTGGCATAAGTGCTGGGTCTGCCAATGCCATTTTTCTCCAAGACTTCTATAAAGCTGGCTTCGACATAGGCACTCTTGGCGTGTTTTTGGATTTTAGCGATGTCTAAACTCAGCAAACTAATTGTGCTGTTTGTCTTTAAGTCTAAATGCGCATTCTGCTCATTCTCTGCCTGCTCTACACCTTTTGCCTGCTCTGCGTGTCTGAACATATCTAGGTATCCTGCCTGTTTTAAAGAGCGCACACTGCATCTAAAGAAGTGGTCTTTGATTTTGAATTGCAAGTCTTGCTTGGCATAGACAGCGGATTTGCCCTGACTCTCTAATGTCCTTTGGAAAATCAAAGTGTAGAGAAATTGGGTTTGTTTGTCTGTAATGTCTGCTTGGGCTAAAACATTCTGCGTGTCTTCAAGCTTGTGGCAATGGGTGATGCGGATAGCCTCGTGGGCTTCTGCTTGGCTATTCTTAGCCTTATAGCTCCTGCGCTCATAAAGATTGGCATAGACAGGTTGATAGAACTTCTCTGCCTTGTCTAAAAACTCTTGACTGAGTGTCTGCGCATCCGTTCTAATATAAGTGATCAATCCTGCTTCAAAGAGTTTTTGGGCGTGTTCTTGGATTTGTTGGGTGCTCAAACCTAACTGCGTGCTCCCCACTTTTAAAAGACTAGAAGTGATGAATGGCTTAGGAGGTGGGCTTGAAATTGTAGAATGTTTGATGTCTAGCACTAAGGCCACTTTGCACTCTTTGAGCGGTGCAAGCATTGTAAGGGCTTGTTCTTGGTTCTCATACTTGATTTCTTTGCCCTCACCATCACAATGCCTCAGAATGACTTCTCTATTGTGTGTATCATAGATTTTAGCCTGAATTTGGTAGCTCACTTTCTGACTCTCGGGTAGAGCTTTAAAAGCTTCTATCTCCTTGTCTCTATCCACAATGAGTTTCAAGCAGGGGGTTTGCACCCTGCCTGCACTATTGCCCTTTCTTTGTTGCAGACAATCACCTAAATAAGGGGAGAGAGAAAAACCTAATGTAGTAATCGCTCACACTCCTAGCTAAAAAGCTCTCATAGTGATTAAAATTTGTGTTGGCAAACAACAAGGCACTCTGCAAGCCCTTATTAATCCCACTCTCTGTGATCTCGTGGAACTCAGCTCTAAACACCTCTTTGGCGACATTTTTGATCTTCTCATAGAACATCTTGCCAATGGCATAACCCTCTCTATCGGGGTCTGTGGCAATATAAACGCGCTTGCCCTTGCACTGCTCGATCATCGCATATATCTGTTGTTTCTTGTCTGCCCTGTATGCAAACTTGGGCTTAAAATTCTCTCCCTCAATCCCCTCAAGCTCCATAAAGTGTCCTATAGTAGCTAGGACCTTAGCTCCTGTGATGCTAGCAATCTTTTTGATTTTATTGGGGCTTTCAATGATGATGACATCGGGCTTTTGCATGGTTATCCTTCTCTTTTTGGGTAGTAGTGTCGGGTCCGCAAGCTCTGCCTATGCTTTCTTCTGCTCTAGATCGTGTTCCATCGCCATTTCCATGCCTATTTGGATGCTCAGTTTCAGATGATAAGGATCGTGGTGCCGTGTGCTCTCTACTATCCCCTCCTTCCCTAAGTTGATAAAATATCCCCTCTCTTGTGGGCTCAACTCTTGGGCTAGATTCTCCCACCACTGCTCCCTGCCCTGCTCCATCGCTATGGCCTTCTGCACAGCCTCCATAAATTCCTTTATACTTGCTTCTTTCATGTTTTTCTCCTACTATCTGAAGTGGTCATGCCATTCTCTAGTCTCCTTTATTGGATTTGGTTGTCCAATTCACGCGCTTGCGCAACTCTTTATCTTTAAAATAGAAATTAGCCTTAAGCTTCAAAGGCTTGGCTTTGTTGCCTGTTACAATCACAATCACTTCATCATCCGGGATATTCAAGATGTCTTGGGGTGTGAGTAACTCTCTGCCCTCCAAAGAATAAGAACTCGTGCCTCCAAAAACAAGTTGCCCTCTCTCTGTAGAGGTGTTCTTGCTCAAACGCGTAAATTGTCCCACTTCTTTAGAGATGATCTCGGCATCTTCTGCACTATTCATCTTAAAGACAATGTTGTAATGCACTACACCCTTTAACACCTTGAGATTATCATCGCTATAATACTTCCTAATCATCGCATAGTCCTGTGTGATGAATAAGGGGACGACATTGTAGCTACGGCACAGAGCGGGCATTTCTAGCAAGAAGGGGAGCTTGCCAAAGCGCACGAATTCATCTAAGAAAATGTAGATACGCTCATCTAGGTTTTTTGCTCTCCTCTATCAATAAGTTCTTGGCAATGCTCTCTAAGAGTGTCCTAATTAAGGGAGCTAGAGTAGCAATATCTGTTTGGGCAATCTTAATGTAAAGCGTGATATTCTTTTTTCTAAAATCTGTGTAGGCAAAGCTCATCTTAGAAGTGGCTGCCTTGACCTGTGGGCTTTTGAATACGCTCATGAAGCGATTGAAGGTAGATTTGATGCTAGCAAACTCTTCCTGAGCTGCAGTAGCCCAACCGCCGGCATCATTTTTAATGATCTCGTGTAATACCCCCTCTGCATGCTGCTCAGGTTCAGGCTCATTGGGATCGTAGTTTCTAGGATCATTGACATCAGCATTATTTTTGCTCTAATACCTGTGTGTAAAACGATTTAGCAGGATCAATGTCAGAATCAGTTCTGACCATATTGCCATTCTCATCCTCTTGAAAAAACACTGCATAGTGCCTACTCTGAGGATGAATTAAAGCCGCAAAGTCTCTATTAGGCCACATTGCAATATCATAGAAACTAGATTCATTTTTAGTGGCTAAATCATAGAGTGCAAAAAAAGAGAACAAATCCCTAGCCCTAGAAACCCAGTGCTCATCTTTCTTGTCCTCTTGCACAAAGATATTATTTGCCACCTCTTGCACCAATCTTAGCTTAGCATCAAAGTTCATCGGTTCTACCAAGCGTTTATCAAAGGGATTGAAAAAGCAGGTGTTGTCCTCCCCAAAGGGATCAAACACCAAGATTTCATTGTGCAAGGCTTGTTGTCTGTAGCCTGCACTCAATGAACACAGCTCCCCCTTAATATCTGTAACAATGCAAGAAGTGGGCAAAGTCAATAAGTTAGGGATAGCAATAGCGGCTGTCTTACCTGCTCCAGGGGGTGCGACAATCATTGCCCCTAATGGCTTGTTATAACACACCCTTTTAGCAAAGGGGAAGCCAAACTTGCCCAAGATAAAGCCCTTGTTAAAGCACACCCCCAAAGGGTGGACAATCTTACAAAACCCCTCTTTAGAAAAGATTTTAAAGCATTCAATATCCTTTGCCATTGCCCATTTGGCATAGCCGTGGGTCTTTTTGAAGGTTTTAGGAACAATGATGTAAAGAGTAGCAATTAAGGGCATAAGAGCCAAAAGAGTAGCAATATAGACTTCAAATTTCAAATCTAATAGGCTTGCTCCTTGTTGCAAGCCTGAGATAATCGAATATGAAAAGACATAGGCATCGTTGAAACTATGCAATTCCTCAAAGGCATACCAATTAGATAAGATGAAAAACAAGGGTATCCCTAATACACTCAAAAACAAGCTCATCCACACCACAAATTGCTGTTTCATTGCTAACTCTTTGCTTTGGGTTTGTTAGGCACAAAGACGCTATTATATTCCCCATAATTTTTCAAACTTTTTTGTAAAGCGCGCGCTTTTTCTTTTTATCCAATATCTGTATAGACTTGGCTCAAAAGCTCTAAAAGTAACTTTCTCAAATGCCACATATCCTCATCCATTTTTGCCAATAGAGCAAAAGCCTGCTCCCAAAAAGGGATATGCTCTAAGTAGAGTTGCTGGTTCTTTTTTATGGCTAAATTAACTTGGTGCATCATTTGGTTTAAATTAGAAGCGTTAGCATTCATCTGCGTATATAGCTGTTTGTTAGGCTTAATGATCTCTGCAATGCTTTCAAAATAAGTTTGGGTGGATTTAGAAGACCTGCGCCGCTTAGAAGCGGCCTTTAGAATCAAATTTTCCAAAGTTTCTGTTAAACTTGTCTTGTGACTTAGCATTTGTGCACACAAGGTGTGGTTGGCCTCCTCGCTAATCAGACAATGGACTCTACGCCCTGTATTCTTTTTAAGTTTTTTCACCCAAAACCCTTAAGCTTATCCAAATCCTTTGTCCAAACCACTTCTTGGATATATCTTGTATTGCTAGCTCTGTCATAGTGAATCTGCACCACCACATCAATGGCACTCTTAAAAAAAGTCCCGCACCACTTGCAACTCCATATCCACTCTATTCATCCTTAGATTGAGTGCAATGGCTTCGATGACTTGATACACACTATTGGCGTGCAAGGTAGAAACCATTCCCTTATGACCTGTATTACCAAATCTTAGAAACAACAAGGCATTTCTAGTATCAATCTCACCCACCATCAATCGATCGGGACTCATCCGCATTGCCATATTCAAGGCATTCTCATAAGTGAAGTTGCCCTCTTCATTCTTGCCCACTAGCAAAGACTTGTGGTTAGCAAACTCCCTTAAATCCAGCTCTTGACTATCCTCCACGCTTAAAATCCGTGTCTCTCTAGGGATATAATTTATCAGGGCGTTTAAAAAAGCTTGTCTTGCCTGAACCCGTGCCCCCACTGATGAGCATATTATGCCCTTCTAGGGCAATTTGCTTGAGCGCATCGTAGCTAAACTTGTTATCTCTAAGCGCAAACTCTTCTAATGCAAACTTTCTCTCACTAAGCACGCGGATATTGAGTGAGGGCTGATCATCGGCACTAATGCTAAAGTGATTCACACTCACGCGGTAGCGCGTGAAAGGGATGGAAGTGTTGAGTGTGGGATGAGTGTGGTTAAAGAACAAGTCTCTATAACTAGCCAGCTGTTCGGCAAATCTAATCAAAAAATCCTTGCTAAAACTCGCATCTACCACTCTCTCACGGCTTCCATCTAGCTTATAGAGCCAAAGCTCTTGTTCTGTGTTGCAAATGAGCTCGGCGATCCCACTCTCTAAATAAGGGAGAAAAGTCTCAATACAGGTCTTTAAGTTCCTGTATTTAGCTAGTGGGCTTAAATCTAGCACTTAAACCCTTTTCTTTTGCAAATTCTCTAGCTCATCGCACAATGTTTTAGCCTTGAGCAGTTGCTTGTTGTGCATTTTTTCATAAGCAAGTGTGATGCTCTTGATTTTTTTCTCATAAGCTATTGTGGTGCTCTTGATCTGAGCATTCAATTTCTCAATCTGAGCGCGCAGGCGTTGCTCTTTAGCATCTAATTGCCTAAATTCATCTAGGCGTTTTAAGAGTGCTTGTTCGTTGAGTTCAGCAGGCTTGGACGAATCTTTGTGTGGATTATCCTTTGCTGGATTGGCATTGTGTGCGTTGTGCGCATGATGCTCTTTGTTTGCTTGGTTAGCGTTGTTTGTGTTGTTTGCGTTATTCATAGTGTCTCCTTGTTGAATTAGAATAAATATGCGTAATTGAAAGCCATAAAACTACTGCCCACTAAAGTGGTCTTAAACGATGCAAAGGCTTCATCACCTTTGAACCTCCCACTCTTGAATTTCACCACCGAATCCACAGGGGAAACATAACCTATTGCCCCTCCAAAGCGGTAATCCACACTGAATTGGTGGTGGTTTAGATAGTAGTGGAGCCCAATCGTAGGATAAAAGCCCTGATTGACAAAATTCTGCGGCTCAGAAAGCATAAAAGTGCCTATGCGTGTTTGCAAAGTCCCAATGCGTGCAAAATAGGCATACATTCTCCAACCAACACCCCCAGACAATCCCAAAGTGTGGCGGTGCTTGCCTAGATGTTTGAAAAAATCAAAAACATACTTCACCTCTAAGCCAAAACCTAGGGGCGTGTAATTGGTGCTCAGGCTTGTTTGAACATCTTTCATAGCTGTAGTTACCAACCGCGCCGTAAAGCCCCTAGCTTTAGCTATTGGGATATAAGGCTAGCACCAGCATGTCTGTGCTAATATTTGTGTTGCAATCAAGGGGTAATACCCTTGGGGTTGGGGCATCAACCTTTGGAATAGGGAATGTAAGACTCCAAACGGAGCTATCCTGCTTGAAGCCGCGATCTCCACTAAAGCTAGAATCCCCTAACTTTAGTTATGGGAGAGTATGTCAACACACTGGATGTGCCCCCATAGAGGTGTGCACTCGCCTTAATCCCGTGCTTTTGGGTGTTGCCAAAATAGTGCTGATACCCTGCTACTACGCCCATATTAAAATTTGCTCTCTTGGCTTTGCCCTGATACAACACCAAAGAATCGCTTGCACCATCAAATCGACTCAAGTCCTGTTTCAAATCCGTCCCACTAATGGCAATTTCAGCCCCTAAGAACCAGCCATTTTTCACAAGCATTGACCTTGCTTGGTGTAATGCCTTGTTGTTTTTCTGCTCTCTTTGAATCACGCGTTGTTGCAATGCTTGGGCATTCAAAGCACGCACGGGTTTTTGGGGCTGTATGGGAACATGGAAGGACTCTTGTGGATGGGGTTCTACCCCTAATACGGGCACACCCGGTTCGTGGGGTGCGCTCTGTGCTGGTTCTTGCTCGGTAGGCATATGGGCTAAGAAGTCTTCTTCTGTTAGTGCCCACAAGACTTGCCCTACACCCAAGAGTAATAAGGGAAGCTTGAGTGAAAGACCTGTATGTGCTAGCTTCATGGCAAGACCCAATCATCGTATTGGGCACAGCTATAAGTGGCATTTACCATTGAGCCCCAAGTGCAATATTTGCCTTTTTTTATCGGGATGCCAAGAATCATCTCCAAAACGATAATCCAAACACTGGCTACCCTTGCCCGGCTTGTAATGCTGTTGTTTCCAATTATTGAGCTTATCTGTGTTGAGCAGACCCAACACTTCGGTGTTGAGCTTGAGCTTTTGAGAGAGGATCACGGCTTCTACATTTTTGCGGAACTCTTCATCTAAATGGGCTTCATTGACATCCACTGACAAGGGAATGCGTTTGATGTCTTTTTGAGCCTTTGAGACATAGTAGAACTTATAGGTGTCATATTGCGCATCGCTATCCCCCTCATTTCTAGGGCGCACATAGACTTGTGTTGTGCCCGTGTTGATAGTTTGATACTCAGTAACCCACTTGGCTAAAGTCCTCAGGCTCCCATTGCTATATCTAGTGTATCCCCTATCTCTAGTCCAAGAGCTCCAGCCATCATCACAATAAGAGTAAGAAGTTTCTCCCCAACTACTTAGCACCCTCTCTTTGATTTCAAAGGTGGTGTATTGTGGCAAGTGCTGAGAGCCCCCATTGGTCGTGTTCAAATCCCCCACTTCCTCTCCCTTAGAAGAGCTAGTCGTGTTGATTTGGGTATAGGGCTGGACAATCTTAGGAGTCTTGCCCCCATCTGCGCTGTAATCACAACCGGTTACATTGTAATAGCTATTCTCCACAGAATCATAGACGCGCACTTGTGTGGGTCTAGTGGCTTGCAAGTTGGCATCATCAAACTCCCATTTCCCACAGGCATACTCTTGATAATCCATCTCAATAGGGCTGACAATGCCATGCGAGATAAAGACCTTTTGGTTAGTGGTGGGATCAATATAATACTGATTGACAATGCGCTTAACCTTGTGTGTGGCACTATCATTGTCATACCGGATCAGCTCTTCTTTGACATTGGCAAAGTCATTGCAATCCTTGGCTAGATGGATTAATCCATCTAAGCCTCTAAACAAGATTTGGGTTTGGAAAAAGCTGGCTTGCCCGCTCCCATACTCCTTATTCTTAGTGGTTTGCAACTTGCACTTGCTATCATCTGCATAGAGCCTGAATTGATACTCAGAACCTTGCAAATCCACACAACCCCCAATGTTGAGGCTTTTATTCTCTTTATTAATGAAGTAAAACTGGGTCTGTTTGATCGCTTTGCCCTTTTCAAAATCATAGCGGTAGCTACAAACATTGTCATTGCGATAGGCTTGCATTTCCACGCATTTGCCATTGCGATCCACAATGCTAATATCCATTTGGTTGCCTTGCCGACTAGGAGCGGTGCAAAACTCTGTGGTGTAGGTAGCTAACTTAGAGCTCTCTGGGTTGTTTGGATCACTCCCAGAATTCCCAGAATCTCCATAGCTCTGTGCCCCTCTACCTATGCCCTAGAAATATCCTCGGGGAAAGGAAGAGGCATGAAAGAATTGCTCCCCAGCCCGCCATAATTCCCTAGCCCACCTGTATAGCTACCCCCACCCACACTCACACTTGTAGGGCTGGTATTGCCACCAGCAATGGTGGGGAAGGGATTATTGCCAATGCCTTGTGTGCCCATTAGATTATCTCGTGTGTTTGATACAGAACCATTGGCATTGCCATTGTTGGCACCACTAGAGCCTTTGGTATTTGTAGCGCTAAACCCACTCCCGCCCTTGCTAGTGCGGTAGGTTTCTTTATTCAAGCCTAGCAAATTGGCTATCTGGGCATTGTCCTCTCCGCCTAGCACAATCCTTGTGCCTTTCTTTAGACCTGTTTTGCCCTTAGTCTCCTTAATGGCACTGGGCTGTGCGCTGAGAGTTTTATAATCCTCTCCCTTTTTAATGTGGGTGATACTAAAGAGAACATTTTTCTTGTTCTTAGAAACTTGGTATTTGCCTAGTGCTAGGAGCTCTTTATGCACGCGTTTTTTAAACACCACATACCCACTCATCTCTCCGTTTCTCTTGGCAAAGTCAATGGGCTGGTTGATTTGGATAACCAAAGCGTGGGCATAAATAGGAAGCAATAGAGCTAAAAAACACCCTTTCAAACTAAAATTCATTATCTTCATAGCTTTCCTCCTGTGGTTTGACAACGGGCTTTTTCTCCCTAAAGAAACGGGCTAAGACTTCCCCATTCTTGGGCTTAGGGATAAAAATGTCTAAATTAGGGGAGATGAATACCCGACTGCCTTCAAAGATGACAATAATGGGGTTGATACGGGCTTTATCTGCTAAGATTTGCCCAACCACTTGGTTGATGTTCATCCCAGTGCTACGCGTGAGTTGCATTAATAGATAATCCCCAAAGAAGGGATTGCCCACCCCTGCCTTGTTCTGTCTATTGGCTAGAGCAGAAGTTAAGCCAATGAGCAGACCATTAGATAAGGTAGAAGTAAGAAGGGGAAGTCCGTATTTTTGGAAATTGCGGGCAATAACCTTGCCAATGAGACCATTATAACCCTTCACATCTGCACCTCTAGCATTGGTTAGCATAATGTTAATGCCTTGGGGCGTGATAATACGCGTCCAAGCAATGTTGAGGCGGTATTCGCCTATCTTGTTATTATTGTTGTAATAGCCAATGACCTTTGAACCTTTAGGGATGAGCACGGCTCTGCCCATACTGGCAAAAATATCGGTTTCTACCTATGCAGTTACCTTGCCTGCAATCTGGCTAGAAATAGGGGTGATAAGAAAGGCGGGGATCATCTTATCGGCTGTGATGGTTCTTAACAACCTATTTTCATTCGTGCCCCTATCTTGGGCTTTGAGATTTTCAAAACTATCAATGCCATAGTCAATCTCCCCTTTATGTGCATCAGGCAGGGGCTCAAAGGGTTGTGCCCTAGAGTTTAAAAGCTCTTGTTGCTCTCTAGTGAGTCTTCTAATGCGTTTGGGCGCAGCAGGAGCAACAGGCTGGGGCGTTGCCACACCCTCAATAGGCTTGGGGGTCTCTGTGCTTTTGAGCACCACTACTTGAGCAGGCTTCTTAGCTTCTTGTTTGGCACTCTCTAGGGCTTTCTCTAAGGCTTTATTTTGGGCTTCTAATTCTTGATTGAGAGTCTTATAGTCCTTTCTCTCTTCCTCTATACGCTTGTGTCTCTCTTTAAGAGCGTTCTTATCTGCATTGATGAAGAAATAATCGCTCAAAGGATAGGAGTTGCCCCCCTTGACATCTAAAATCTCTTCTTTATCATCTCCTCCGCTCTTATCCACAATGAGAGCCAGTGCAAATAACCCAAAAGTCCCCCCTAGCACCATCCCCCCTACTTTTGAGCCACTTTTTGCTATCAGTGGCCATTTTTGCCCTTGGCATGGAGTTTTTTCACACAAACAATGTCCTTGCCCATCTTCAAATTCCACACATCGCTCACATCCTCTGCAATGATATAATCGCCTACTACACGGCTATTAACTGGATTGTCATAGCCATCGACTACCTTGTAGAGCACAGGGAATTTAGAGTGCGCATTAGCCCTGTCAAACTTGAAATAAGTGAATTGCTGATCGTTGAAAATGTCTAAGGGTCTAAAAGCAGGGGCTTGCTTGGTGGGTTTTTTGCATATCCAAAAGCAATACCACTTGCGCTTTTTAGAGGGCACAATGGCATAACCGCGCTCTATTTTGGATTTTTCAATGTAGATGTGATTGACTTCATCCCCAATTTTTAGATACTTCCCATCATCACTCACTTGAGCCGCATAATCTAGTTTTTTGAAATCCACAGAGTCTTGGGGTTTAGTATCTTGGGTGTTATTAGAGATCACTGAAAAAGCATTGCTAGCATAACGGCGGTTTGGCTCTTCAATAGGGGCTGTTGCCCGGACAACTGGCTTGGCTGTCTTTTTAGGCGTTCTCTTATTTTTAGTTATCTTTTTGTGCGAGGTTGGCTTTTGGGGTGTTATCTGCTTTGGGTTTGAGGGTTCGGGTGTCTTTTCCTCTTTTGGCTCTCTTAGAGGCTTGAAGAAGTCTTTAGAAGCCACATAGACGATTAGAGCAGGGTTCTTTTGGCTGGTGTAATTGGTGGAAAAAATGTAAAAGCTATAGACTTTCCCACTCTTGCCAATGATGGTTAGATTGCTATCCACACCTATTTGCAAAGGTTTGATGAGCAAGATATTGCTAATGAGATGTTCTTTATCCGTGCCCAGCATTTTAGTTGAAAAACCAATCTCATCGCCTAAAATCACTTGGGAGATATTGTCATTGAAGATGAAGGTGGTGGTCATGGCATAGCGCAGACGGATATTATGGGTCTCCCCTATTTGGTAATCAATGAAAGTGGTGTTGTCTCTCTTAGAGTGTTTTTTGCCAAAGAAATTAGATTGGATGGCGTGCAAGTTTTGCAGGGGCTGGGGTGTCTCTTGGGTTTCCTCAAAGCCCTCTTCTTGGTGGGCTGATTTGGGAGGATGTGCTCCATTTTCTAAAGCTTGGGAAGGTGTGCCCTCTTTGAAAGCAGAAATTTTAGGTCTTTGCTGGGGGTTGAGTGGATTAGAGGGGGCAACAGCTTTAGGATTAAAGGGTGTAGGCGCATTTGTGGGGGGTGTTGCATTTGGAGCAATATATGGGTTTGTAGGGGGTGCTGGCTGACTTGCAGGAGTTTGGTAGGGGTTGGGGTGTGCTGGGGCTTGATTATCTGCAGGATTGTCAAATACAGGGGGCACATAACCATCGGCATTTTGGGCTTCTGCGTGCAGAGTGCTTAATAAGATGGCACTAGCACATAGGGATAGGGCATATAGGGATATAAAGGTTGAGTGTGCTCTATGTGTATCTACAACACTCATTGCCCCTCTCCCTTATTCTCTTGTTCTTTGTAGATAATCTTGCTTCTAGGGGGCTTGCGGATTTTATGGGTTTCATCTAAAGGCTTGATCGTAGCAATTTCTGTGATGGAGTATTTCAAGACTTGAAAGCCTGTGGGGTTTTTAGGCATAGAGTTGTAGTCAAATTTTAAGTTTTTTTAAAAATTTGAAACTCAGGGTGATGCGATACCGCTTCTCATAGCTCAAATAGCCTTGGTTGAAGAGTTTGACCACCACATCAGAAGTGGCGATATTTTGTGCCTTGCCTTTCTTGAAGATGGAGATATTGACAATTTTAACCTCTCTATCAATGGCCTCGTTGGTGTAAATGCTATGCTCACTAGCGATTAAGTGTTCAAAGGTTTGATGCACGCTAGGAGAGCTTTGCAAGCGCACGCTTTCATAGCGTTCTTTTTCATCAATGTGGTTGATAGTTTCTCTATTGAGGATATAACTGCCTACTAAAGAGCGCATCAAGGCTTCATTTTGTTCTATCTTAGAATCTGCTTTTTGGATAATGGCAAAGTGCTTGTCGGCATTAGCAAAGTCAATCAACAAAGGCTCAACTCTGACTAAGGGCATCATAAAGACAATAGCAAGGCTCAAAGTAACCACCACAAGGCCCCCAAGTAGAGCCAGTCTAAAAGCAACCTTTGTGAGTCTTCTCTCTACTCTAAAGACACTTTTCAGGTCTAAGTTGTCGCTCACAAACTGCTCGATTTTGCTTTCTATATCCGTTTGGATTTGTTGGGAATGAGAGCGCATCAGCGCATCCACTTGGGGCAACACACTGGATTTAATGCGTTGCTCTAGTTCATCAAAGTCTAGCTCTTGTTCTCTTTGTTGCTTGTGAATGTGTTCGTGGATACGCTGTTCTACAGCTGTATCAGGCTCTTGGATTGGCACATTGCTTTGTTCGTGGGCTTGCACCTGAGTATGGATATTAAACTCTGGGGCTTGCTCAGTGGCTTGTTGGGGTGTTTTAGATGCTTGTGCTGGTATTGGAGGGCTAGTCTCTAAGACTTGCTCTCCACTGCTTTGTTGCTCATTAGTAGGCGTTTCTACAGCAACAGCGGATTCTAGGACTTTCTCACTCTCTTTTTGTTGTTGTTCTTGTGCTTTTTGCCAATCAATGTGTTTTACAATCTCTATAAGCAAGACTGCGCTGAGCTTGGCAAATTCTTCATAGTCTCCTGGATCAAATACACCACTACTAAAGCGTTCCACCATTTTTTCAAACTCTAGGCGTTGCTCTAAGAGATCAGGCATCCACACTCCCTAGTTCCAAAGCAACACACGCACACTGGGATTTGCGCATCTCATGGAATTTATCCGAACAGCCATGCAGCAAGGCAAAAATGACCTAAAAATAAAAGCGTGAGGGTTAGATTTAATAAGGTGATAGAGAGATACTTTCTCCATTTGCTTTTCTTATCCGACATACTTCTCCCTCCAATCTTCCCCATATTGCTTGATCAAGCTATTAATGTGTGCTACACTGCTGGCATTAGAACTAAAAACAGGCAAGTATTTGCCTAGAGCTGCCAAGCTCACATCCACCACATTAGAGGTGCTGTCATTCATGTTTTTGACAAGGATTTGGTGGCTGGTAGTGTTAGTGTTCTCTAAGAAATTACGCTCAATATCGCTGAGTTTGATGCCAAATTTGTCTTTGAGCTTGTCGGTATCAATGTTCTTTTGGGGATAGAAGATCAGTGTTCCCATATTCTTAATAAAGCTATCCGCATTTTTCACATCATCCAACTGGTGGATGTCTTGTAGGGTCAAGATAATCACCCCATTAGCCTTTCTAGCTTGGGTGATGATCAGATTAATCTTTTCATTCATCACGGCATTTTGCGCATAAGACTTGAACTCATCAATGAAGCACAGAAAACCCCTATCTAATTGCAGAGCTCTGCGGATGAGTTTATAGAAGATGTAGTAGGCTAACAAGCCCGTATCTTTTTGGTTATTGATCACAGAGTCCATATTAATGGTGGTGATACGGGTTTTAAACTCTAAACAATCCTCCCTAGCATTGAAAATGGGATTTGCCAAATAAGGCTTCAAGGTTTCTTGGATTTGCCCGGAGCGTGTTTTAATAAAAGTGTTGGTAAATTCTTCTAAGGTATAAGGCTCATAAATACCCTTCTTTGCTTTGCCTTGGTGCTCTTGATACATGCTCTCAATCGCTTTGAGCACGGCATTCTGATCTTCGGTAAGCTCTTTGTCTCTCCTATCTGTATTTTCAATATTGAGCATGTGGCTGTAAAAACTGCACAAGAAAGAAACATCTTCTTTGGAGTCTTCTAAGGTCAAAGGATTGATATAAAAATCCTCCTCATTGTTATACACCCCTCCAAAGTATTTGGTGAAGGAATACAACCCATTCAATCTATCTAAAGCTAAAATGTCTAAATTAGAATACTTCAAGGCACTCATCATCAAATAGCTCATTAAGGTCGTCTTGCCTCCCCCTGTTGCTCCGATGACCATCGTATGCCCATTCACTCTAGCCACATTGTGGGCTGATACCCCCTTATATTGCACCTCTTGGTTATGGAAATTAAATAAAATAAGGGGAGTGATCTAAGTTTTTAAACACGCTCAAGGGCATATCCCCCCAAGAGTTGGCTTTAAAACCCTTATTATTCTTTTCAAACAAGAGCAAGGCTGCCATCACCTTAGAAGTTTGGTGTCTAGCCCGATAGTTTAAATCCATCCGTCCGGGGAAGAAAGAGAAGTAAGAGGGTATCATCCCGATGGTTTCCTCTTTGCTCACCAAGCCTTCATTGTTGAGCAAGCTTAAAACATGTTCGGTGTGCTTATCTAGTTGCTCTTTGCTCTCTGCTTTAATGAGGATATTCAAGGCGATTTTTTTGCATTGAGAGCCTAGAGGCTTGCACTAGGTCAATGTATTTGTCTAATTCTTCTTTAACAAAATTGACAAAAGTGAATTTCCTGCGTAGCTTTAAAAATCTCAAACTCTCAAATGTGCCTAAAGGCTCAATAGAGAAGATGATGTCTAACTCACACTCATAGTGCAACAAAGAAGAGAGAGCCACAGAGGTGATGTTTTGATTCTCATAGCTCTTTACACCCACAAAGCGTTGGTATGTGGTCTTGCTATTGAATGTCAAGGTGAAATAGTCCTTGAAAAACTCTAAATCACTGGCAATATAACTATCGCTTAAAATCCCCATTACAGGCTTAAAAGGAATATCGATACCATTGATGTATTCCGCATAGAAACGCAAGATTTCAGAAGATTCAAGTTCTCTAGGGTTGAAGTCTCTGAGTGCATTGGCCACTCTTTGAATCACTTGTCTGAGCATCGAGTGCTTGTTGGCAAAAGTGATAGGCGTTTTAGTATCTCCATCCCCTATTGAAGTGGTCATCTCTAGTTTTTTCTTTTCAAAAAAACTTTTTAGTGTGCTCGTTGTGCTTTCAAATATCAGATAGTAGCGGTGATCAAAAATCTCTTTGCTCTCAAAGGCTGATATAATAGCTTTGGCATAAGAGTTATCCAAATGGGAGTTTTGTTTGATGCGCTCTTTGCGCCTCTTGGCGACAATCCGCACAGAAACCCCATTAGGTATGCCATCTAAAGCATTTTGGCGGACATTAAAGTAGTGTTCTAAATCCTGTTGCATCAAATTGAGATAACTCAAGCCCTGCAACTCCAAAGCCCCCACTAGATTTTCTTGTTTGGTGATGATGAAGTGGTGATCGTAGATGCCTAGAATGTTGTTCTCATCAGCCATAGAATGGACTTTAGGCATTGCCCCTGCTAGGTAGTCAATGCTCTTATTTTTGCAAAAGGCTAGTAAGTTGCTCAGCACGAATCAACCACAACCAAATACTTTATAAGATTTTGTTTCACGCATAAAATCTCGTGCTCTTAGTCTTAATCTTAGAATGGGCTATCAAAATGTCGCTAATGTCTTCATCAAAAAATTCTAAAATGCTAAACGCCAATAAGAACACCCCATAGAGTAATAAGGCATATACAATCCCAATCGTGGGCAATAAAACAAAGGGCACAAGCAGACAAATTAAAAAGCTCTTGGCATTGAGCCAAAGAAACTTCTCTTTGGTAGAGATTTCTCTCAAATTGAATACAACCACGCTCACAACTTGCATCTACATTCCCTTATTGAAAAAGTGTGATAAACCAACCAGAGAGTTTGGGCGCACCAAAGAAAAGCAGTGAGCCTAGTATCACCCCAATCACGACAAGCAAAATCTCTTTCCAGCGATCTAGGTTTTTCCACACATAAATACCGATGCCAATAAAGATGATGGTGAGGATTAATTTGGCTTTACCACTACTGAGCCAAGTTTGGATAGCATTTTGCAAACCCTCTAGTCCTCCAGCGTGCAATACGCTCACACAGAGCAAGACACCTATTAAGGGCTTTAGATATTTTTTCACGCCACTTCTCCTAAAACCATTTGACTTGTCAGAGCTTCTATGATGTTTTTCTTCACAATGGCTACTTGATAAAAACACTTCATACTAGGGATTTCCTTGCCTGTGAGTTGCTTATAAGTCAAAGAGATGGTGGTATTGGGGTCTTGCAAAGGACTAAACTCTAAGATGACATCATTGAGACGGCGCATACGCCCCCTATCTTTGGGAGACTTGAGTGTAAAAAGCCCGTGTCTGCCCTGCATTGTGAAAGTCACTTCTTTTAAAGCTTGAGCAATCTTTTTGCTATAAGCTAGAATGGTCAAGAAAAAAGGTGTGGGCATATTGGCTTTCTTGTTCAAACCCACAGATTGATAGCTCGGTAGTTTCCGATAGTCCTTTAAGTAAATGTAGGCATAACGGCGTTTGCCTTTGATTAAAGAGATCAAACCGACTTTTTCTAAGATGTCTAGTTGCATCCGCAAAGTTCTAGGGACAATTTGTAGCACATATTTAGCGTAGTGTCTATCTAGGGCAATCTTGTTGCTTGAAACACGCATAGCCAACTTGCAAAGCAGAAGATATAACTGCCTGCAACCCGATGAGCCATAAAAAAGTATTGCTGACTCACATAGGGTGTTGGTATTGAAAATCTTGTAATCAATGTCTTCTTGCCATCTAAAATAGTGGTTTTTAGTTCCTTTGGAATAGGCCACATTGGCATTCCACATCTGTTTTAAATCTTTAAAATCTAAATTAGGCTTGACAATCTTATGCCTATAACACATCTATGCGTCTCCCAGTGGTGGGACTTAGTGGAGGCTGAGGAGTAAAAAGTTACATTCTGGTAAGAATGGATTAGAAAAGCTACTAAGAGAAAGAGGCGCAGATATTCTTAGGCAAAGTCCAAGCACCCCTCAGGCGCGGTTAATGGCTTTGCACGACTTTTTAGAGGAACACAAGGGCAGGGGATACGAACAAGAAAGAAAGGCTTATTAAAAAGAGCTTTTAGAAGATCAAGAAATTTTAATTCACTTTAAGGATTTGCTCAACAAGGATTGCAAATCCTTCAACCAAGCCAAATTAAAAGCCAAATGCCTAGAATTTGCCCTAGAGGCACTCAAACATACAGAGCTAGGGGCTAAACTTATCCCTTACTACCAACTCAGCCAGCAAGAAAAATCCTTAAAAGAAAAGCTTAAAAAACTCCAAGAGGCGTTAGTGGCTTTGGTGCTAGACAAACTTAAAAATTTAAGCGAAACTGAGATTTTAGAGCTGTTGGGGCAAAAGTGGTTTAACCCCCTAGAAAACGCCCTTTTTGCCTTGCCTAAGCAGTTTGTCGCCCAGTTGGCGCGCCGTGTGCAAGCATTAGCGAGCAAATACGCCCTTTGTTTGCAAGGAGTGCAAAAAGACATCACCCACGCCACTAAGGAGCTAGAGAGCGCACTAGAGGATTTAGAGGGTTTTAAAGAGCATGAGGGCTTGCAAGCCCTACTACAAATCTTAAAGGCGTGAGATGTTGCTAGCCCGAAAACAAGCCCTCTTAGAGCAGGTGAAACAAGGCATGCTAGAGTTGCTTTTAGGGCGTATGTGGCGTTTTAAGGAGGATGGCGGAGCGTGGGAGGAGGTGGAACTGGGGGAGGTGTGTAGCCTTATTACAAAACAAACAGGGTTTGATTACTCTAATACCATTAAGCCCGCCTTGCTTAAAACAGACAAAAACGCCTATTCTTTTATACAAAATAAAGACTTTGAAGGCACACGCATTAACTTTAAAACGGATTATTTTATCCCCATTGCTGTCGCCCAACGCTTTAAAAAAAATTCTTTTGGATAGCCCTACGCTTTTAATCTCAAGTTCGGGCAAAATTGGCAATGTAGGTTTTTTTAAGGGGGACAAAGTAGCGTTTTCGGGGAGAGAGATAGCCATTTGTAAGCTTAAACACGCATACAATGGCGAATTTATCATGTATTTTTTTCAAAGTCGGTTGGGGCAAAAGTGTTTGCAAGGCAATGTATATCAGTCATCGCATTTAAATTTAACAGCTGAAAATGTACGCACCCTTAAAATCCCCCTCCCCCCTCTCCCCACACAGCAAAAAATCGCCCATTTGTTAAGCACTCTGGATCGCTTGATTGAACTCACCCACCAAGAGCAACAACTCTTAGCGCGGATCACACGCGCCCTAAGGGATCAACTCATCTACAAGGAGAACTAAATGGCAGAAAAAGACTTTGAAGAGGACTTTATCCAAACCTTGAAAAAACATAAATGGGAGGAGGAGGTGCTAGAATACCCCAAACACCACGATCTGCTAAAGAATTGGCAGAAAATCCTTTATGATCACAACAAGGATTGCATAAAAAAACCCTTAAATGATGCACAAATGCAAGAGATTTTAAGCCAAATACAAAATAAAACCCCCTTTGAGATACACCGCCTGCTAGAGGGGGGCAGTGTGGCACTCCAGCAAGAGGGCATAAGCAAACATCTAAAGATTTTTGACACCGACATAGGGCTGGGCAACACCCGTTACCAAATTGCCAGACAACCATGGTTTGGGGAAAAATGGGAAAGAGAGAAAAAACGACGGGGATATTAGCCTGCTTATCAATGGCTTGCCCTTAGTGCATATTGAGCTTAAAAATCGGGGAGTGTCTTTAGATATGGCGTTTAAGCAGATTAAAGATTATGCCAAAGAGGGGGCATTTAAGGGTTTATTCAAGTGTATCCAGCTCTTTGTGTGTGCCACCCCTGAAAAGATCAAGTATTTTTCTAATTTTGGGGGCGCGCAAGATTTCAAAAAAGAATTTTGTTTTGAGTGGGCAGATGAGAACAATGAGCCCATCCAAGATTATAAAGAGTTTATCAAACGCTTTTTATCGGTGGATTTCATCCACACCTTCATTAGCCACTACATGATTGCTGATAGCTCCAACCAAAGCCTCAAGGCGATGCGCCCTTATCAGTGTTATGCCGTGCAAGCGATTTTAAAGAGCGCAGAGGAAAGTCAAATAAGCCAAGACAACAAGGGGGGCTATGTGTGGCACACCACAGGGAGTGGTAAAACGCTCACCAGCTTTAAAAGCGCGACTCTGCTCTTGCATAAAAAAAATGGCCAAAAAGGTGGTTTTTCTAGCCGACAGGCGGGAGTTGGTGCTCCAAACCTTGCAGGAATACAAAAAGGCAGACACGGGGGAAGTGGTGCAAGATAGCACAAGCATGAGCGCTGCAGAACTAGCAACAGCCCTTAAAGACAAAAGGGAGGCGGTGCTGATCGCCACTTTGCAAACGATGTATCGAATCCAACCCAACAAGGCATTTGACAAACAAAAAATAATTTTTATCGTGGATGAAGCCCACAGAAGCACCTTTGGTAATGCCCATGCTAAAGAAAACGATTCGCTAGGTATGCTCAAAACCATTAAAGATAACTTTAAAAATGCGCTCTTTATTGGTTTTACCGGCACGCCTAAGACTGATAAGACAAGCAAGCTCAACACGGCGGACATTTTTGGCAAGGAATTACACCGCTACACCTTAGCGCATGGTATGAAAGATAAGATGGTGCTACGCTTTTATGTCAGCTTTGCCAACACCATGCCAAAATTACGCCACAACATTGCCACAATGAAAGCCACAGAAAGGGCAAAAAATGAAGGCGAGGGAGCAAGGGAGCTAGAATACAAGAAGTGGTTAGACAAGCAAGAGATCACACACAAAGACCTTGAAGCCCAAATTAAACCCGCTATGTTTAATAAGGAACATAAAGAGCAAGTTGTTGGCTACATTTTAGACAACCACGCCAGACTGAGCCAAAAGCGCAAATTCCATGCTATTTTTGCCACTTCAAGTATCCCAGATGCCCTAGAGTATTACAAAATATTCAAAGAACACGATCATCCCTATAAAATCACCGCCATGTTTGACCCCAGCGATAACGCCACGACAGACAAGAGGGCGGGTATTGAGGCGATTTTAAACGACTATAATCACCGCTTTGAATGTAGCTTTACATTTGAAAATTACCACGCTTTCCAAAAAGATGTCGCCCAACGCCTAGCCCACAGAGGACCTTATGCCAACTTAGACACTGGGGAACGCTTAGACTTAGTGATCGTGGTCGATCAAATGCTCACAGGCTTTGACTCGCTCTTTGTCAATACTCTATATTTGGATAAAATCTTAGAGGGGGCGAACTTAATCCAAGCTTTGAGTCGTACAAACCGCGTTTTTGATCGAGATAAACCTTTTGGCAATATTATTTTCTTACGCAAATACGCCACGATGAAGGACAATCTTGAAGAGGCGGTTAAAGTCTATGCCGATGGTGCGGATGTGGATACTTCAGAGAGCAAACTCACCGACAAAGTAAAGCAAATCAACGCCCTACACCATCAGATACAACCCCTTTTAGTCACGGATCAAGAGCTAAAAGACACTCACACACAAAATCAATTCAACGAGCTGTTTAAAAAACTAGCCCGTATTGTCAGGAATGCACAGATTCAGGGGCTTAAATGGGATCAAAAGGAATACTGCCTAAGCGAGGAGGAGCAAGAGCTACTAGGGACACCCAAAGAGGTGGTGTTCCTTGAACTAGATGAGGAAACTTTTAGGTTTTATTTACAGAAATATAAAGAAATTGCAAATAATTATCAAAAGCGCACGCGCGAGCGGGGCGTAGAAGATCCGGGGTTTGAAATCGATTATGACTTGATCGAGCAAGATGAGGGGATGTTGATTGATTACGCCTACATTGAAGCATTGCTCAAAGAGAAAAACCAAGAGAAGTTAGACCGCTATTTACAAACCCTTGAGCCCGAAGATAGGGAGTTTTTTCTACACCATTTACCCACAAACTGGCAAGAAATAGGGATTGAGGCGTGTAGAGTGCAATACAAGCAAGCCAAACAAGACAAAAAGATAGAGGAGATCGTGCAGGCGGTGGGTGTGGATCGCACGCTTTTAAAAGAGGCAATGGCAAAAATTAAAACAGAAAAGGATTTAGATCGGGAGGGCAATCTCTTTGACAAGCTGGAGGCTAGCGCGGATCTGGAGGTCTCTAGGGTTTATTTTGAGGCTAAAGAGGGCAAAGCACTTAGCAAAAATGAGGTTGTTAATGCCGTGTGGGCGTATTTAAGGGAAGTGCTAACCACTCCCTAGCACTCCCCACTCAGCACACTCAAGGGCTCAAGGATTTTGACTATCTTTTCTTGCACGGAGAGAGGAGGGAGGGGGATTAACATGGCTAGAATGCTTGCCATGTCAGGGTGGGCAATCCCTGCACCTTGATAGAAACTTTCTAAAAGTCGTGCTTGGCTCTGCAGATAATAAAAAACAAATTTGAGGTTTGTAGTAGCAGGATTAGCACAGGTGGCTAGGAGGTTGCCACTATCCACGAATAGCCCCTTGTGGTATTTTGTGTAGGCGCGCCCCCCTGTGGGGAGACTAATCACTTCCCCCGTATTGAGGTCTGCCCCCGCTAGTTTTTGGGTCGTGTAGCCATCAAAAATACCCGTTGAGAGCAACTTAACTTCTCCCCCTTCTTGGTTTAACGCCTTGAGGCGGGTAGCACTCACATGTTTAAAGCTTGTGGTGGTGGGTTGCCACTCTTTAGGGACATTTTTAAAACGCCTATCCCAAAGGGTGAGTGCATAGAGTGGGACAAAATCCAAATCCCGCACGCTCTGCTTTAATAAAATCTTTGATTCTTCTGGTGGTGTATCTTTTACACTCACTTATACCTCCCCGCTCAACGCACTTAAAGACTCAAGGATGCTTACTATCTTTTCTTGCACAGAGAGAGGGGGGAGGGGGATTTTGATATTTGCCATGACATTATTCATAAGTTTAGGAATCGCCGTTTTCGTTACATGTGAGGGGGTAATCAAGTTTAGAATATAGGCTAAAAATTTGGGCGATACCTCATTAGTATTTATAACTTTCAATGTTCCGCATACATTCGTACAACTAAACTTACCCGACCGATAAAAACAAACGCCTGCGTAGCCGTCAGTTGTCCAAGTAACTAACTCTCCATCAAAATCATAAGTATCTATGTAGCCCAAAATCCCATTATCTCTTGTTTGTGATGAATAAACGGGGTAATCTCCCGTGTGTTCCCTAATATATTTTTGATCGATGACCCTACCCCTGCCGATCTTGCAAATCTCTTTGATTGTAACAAACTCCACCGCATAGGAAAACAAGCGTTGGGCGGTTTGGTTGGGCAAGCTTGGGGTTTGGGTGTTTAAAAATGTGTTTTGCATGGTGCTACTTTAAATCAGTTTGGGATCAGTTTAGCATATCAAAAGTTCTTTTTTTCATGCCATGCGCTCTTTAATCAAGTGCTTTTGTCCTCATCAAGCAAGCAACCAAGCACAAACTCCATCTTTTTTCCTTCTAATCCGTTCTAAATCCCATGTTGTGATTATAATTTATTGTATTTACAATACCACTATTTACAATACTTGTATTGTATTTATAACTATGTTATATTGTGGTGTGGTAATACATTGTAAAGTATGGTATGTTGTGGTATTATAGGTTATTTTAAGTTCTTGTATGGTATTTTAAAGTCTGTTATTTTAAAGTATTTCCAACTAAAGAGAGTCTATGATCATCACCATCGCCAATGAAAAGGGAGGGAGTGGCAAAAGCACCTTGTGCATTAACTTGGCATTACAATTTCTCAAAGCCCAAAAAGATGTGGTGGTCTTAGACACCGATCCCCAACAGAGTGTGGAAGTGTTCATTAATATCAGAGGTGAAACCAACTTGGCTACTTTCCCACTATTCAATAGGACGGGCAACATCACAGACACGCTCAAACAGATGGTGGGCAAATACGACACCATTATTATTGATACCAAGGGCGAACACTCTAAAGAAAGTCAAAGAGCTATTCTGTTTAGCGATATTGTGCTGATTCCCACAACCCCCAGCCAGTTAGATACGGCTGTGTTGCTAGAGATGTTTGAGCGCATTGAGAACTTACAAGCCCTCAATGAAAAACTCAAAGCCCTTATCCTTATCAACAGAATGCCCCCCATCCCTATTCTCAAAGAAAAGCAAGCTCTAGTTTCCTTTATTGAGCAATACAACACCAATCACCAAGTCTCTCTTTTAAAAAACCATTTATGCGAACGCATCGCCTTTAAACGCAGCATTGCAGAAGGCTTGGGGGTGATGGAATACAGCGATACCAAAGCCAAAACAGAATGGCAAGAGTTTTTCAAGGAACTAAAAACCCACCTTTCTACCCCAAATTAAGGAGAACACCCATGCAATTTAAAAACACCAAGAGAGAAACACCCAACAGCCCAGATGATTTAGAAGCCCTAGATGCCAAATTCACAGACAGCACCCAAAAGCCAGACAAGGAGACCAAGAAATACTACACATTGTTTTTATCCCAAGAGACCATGTCTAAACTAGAGCAATACCTCCAAGAGTTTGGGCGTTTCAAAGAAAATAAGAGCACCTTTATCCAAGAAGCCCTAGAAGAGCATTTAAAACGCAAAAGAGAACAGATCAAGCAAGAATTATCTGCAAAATTAGGGAAACTAGAGGATTAAGGGGCTAGACATTGTGTGCTTGTATTGTGCGCCCTTTACAAGGGGCTATGCCCTATCTTTTCGCTTTAATGTTTTATCAACAACTCTTTTAGCATCCTTTGCCCTTTGGCAAATCACTTCACTACACGCTTTAACTAAACTTTTCTTAGGGCGGTATCTAGGGTGTGGAGTGAAGGTAAAATCTTGGAGTGTGTCGCATAAATCTAAGTGCCTAGGCGTGGCGTGCATGGCAACAAGCTTGTCAAATCGGTAATTAAAATAACTCCTAAAATAATCGTGCGTTAATCTAAAATACTTGGCAAACCCACCCCCTGAATACCCCCTAATGTAATTGAAAAATGCCGATCCGTTGTCAAAAATGGGGGCGGGTTTTATGAGCTTGTTTGTATCGTTGTCAATCAACATTCCAAAATTACCTAAATGGCGATCCTCATTAACAATAATCGCATCAAACAACATCAAATCGCTAAAGGCTTGCACCTCCATCACCGCCTCTATAGCTTGCCTCATTTTTTTCATAGTCAAATTTGCCCCTCAACACCTCATAAGGCAAACACTCCCAAATGGCTAAAAACCCCACTTCTTGGCTTGTAAAAAGCGGGCAGGTGCTGTATCTTTCTTTGCTAAACTTCCACTCTTTAATCCCTTTTTCTAAACCATAAACCACACAATCTAAGCCCATAGCTTGTGCGACTTGCGGACTATAATACTCGCACAAAGGTTCTCTGGCTGTAATAAAGCGTCTATCATCATCGCCCGTCCCCTTGACAAGCTCAATGCCCTTAGCACTTCTACGCCAGCATTTCTTAAGCGTGCCATCTGTGGTGGGTTCAGGGCTTAGAATTTGCCCTTGTGTCTGTGCGATTACTCCCGTGATGGCAATCACTTGCAAAGTAGGGTTAAACTCATTTTCAAAAAGATTAAAATCCGCCCACCTATAAAAATGTGCTTTGTCAGTGGGCACCACCCAAAAGCTATCTTTCAAAGACAGCGCAAAGGTTGTGTCTAGGTAGGCTAGGGGGTTTTGTGTGTCGGCTTTCAAGCCTCCCTCTAGGGCGTTTAAAATTGCGTCAGCAAAACAGCGGCTATCAGGGATTTTGCGTTTGCGTAACCACCTTAAAATGTGTTTCTCGCTCACCTCATTGACACGGATATAGTAAGGCAACAGAGCTTCATTTAACACTTTAAAGTGTAGGTTCTTGCCCTCGTTTAAAACTTCGAACTCCAAGACATTGCGGTCTTTGTTTTTGAGGGTGTAGTGCATTTGGACTCGCTTTTGGCATAGGTGGTAGGCATTGTAGGTCCTTTTAGCTGAAAAAAGCAACCTACACAAACCACCCATAAACCCCAACAAATGATGACACAAACCCAACAAACCCCCAAACTTGTGTTAAATTGCACGATTTTGTCTATAATAAACACAATGAGGAGCAAATATGCTAGATCACACCCAAGAAAAACCCCAAGCCCCAAGCACCCCCAACCAAAACGATAGAGAGGCTTTGTTTAAAGCCGTGCGTGAGAAATGCCACAACAAGCTAAAAGACCCCGAAGTCCTAGCCATCTATCAAAGGCTAGCACAAAAGTAATGTTCTATCTCACCCTGCAAGAAGCCATTATGCTGCACGATGAAATCCTAGAAATCACGCAAGGTTTAAAGGGTTATAGTCCTGAAAGGGTGGGTTATTTGGGGAGTGCTTTAGAAAATATCCAAAATGATGCCTACTACCCCACACTTGCAGATAAATGCGCCCATTTGATGTTTGCCTGCATTAAGTTCCACCCCTTTGCCGATGGCAACAAACGCTCTTCTATTTACCTTTCTGTCCATTTCTTAGAGGCCAATGGGGTGGATACAACAAACTTTGAAAAAGACTTTGAGGACCTTGTGGTTTTGGTCGCTGCAGATAAGATTAGCAAGGCAAAGTTAGTTGAAACTATCTGTTGCTACACACAAAAGACAAGGCTGGCGTGATGGACACCAAAGTTATCAGATGGATATGAATATAAACTTCACAACTTGCCCCTTAGACAAATCAAAATTCTATGACGGGGCGAATGGCAATAAAATCGCCATATTCTTTAACAACGCCCGTTATATGCTAAAATTCCCACCCAAAGTCAAACCTTCTAAAAACCTTGCAATGACACACACGAACGCTTGTTTTTGTGAATACATGGCTTGCCACATTGTCAAGTCTTTAGGCTTGAGAGTGCAAGAAACTATCCTTGGGACTTACTTAGATAAAGTGGTCGTGGCGTGTCAAGATTTTACAAGTGACACAGAGCTTTTTGTGGATTTTATTGCGGTGAAAAATAGCATTTTAGCCTTAGAGAGCGGGGGCAAGGACACGACTTTAAGTGGGGTCTTGCTGGCTATCGAGCAACAAAGCATTGTGGATCGCACCGCTTTAAAGGCGCACTTTTGGGAGATGTTTATTGCCGATACGCTCATAGGCAACTTTGATCGGCACAATGGCAACTGGGGGTTTATCAAGGACTTAAGCACGCACCACTACTCCATTGCCCCCATTTTTGATTGTGGCTCATCTTTATTCTCCCAAAGCGATGCTACGCACATGCAACAAGCTCTAGAAGACAAGCAAGAGATGCGTGCTCGGGTCTATAGCTACCCTTGCTCTATGTTGAAAGACGACAAGGACAAAAAGATTAATTACCACAATTTCTTAACAACAACTCAAAACAAGGATTGCCTAAAAGCCCTTGTCAAGCTCGCCCCTAAAATGGATATGACTAAAATCCACTCCATCATAGACAACACGCCCTTTATCTCTAGGCTACACAAGGACTTCTTAAAAGCGGTGTTGCAACAAAGAAAAGAAAAGATAATAGATAAAGCCTATGTAAGGGCTTTAATATTAATCTAACTTCATTTTTCTCATTAGATCAAAGGTTGCGTGGGCGTAGTTGTGGCGCAATTTAACAAGATTATCTTTATGCACCCCATTTTTCTTAGCGATGCGTGCAAAACTCTCTTGGGCTTTTAGCATATCTGCTAAAATCATTTTAAATTGGCTTTCACTCACCCCAAACTCCCCCATAATGCTATGAAACAAGTCCAAAGAGGGCAAGCACTCTTTGGGGGCAAAGGCTAGGGTGTGGTGTTGCTTGGCAAAGTCTATTGGGTTGGGCACTAGGTCAAAGGCAGGGCTTAAACACCACTTGCCGTTTTGATACAGCAAGCCGTGGTTTTTTAAATGGTCATCGCAATTGCCAAATAAACCATTAAACACCATGCGCCTAAAAAGCTCCAGACGCTCTTGGGGTTCAAGCTTTTGGGCTAGGGTGCAATAATCATCATCGCAGTCTTTTATTGCCCCTAAAAGCGTCATAGCAGACATATAGGGGATACGCTCGTTATTTGCTCGATCAAAGCGTTTAACCAACAACACCGCCCCCATATCGGTTTGTGTCAGCGTGCTCTCACAAGTGTTAATCTTAGCAATCCTAGCCACCTCTAACATAGTTTGTTCGCACTCGGGGACTTGGCGTTTGTTGTCTTTAATGGAGGCAAATTTAGCCATGCATAACACATTATCCTTTTGCACGCACGCTTTGGGTCTAGCTCCCCCTAGACTCCCCAAAGGGGCAAGAAATGGCTTTAAATCTACTGGATTTACTTTGCCTTCTTCTAAACCCACGCACACCCTATGCAAGGCTCGCAAGTGGGGCGTTTTGGGGGTTTGGCTTGTGTGGCTAACAAATGCCCCATTAACACAACAACGCAACGCCCCAAGCCTGAAATGATCGCCCACACCTAGCATATAGGCACTCTCACTTAAAAGCCCCCCAGCATTACACCTTTGCACCAAGCGCCCCCACCGATCGGGGATAATATCATCAAAACACCCCCATAGATGGTTTGAGATTACGGGATTGTCATTTAAGGGCAAGGCGGGGTCTATGCCAAAACCACGCTTGAGCCACTCGGGGTCATAGACAAATTGATAAGTTTCTTTAAGCCCCTTAGCCCACACATGGAGCTCTCCTACCCGCTCTGTGTTGCAAAAAATGGAGATGGTCATGCCTAAACATTAACCTTTAGCCATAGAAAAATCCAACTCAAAGTGCTTACTTGCCACCTCTTTTAAGATACCTAAATCTTTGAGGTGCAAAATAGTTGATTGTTTGGCATTGTTTGAATAAGCGCTCCATCTCTGCACAGAGTCTATCTCCACAAGCAAGGGGGCAGATAAGATGTGCCCGTGATGTTGTGGTTACGCATCACGCCACAATTACTAGAGGTAACCAGCTCTTGGGACAAGATAGCGTGTAGGTTTTGGCAAGTCTCTAAGCTGATGGGCAAATCCTCTTTAAAAATCACATCAAAAGCGTTTCTCAAATTTAAAATCATTTTGGCATCGCTGTATTTGCCCCTAGCTGTTAGCCCTTCTTCTAGCAAGGTAAGCGTGTCTAGCTTATTATAGATATTGCCCTCAATCTGAGCGGAGGAATAGATAAAATCAAAGCGCAATTTTTCTATACAGCTCTGCATCGTAACAAAATCCCTAAAGTTAAAGCTCAGAGTCTCTAGCTGTTGTTTTTGCTGGGGGTTTAAAATGTGTAAATTATCCAAGAATTGCGGGTTGCAATGCATAGCCATTCTCCTTTTTGCCCTATCAGTGTGGCAAGGTATGCTAGGAAGAGCGTTTTTAAAGACTACTCCAAAGCTATGCAATACTGCCAAAAGCCTACAACAGGGGGCTAAAAAGGTTGTGCAAACATTTCAATCTTGCTGTTCTGTTGATTTGAACAACTCTTGCACCACTGGATCGATTTGGCTAAAAGCACCTGAGAGATCACGCAAATAGTTATCTAGCTTACCCCGTGGGCTAGCATCTT
>CAGP01000077.1 GCA_000263275.1 Helicobacter bizzozeronii CCUG 35545 | reverse complement strand
AAAGTGCTCACCACAGGCCCTATATGGGTGCTCACCAACGCCCCCTCAATTTTAAACATGCGCAATTTGTCCAGTAATTGCTGGCTTTTTTTGCTCCATTTGGGGCAAATCTAGGGCTGGGGGCATTTCTGGGATGGGGTTGAGTAAATCCGTGCTAGGCAGGGCGTAATTCTCAATACTAGGGGGTTTGGTGGGTGCGGTTGGGGTTAGATCGATTGAATCGGTTGAATCTAGGGCGCGTCTTTGTTGCACCAAATCCATGTAAGCTGAGTTAGGGGGGGTGTGGCTAGAGGGCTCAGAGGTAGGCTTAGAGGGGCTGACTAATTGGACTTGTTGGGTGTAAAGGTCTTGATTTTCTTGGCTGTAATAACTCACCTTGATTTTGAGGGGGGAACTGGGGGGCTCTTGCTCTTGGGGCTGGGCTGGGGGCTGTTCTTGGGGGGGGCTCTTGGGGGGGTTTTTGGGGCTTGCCAAGTTTTTAAGGGGCTGGGCTTGGGCTCAAAGAAGTTTTTTAGCGCATTGTTTAGGAGTTTGAG
>CAGP01000076.1 GCA_000263275.1 Helicobacter bizzozeronii CCUG 35545 | reverse complement strand
GGTAAATCCGCCCTTAAAGGGGCGCACAATTCTGCTCTTATCCCACACAATGACACCTCTCCAAGCCAGATCGGCTAACTGGACCGCATCAGATAAAGCGGGCAACATGCGCCAGTCAATGAAACTAAAAAAGTAACCACTAGGCTTTAAAATGCGCTCTATTTGGGCAAAGATAAAGCCCATCCACCTTATAAAAACCCGCTGGTCTTTGTTGTCCCCTATAAATTCGGGGTAAGTTTTCCCATTTTTGCGGACTAGCAAATATTTATCATTCGTGTTTTTTAGCCCGCTCGGCTAAAGACTTCACACCCCCGCTACAATAAGGCGGGTCAATCAAAACACAATCAATAGAGTTTTCAGGCAATTTAGCCATAAACTCCAACGCATCGGCGTTGAAAACTTGGTTAAGGTAGGGGGTTAGAATGGTCGCTCCTTTGGCTTTTAAGTAAGATTTAGCTAGACTTTCCTAGCAGTGTAAGTCAGTGCGTGGGAGACACTAGGCTTGGGGCTTAGGGAGGTTTCCGCTATTCTTAGAATAGTCCGCATACTCACCTGCGAAAATGTTTGTTATTCTCAAGTTTCCCCATTTAGCTCTAAAAACTCCCTTGATTTGGTTTTGTGTGGTAGAATGTGCCCGCTATAACTCTCGCCTTAGAGTTCGGTCTAGGGTCGTATCCCATTAAGGAAGGCGTTCGGAGGGTCGTAGCTTCCCTTTACTTTTCCACATCGTTACAAACCTTAATTTATTTTGCGCCGTTAAGACCTCTTCAATGACCACATAATGCCCGTTGATTTGTTTTTTATATTTAATCTTCTTGCCTTGCACTTCGCGCACATCTGCACTCTTAGCAATATTGGGGTAATGGCTAATATCTTGGATTGTAAGCGGTATTTGGTTGCGCGACATCTCAATCTTAGGGTCGCTATGCCGATTCAAGGCGTGCGCTACATGCTGGGCATCAATCTCTCTAGCTAGGGCGTAATTGCCATTAAACTTGAATTCCTGACTTAATTGCTCTAGCTCCTCACCTTCCACTTTAGCGATTACAGCTTTATTCTTTGGGTTGGGGTTTTGCAAGTCCCATTGTTCTATCTGGCTTTTAATCTCTGCAGGGCTTAAGTCCTCTGTTAAAGTGCTCTTAGTGGGTAGAGTGCTTTTGTTGGTGGGCGGTTTTTGAGTCCCTGCAGTGCTGGGCTTAAGGCTATCCTCCTGCTTGCTCCCAATCTTGCCCTCCGAGTGGTTTGATTGGGGTAGATTGTCCTTAATCCCCCCAGCACTGCGACTCTGTGCTTTTTGCAAAATTTGCATCTCTATAGTGTTGGCTAGGGCTTGGCTGGCTTGGGTGGCTTTTTTCTCCAATTCAGGCAATAAAGAAGCCACACGCATAATGGAAGTTGTTGGGTTCTGCGTGCTGGTGATGAGCTCTTTGGCAAAGTCATAGACATTAATATCGCCTAACTTTTTGCTGGTGATCCCCTCAAAGCTTAAACGGGGCATAGAGGCTTCTACAAACTTGTTGGGTAATTCTTTTAAAAAGTCATACAGGCTTTCTGTTGCCCCCTTTAAACGCGCAAATCGGGCAAAACCAGCCCCTAGAATTTCGCTTAGCATATCCTCATAAGCATAGGGGTTGAGTTGCACCATTGCATTTGTGCCATCTTTATGC
>CAGP01000075.1 GCA_000263275.1 Helicobacter bizzozeronii CCUG 35545 | reverse complement strand
TCAACCTTTGGAATAGGGAATGTAAGACTCCAAACGGAGCTATCCTGCTTGAAGCCGCGATCTCCACTAAAGCTAGAATCCCCTAACTTTAGTTATGGGAGAGTATGTCAAATTGTAGACCCTTTCCAACAATTTAGAAAAGCCAGTTGGTATGAGGTGGATTTTACAACCTCTGATGAAAGGATGTTGATTCCGGGTTTGGCTAGACACTATGATTATGATAGCATCATTGTGGGTGCCAGCACAGAGGAGAATTTTAAAATCGATATGATTTCCAATATTTTGCATTTTAAAAAACCCATCAAGTTTGTGATGTCCGGTGGGAGACTCTATGAGCTAAATCGTGCTCTAAATCTTGCTTTTCACATGAACAAAAAAAATCCAAAATGTAGTTTACACTCTGAAAGTTCCCAATTTTTTTGTCAAAGGGAGTGATGAACCCAACCAAAATTTGCTAGCTCAAAATAACGATACTTACAGTTTTCCAGACTATTTATACAACTATAATAACCGCCTTTTACAAGTTGTTACCTATCTTTATAATCTAAGAACCTTGAGAAAAACTCTTTACTATACTTTTAGCAATCATCATTTCACAGATCAATCTTGCAGGTCATACAATGCTATGTTTTCTTGGATATGCTCGAAAATTTACGAACGAGTCAAACATCCCGATCCCCAGCATATTATTACGACATATCTTGATCCAAAACGCCATGATACAATGTGGGAATTTTCAAAAAATACAGCCTTGATGCTAGCACAAAAAAATATAGAGGGATTGATCAAAGCACAACCTGCCGCGCATTTTATTTTTTACTATGTGCCCTACTCCGTGTTTTATTATAAGAGCAGCAGAATTGGTGGTGAAACTTTCAAAGATTCTTTTAAGGAAATGTTTTTAGAGTTCCCAAAAGCTTTAAGTTTGAAACTTCTAACTTATCCTAATGTTGAAATCCACGACCTAAGAACCATGCCCTTTGTAAACGATTTGGATGCCTATTACGATGGTGCGCACTTTGATACCAAAGCAAGTCAACTTATTCTAGAGGCATTGGCTAACAAGAAATACCAACTCACCCCCTCCAATGTGCAAACCTTTACAGACGCTTTTAAAAATTTGGTTTTAAATTATCATATCCCTAAAGAATTATTGGCACCCTAAAGGGCGGTGAGTTGTATAGCTTTTGGGGGGAAAACCTCAGAGATTGAGCGTGGCTTAGATTCAAAATGCTACAATAGCATCAGCGGGTATTACCGCAAAAAATCTTTTTTTTGGAGGACATGATGAAAAAGCATGTAGTGTTTTTTGAGGCAGTGGGCGGGACGGACAAGGGCAGAGATGGGCACAGACGCGACACCATGCCCATGATGGATTATCTAAAAAAAATGGGTTGGCAGGCAGAAGTGGTGCAACTCACCGATGAGATTTTAAAAGATTCTGAGAAAACCAAGGGCATTTACGAGTATGTGCAAGCGCATGCCGATGCCTATGTGTCCCGTGTCAATCCGGGCAACTTGAAAGAGGAAAAACTCTATTTTGATCTCTTGCGCAAACTCTGCGATCATGGCGTGGTTGGCATGCCCCATCCAGATGCGATGATTGGCTATGGGGCAAAGGACGCGCTCACTAAACTGGCTGATACCGAGCTAGTGCCCGATGACACCTACGCCTATTATGACAAAGAGGAGGCTAAACGCATTGGGGTAACTTGGGGCGATCAACATGACTTAAAAAAGACTTTTCCCAAGACTCTAGCCAAGGGCGAGAGGGTCTTAAAACAAAATCGCGGCTCAACCGGTGAGGGCATTTGGCATGTGCAACTTGAAGAGCCTCTACCTGCGGGAGTTAGCGAAGTGCCTTTAAATGCCAAAAATTAAATGCATTGAAGCGGTGGATAACCATGTGGAGCACCGCCAACTAGGCGAGTTTATGGATTTTTGTGAAAAATACTTGGTCGGGGATAATGGCATGCTCGTGGATATGACCTTTTTACCCCGCATTAAAGAGGGTGAGATTCGCATTTTAATGCTCTACAAACACCCTATTTATGTGGTGCATAAAAAGCCAGCTGAGGGCGCGGACGCTTTTAGCGCAACTCTTTTTAGTGGGGCGAAGTACCGCTACGATAAGCCCGAACAATGGGATAATTTGGTGCACTACTTCCTGAGGCAACTCCCCCATATCCAAAGCAAGTTGGGCAATTACGACCTGCCCCTCATTTGGACAGCAGATTTTATCTTGGATACCGATGAGCATGGCAAGGACAAATACATTTTAGGCGAAATCAACTGCTCTTGTGTGGGCTTCACCACTCCTGTAGAGTTTTTAGATAAAACCGCACGCAAGGTGGCTAATACGATCATTGACATCCTAGAGGACAAACTAGGCTAATTTAGGTCAATTGGAGGGGTTGGTGCTCAAAAAGTAAGCCTGTATATTGGTCTGTTTGTGCTAAAATGGACAAAATCTCTAATCATGATCTAAAATAAGGGGAATTATGGCTAGCAATAGTATTTATGTTAAAAACCGCATACGGGGCAAAATCTCTTTGCACGAAAGAGGACAAGGGAACTATCGGGTGCATTTTGAAGCTAAAAATGTTGTGGTGCAGGCCAAATGCCCCATTGCAGAGGTCGAAAATTGCCAAATCGATGATGACATTACGCTCATTCTCAAAGTCATTTCTGTGTTGATTCCTAATTTTAGCCAGCACCTAAAACTAGATCCGATGGCTTTTACCGGACGGATTTTAACCATTAAACCCGACCGCAAAGAAGCTAACATGCAACGCATAGAGGTCCATTTGGATGATTGTAGCGTGGATTTTGTCTTAGATCAAGGCTCCATTGAGCTCTATCGTCTCGAAAATGGCAAGGAGCTCGTGCTCTTTTGCAAGCCCGAACACATCACCATTTACTAACCCCTCCTCGGGCTTAAAGGGTTTTGAGCTCCTCAGGGGATAATTCTTCATAGAAGCGTTCAACATCCAAGCGTGCGCCCAAGTATTCGGCGATTTCTTTAGCATCTTTAAGCGCATTTTCCAAACAGCTGGTCGCGCCCGGGGAGGGAGTCATGTTAAAGGTGATGCCCCGACCTGTTACAATTTTCTTTTCCCCCAACTCTAATTTTTTGCGTGTGCGATCGAGCACTTGGGGGCGGACTTCCCCAAAACCATAGGCATATTGGAGATCGCCCAAATAAAGTGAAGGAATGATCTTGCGCGCATCGTGCAAAAACTTGCGTTTGCCAAAGAAGGGCAATTCAAAGACAAAGTTTTTAAAGACATAGTTGCGGATATCTCTTTCTGAGAAGAGATCATAGACAATCCCCATCACATCGGGGTTGAAGTCCATTTTGAAAAGCTCCCAGCTCACACCTTTTAAGAGGCTTTTATTGCGCTCTAATTTGGGCATCGCAAAAGCTGTTGGCCCTAAGCGGGTTTTGCCCTTGATCCACACATCCGGATCGCCATGCAAGGCGGCAAAGGGGAGTTTGGGATTTTGCACGGTATAGACCTTCCCACGCAACAAGTTACCGGGTACAAAGTAGAAACTCCCCGCTACAGGCAAACAACCTAATTCCAAACCATAGCCCATGGACTGGGCTAGGGGCAAGGAATATGACCCCGCATCAACTAGGACAAACTTCCCATAGATTTCATCGCCCTCTGTGGAGATCACCGCCCATTCATCATCCATGCACGACTCAATGCGGGAAACTTTAAAGTTAAAGAAAACATGGTTTTCAGAATGGATTTTCATCGCCTCCTCAACAAAATTCTCGCTCAAAAGCTCGAAGTTCATGCCACACCAATATTTTTCAAAGCCACTCCCCACGACATTTTCGGGGCGATCCAAGCCTTGTTGGCCCAAGATCACCTTAGGTTCAATCTGCTTAATCTTAGCCTTGTCAAAAAAAGGTCAAACCGGGGTAAATTTCTTGGAACTCTTCATGCCTTTTGGTGATAAAAGCACATTCTTTATCACCCACCCCGATTGCCATTTTTTGCATTTCAAAGATGACCGTATTTTGTAGATTTTTATTGAGGGCGTAATTTTTGAGCTTTTCGGCTGCAAGCCTAACTTTTTTGGCTTTTTGGGCGGTGTAGTTGGTTTCAATTGCCCCATCGTGGATAGTTTGGGAGTTGGCTTTAGCATTTGAGCTGACCTTAGCCAAACCGCTTCTTCTCTCCACCAAAGCGACTTTTTTCAAATCAGTATATTGACTCAAGGTCCAAAGTAAGGCACAACCAGACACCCCGCCCCCCACAATCACCACATCAAAATCCCGCTTCATTCCTATCCTTTGTTTGAATTTAAAAAGCCCGATTTTAGCATAATCAATATGCGACCAACTTTAAGCTATAATCGTAAAGATCAGACATGGCCTTGACCCGATCGATTAGAAGTTTGGAATGCGCAAACATGTCCTTGTGTTCTTTGCCCAACCTTAAAGTCGTGATCACGGCTTTACCAATGTTGTAAATGCGGGTCTTTTTGTGGCGCTTGGGCACAGAGATCGCCCAAATATTATGCGCCACGATGGCTTTTCTGTGGCGTGTGCCTAGATAGAGCATGATATGCCCTTTGAGCCAAAGAATGGTTGCAAAGGGGGTGGCATGCTTGATGATATAGGCTTCTTTTTTATGTGCGGGCATGTGGCTAAGATCGATGGCATTTTTTGGCATACTGCACTTGGGCTAGAGAGTTGCGGGGGAGTAAAATCCCAAAACTAGCAAAGCTATCCCGTGTGAAAGCCGAACAATCGCGGTCTTGATGTGCCCCACCCCAGCCATATCTTTGCCCTAGCATGGTGTCTATGATGGTCGCCATCGTCTTTTGGGTGAGCGGGCGGGGGAAGGGGGTAAAATCTTTGGGATTGACAAAGGCTGGGCTTAGATAAGCATAACCCTCTTGATCTTGTTTGTAAATATAGACCTGCCTAGAGGTGTGGGGGATTTTTAAGAAAATCTCACCCATGTGCGCTGTTGCTAGATAATTCTTGCGTTGATCATAGAGGGCTATTTTGTCGCGTAAGGGGGTGAGATACTCTTTAAGGCGCATCACTTGCTGGATCATTTGGGGTTTGATGAGGGCAATATCTTCCACACGCACCCAGCCAAAAACAAAACTGCTTTGGATATGGGCGTAGGTGCGTTCCTTGTTGTAGTGGGTGATGAGAATGGGTGTGCCGGCAAAAATAAAGGAATTTTGCCAGCGATCAAAGGGGTAGCCATCTTTAGTGCGGTAATAGGGCTCTTGGCTGGGCACGGCGCGCACGCTGGTATCGGCTAAGATGACTGCTTTAAGGGCGGTGCTGGGGTAGTGGGGGATGTCCATGCTCTCATAAATAGCCTGCATGCGTGCTGGATCGTTAGGTTTGCCATCTTTGCCAAAACCCAAAGCACTGAAGGTATCACGCATCCAAAAAACTTCATTTAGGTCGTCCATCACCTTCATATCCACCCAAGGGGCATACCATTGCTCCAAATACGCCTTTTTGAGTTTGGCTTTAGAGGGGATGGGCAGAGCGTGCTTGGGGAGATAGTAGGTTGCCTTTTGGGGGAGTTTGATTAGATCTAATAAGGGCTTATCATGTGCTAATATGCCAACAGAAAATGCTAAAAGAATTGCCAAAATTCTAAGCATGGCAACTCTTTAAGAGATGGGTAACACATTGATAGATCAGATCATAGACATGTTCTAAGTCTCTTTCTTGGGTGAAAGTGTAGGGATCGGGGATGTCTATTCCACCTAGCCCAAAGTCCCCCAGTTTGTAAATGTGGGGGTGGGTGATGCCCAGCGTGCCTAGAGATTTGACATTGCTTGTATCCATCGCAATGATCCAATCATGGCGGCTGGCTAGGGTCTGGGTAATGGGTTTGCTTTTAAAGGGGGTTAAATCGATGCCATGCCTTTTGGCTAGGGCAATGATGGGTGGGTGGGCATGTTCGCCCTCATGGTAGTTAGAAATGCCCGCCCCATCGACTTTTAAATTTAATTGTTGCTTTTGGATCAACTCAAGGGCGATGCCCCGCGCTAACATCGAACGGCAGATATTGCCTAAGCACAGAAATAAAAGAGATTGGGGCGCATTCATATACGCAAGTAACTTCTGAGCAAGCGTCCATATTGGGGACTACGCAACTTTTTAATGGCACTGCTCTCAATCTGGCGCACCCGCTCGCGTGTAACATTGAGCTCCTTGCCAATCTCCTCTAGCGTGCGATCGCTTTCATCCTCCAGCAAGCCAAAACGCATGCGGATCACGGATTTTTCGCGCTCATTGAGTTGGTCTAAAACCCCATCAATTTGGGCTTTCAAGTCCTCACGCATGATGTGCTCCATCGAGCCAACCACATTTTTATCTTCCACAAAGTCCCCAAATTTGCCATCATCATCATTGCCCACCGGCGACTCGAGGCTAATGGGCTCTTTGGTGATTTTGATCACATTTTTGACCTTGTCTAAGGGCAAGCCCACTTCTTTAGCCACCAAATCCAAATCGGGTTCCTTGCCATTTTCTTGCATGCACTTGCGCATGACCTTATTGATGCGGTTGATGGTGTCGATCATGTGGATGGGGATGCGGATCGTGCGGGCTTGATCGGCGATCGCACGGCTAATGGCTTGTTTGATCCACCAAGTGGCGTAAGTGGAAAACTTGTAATTTTTTTTCATGTTCAAACTTATCGACTGCCTTCATCAACCCGATATTGCCCTCTTGGATCAAGTCCAAAAAGGGCAAGCCACGGGAGGTGTAGCGTTTGGCAATGCTCACCACAAGGCGCAAATTGGAGCGCGCCATTTTTATTTTTTGGCTTTATCAGAAATGAGTTTGCCCCGCTTGATTTGCTCTAAAATCTCTTTGAGCTTGCTAGGTTCTAAATCAAAGCCATCTTCGCTTGCCTCCTTAGTTTGGAAGAGCTTTTTAATCTCCATGTAAATGCTGATCATGGTCGCCTCGGGCACCATGCTAGCAATCTCCTCCTTGCTCATGGTGGTGATGGTCTTTAAAATGTTTTTGTGGTTCTCAATGAGGCTTTCATTGAATAAAGAGAGTTTGTACTCAAGGCGTTTTAATTCTTTTTCAAATCCATCCCCACTCTTAAGTGAAGTCTCCATCGCCTTAACTAATTCGCTGATGAGCTTGCTTGTAGGTCCTAGGTCGTAGAGCTTTTCTTTCAACACACGGCGTTTATACGCCAAAGTTAAGGCGTATAAAAGCTCGTCCTCTTGAGAAGTGGGTGGGGTGTTGAGCGATTTGAGCCAATCTTTTTTGGGCCTTATCTAGGGCTTTAAAGCTCTCCAAGACTTTTTCAACACGATTTTTATCCTTCTCAGAGAGATTTTTTTTCACCTCTAAGCCCTCTTCATCTTCGCCCTCCTCCATCTCAACTTCCTCGTCTTTCTTGGTCGCACTCTCCTCGTCATCGAAGTTTTTGAACAACTCCTTGACTCGTCTTTCGCGATTGATCAACGCCTCTTTATAGCCATAGATGAAGTCAATCAGGTAGGGCACAGAACAGATGGCATCTAAGATGATGTTTTCGCCTAGCTTGATTTGTTTGCTAAGTTCGACTTCCTCCTCTTTGCTTAGAAGTGGGATTTCGCCCATTTCACGCAAATACATGCGCACGGGGCTATCGCTCCTAGACCATTCGTGCAATTCCTTTTCCTTGATAAAGTCTAGGCTGTCCTCTTCCTCATCTAAGGCTTTGGATCGTTTGCGTGTCGTTTTTCTTTCCATAGAGTGGAGAGAAGTGAGCGCATATTCTGAGGAGTGTATGAAACTCTTGTGGTATTTGAGTGCCAAATCCTTGATCTTTTTGACCTGCGCTAGCGTGGGGATTTTTTGGATAATATCCACAATGCGTTCATAAGAAACACTAGAACCGCCCTCTTGGAAGAGTTGTTCTAGCTCTTCTTGAATTTTATGGGGGTTTTTGGTAGATTTGTGGTTAGCATTTTCCATGTTCAAATATCCTATTCGTGATTTAGAGTTAAAGAGCACTTTAGAAAGAGAAAAGCACCCGTATTATATTTAATTTTAGCTTACAAACAAATTAATGCAGGGGCGATCATCTTAGCCAGTAATATGCTATAATCAAACCATGTTTGGAATGGGATTTTTTGAGTTATTGGTCGTGCTTGTGGTCGCCATCATCTTCTTAGGACCCGAAAAGTTCCCTAAAGCCCTAGTGGATATTGTTAAGTTTTTTTAGGGCAGTTAAAAAAACGCTCAATGATGCTAAAGAGACTTTAGATAAAGAGATTCACATCGAGGAACTTAGGCAACAATCTTTGGAATACAAAAAATATTTTGAAGAAGGGACACAGAAGGTGCAAAACTCTTTAAAAAGAGAATTAGAGGAGGTCAAGGAGATCAAGGAGTTGCAAGAGTTCAAAGAGATCGCCCAAAGCATTGCCAAAGACAACCCCCTACGATAGTCTATCTGAAGAGGTGCATGCTGATGAGAAACCTAAAGTGAGTTTGGAGAAAAAACCCCCCGATGCTCCTAGATGATCTCAAACCCCATTTACAAGATTTACGCAAACGCCTTGTGATCTCGATTGCCGTTTTGGTGGTGGCTTTTGGGCTGTGTTTCCATTTTTGGCAGATCATTTTTGAGTGGATCAGAGCGTCTTACCATGGCAAGCTCATACAGATTTCCCCGATTGAGGGAATCATGGTGGCTATCAAGGTGAGTTTTTTTTGCCGCTTTGGCGGTGTCCATGCCCGTGATCTTTTGGCAAGCATGGCTGTTTATCGCCCCCGGACTTTATAAAAATGAAAAAAAGGTGGTCTTGCCCTTTGTTTTCTTTGGAACTTTGATGTTTGTTGCGGGCGCATCATTTTCCTACTACATTGTCTTCCCCTTTGTGATCAATTACCTCTCTACCTTTGGGAATGCGGTTTTTGAAGCCAATATCTCCGCTTCTAGTTATGTGAGCTTTTTTACCCGTTTGATTTTGGGTTTTGGTTTTTGCCTTTGAATTGCCGGTGTTGGCGTTTTTCTTAGCCAAAGTGGGGCTTATCACCGATGAGAGTTTGAAAAATTACTTCAAATATGCCATTGTGGTGATCTTTATCATCGCCGCCATCATCACCCCCCCCGATGTGATGAGTCAAGTTTTAATGGCACTGCCCTTAATTGGACTCTATGGGCTCTCCATTTTGATCGCCAAATGGGTTAATCCCGCTTCCAAACTCTGATGTCTATCCCTAGAGAGTTTAAGCGCACCAGCTACGCCTATGACTTGCCCCAGCACCTCATCGCCACGCACCCCATAGACCCCAAAGAAGAGGCTAAATTAATGGTCTATGAGCGTGCCAGCAACAAACTCACCCACAGCACTTTTAAAGAAATCTTTGATTTTTTTCCCCCCCATGCCCTTGTGGTTCTCAATGATACCAAAGTGATCAAAGCACGGCTCTTTGCTCACACCGCCCAAAAACGCCCAGTAGAGATTTTATTACACCACGCGACTAGCCCCACAGCGTGTTTAGCCCAAATGCGCGGGAAAGTGCGCCCCGGACTCGTGCTGGGGTTAGAGGGGGGGTATTCTTGTGAGGTCTTAGAAGTGCTAGATAATGGTTTGAGGGTGTTAAGTTTCAAACATGGGGGGGAGCTTTTAGAGTGGGCGGGGGTTTTAGAGATGTTGGAACTCTTAGGGCATGTGCCCCTCCCACCTTATTTAAAACGCCCCGATGAGAGTGCGGACATTACAGATTACCAAAGCGTCTTTGCCAAATACCCCGGAGCCATCGCTGCGCCCACCGCATCTTTACATTTCTCACAGAGCGCAAAAGACCACCTATTAAAGAATTTTAAGCATGTTTTTATCACTTTGCATGTGGGGGCGGGGACATTTTTAAGCGTGCAGAGTGAGGACATTAGAGAGCACCCCATGCATGCCGAATTTGTAGAAGTCTCCCCACAAGCCGGGCTTGCCCTAGATGAGGCCTCTTATATTCTATGTGTGGGCACCACCGCTTTAAGAGCTACAGAACATTATAAAAGGGGTTTTGGGCTTAAACCTTGCCATCTCTTTTTGCACTTAGGCAATCCGGTTAAGCACGCCCAAGCCCTGCTGACAAATTTCCACCTACCCGAATCGACTTTAATCATGTTGGTCGCATCTATGGTGGGCTTGGATAAATGCCTAGAACTCTATAAAATTGCCATAGAACACCGCTACCGCTTTTATTCCTATGGCGATGGGATGTTGATCTTATGAGGGCTAAATTAGACCTATTTACCCATTTGCTTTTAGAGTGGGGGAGCGTGCATAATTTGAGCGGGGCAAAAAACCACCAAGATATAGAGAACAATATACAAGATAGCTTGCAAGTCTTGGACTTTATCGCTCCCTTTAAGTCTTGCTTGGATATAGGGAGTGGGGCGGGTTTTCCAGCCATTCCCTTAAGCCTAGCCTGCTCTAATGCCCGCTTTATCTTATTAGAGCCCAATGCTAAAAAAGTGGCTTTTTTACACCATGTGAAGGTTGCCTTGAACTTGAATAACCTAGAAATCCAACGCATGCGGATCGAACATGTAAGCCCCCAAAGTGTGTTGGTCGATCTCATCACCTCTAGAGCCTTGATGAACGCCCAAAATTTGATCGCCTTGAGCGCGCCCTTTTTAAGGGAGCAGGGGCATTTTTTATTTTACAAGGGTAGCCATCTGCGCACTGAGATCACTTGTGCCGATCATGAATGCCATGTATATGGCAAACGGGTTTATTTTTACTCCCAAAGGAGAGATTTTGCTTAGATTATTAATTCCTTTACTCATCATTGGCTGGATTTGCTGGCTCTTTTTGCGCCCCAAAAAGAGCAAACCCCGCCCTTCCAATCCTTCCCAAATCGAGAGTTTATTAGAGTGTGCCCATTGCCAAACCTATGTTTCTAGCCAAGAGGCGTTTTTTAGCAATGGGCGTGCCTATTGTTGCCAAGCGTGCTTGCAAAAGGGGGATTCATGCTAGTTTTTGGACACCCTAAAATCCCCTGCATGCCTTTTAAATGCGTGGCTGATATACAGGCGATCGCCCAAGTGCCTAGCCACACGATCCCCTTTTTCCAAACCTGCCATACAGATGCTTTTGGGCTTTCCAAACATTGTAGCGATCAAGGGGTCAAATACGCTATATGGGTGCAAAACCCCTTAGAGTGTGCCCTAATGGCAAATTTTAAACCAGCATATATCTTGGCGGAAAACCAACTAGAGGCATGCCAAAGCATTGCTAATGACTACTTACTCGATGCACGCATTTTAAAGGTGATTGAGTGCGTAGAGCAATTAGAAGAGGTGCTTAAATTACGCCTAGATGGTGCGGTGTTCCGATCTTTTTTGTGGCTTTAGAGTGTTTTTAGCCTCCATAGACTAAAATAGCCCTTTTGGAGAGATGTCCGAGTGGTTGAAGGAGCACGCCTGGAACGCGTGTAAGGTGCAAGCCTTCAAGGGTTCGAATCCCTTTCTCTCCGCCATTTTCCCCTATTTTTATGTTTTCAGCAAATAAGATCAACTTAGAATAAATAATATTATCTTTGCTAACGAAAATATTAACAAAGGTTAGCCAAAACAGACTAGAATTTGTCCCGTTGATAGCCTAGCTATTCAATAATACAAATTTGGTAGAAGGAGTTTAGGATGAAATTAACCCCTAAAGAGCTGGACAAGCTCATGTTGCATTATGCGGGCGAATTGGCTAAAAAAACGCAAAGCAAATGGCGTTAAGCTAAATTATACTGAGGCAGTAGCCCTCATCAGTGCCCATGTGATGGAAGAAGCCCGTGCAGGTAAAAAAAGTGTGGCGGATTTGATGCAAGAAGGCAGGACACTTCTTAAAGCTGATGATGTCATGCCCGGTGTAGCCCATATGATCCACGAAGTGGGGATTGAAGCCAACTTCCCTGATGGGACAAAACTGGTAACCATCCACACCCCCGTTGAAGATGGTGGGCATAAATTGGCTCCGGGCGAAGTGATTTTGAAAAACGAAGACATCACTTTGAATGCAGGCAAACAAGCCACCACTTTAGAAGTGCATAACAAAGGCGATCGCCCCGTGCAAGTGGGCTCTCACTTCCACTTCTTTGAAGTTAATAAACTTCTCGAATTTGATCGCGAAAAAGCCTATGGCAAACGCTTAGACATTGCTTCTGGAACCGCTGTGCGCTTTGAACCCGGTGAGAAAAAAACCGTGGAATTGATTCAAATTGGCGGTAACCAACGCATTTACGGCTTTAACTCTCTTGTGGATCGCCAAGCCGATACTGATGGCAAAAAACTTGCTTTAAAACGCGCCAAAGAACATGGCTTTGGTGTTGTGAATTGCGGTTGCGATAAAAAATAAGGAAAGGACAATCCGATGAAAAAAATCTCTCGAAAAGAATATGTTTCTATGTATGGACCCACTACGGGCGATAAAGTAAGACTAGGTGATACCGACCTAATCTTAGAAGTCGAACATGACTGCACCACTTATGGCGAAGAAATTAAGTTTGGTGGCGGTAAAACCATTCGCGATGGGATGGCACAAACCAACAGCCCCAGCAGCCATGAACTCGATCTCGTGCTCACCAACGCCTTGATTGTGGATTACACCGGCATTTATAAAGCCGATATTGGCATTAAAAATGGCAAAATCCATGGCATTGGCAAAGCAGGCAATAAAGACATGCAAGATGGCGTTTGCAACAATCTTTGCGTGGGCCCTGCTACTGAGGCTTTGGCCGCTGAAGGGCTGATTGTTACAGCTGGTGGGATTGACACCCACATCCACTTTATTTCTCCCCAACAAATCCCCACAGCATTTGCCAGCGGGATCACAACCATGATTGGTGGGGGAACAGGTCCAGCTGATGGGACTAACGCGACTACCATCACTCCGGGGCGCTGGAACCTTAAAACCATGCTCCGTGCCTCTGAAGAATATGCCATGAACTTGGGCTATTTGGGTAAAGGGAATGTGTCTTATGAACCCTCCCTGGTCGATCAACTCGAAGCTGGAGCCATTGGCTTTAAAATCCACGAAGACTGGGGTAGCACACCTGCAGCCATCTACCATTGCTTGAATGTGGCAGATAAATACGATGTGCAAGTAGCCATCCACACCGACACCTTGAACGAAGCGGGCTGTGTGGAAGACACTTTGCAAGCCATTGCCGGACGCACCATCCACACTTTCCACACTGAAGGTGCTGGTGGCGGACACGCTCCAGATGTCATTAAAATGTCTGGGGAATTTAACATTTTGCCTGCCTCTACCAACCCCACTATTCCTTTCACCGTGAATACAGAAGCCGAGCACATGGACATGTTGATGGTGTGCCACCACTTGGATAAAAACATCAAAGAAGATGTCCAGTTTGCTGATTCTAGGATTCGCCCCCAAACCATCGCAGCTGAGGACAAACTCCACGATATGGGGATTTTCTCTATCACCAGCTCTGACTCCCAAGCGATGGGTCGTGTAGGCGAGGTCATCACCCGCACTTGGCAAACAGCGGACAAAAACAAAAAAGAATTTGGTCGCTTGCCTGAGGAAAAAGGCGATAATGACAACTTCCGCATCAAACGCTACATTTCCAAATACACCATTAACCCCGCTATTGCACACGGCATTTCTGAATATGTCGGTTCTGTAGAAGTGGGTAAATTTGCTGACCTCGTGCTTTGGAGCCCCGCTTTCTTTGGCATTAAACCCAACATGATCATTAAGGGCGGATTCATCGCACTTTCTCAAATGGGCGATGCCAACGCGTCTATCCCCACTCCCCAACCCGTGTATTACCGCGAAATGTTTGGTCACCATGGCAAAGCCAAATTTGACACCAATATCACTTTTGTGTCCCAAGTGGCTTATGACAACGGCATTAAAGAAGAGTTGGGCTTGCAAAGAGTGGTTTTGCCAGTTAAAAACTGTCGCAACATCACCAAAAAAGACCTCAAATTCAACGATGTTACCGCACACATCGAAGTCAATCCTGAAACCTACAAAGTTAAAGTGGATGGCAAAGAGGTTACTTCCAAAGCAGCGGATAAAATCAGCCTAGCACAACTTTACAACTTGTTCTAGGTCTTTTTCAAGGAGGGATGGAGGGGGTTTTCTATTTTGATTTTTGGCATTGTTGGGGGGGAATCGATTTACTTTGTTGGTTTATAATGAAGTCAAGAGAATTTTTTTCGCCACAGCCCACAGCACTTGTTTTGGGGTTTTTGCGTGCGTGATGGAGGCGATAGGAAACTCTAAATTTTCACCAAAGGATGGTCATGTTAGGACTTGTGCTGTTGTATGTTGCGATCGTTTTGATTAGCAACGGGGTTTGCGGTCTTGCTAATGTCGATGCAAGAAGCAAGGCTGTGATGAATGTGTTTGTAGGTGGGCTTTCCATCATCTGTAATGTGATTGCCATCGTCTATTCCACTTTCAACCCCACGCCTACAGTAACAGGTGCAGAGGATGTCGCTCAGGTGTCTCAACACTTGATTAACTTCTATGGACCTGCTACGGGCTTGTTATTTGGTTTTACCTATATGTATGCGGCGATCAACAACATCTATAATTTGGATTGGAAACCTTATGGGTGGTATTGTTTGTTTGTTACCATCAACACCATCCCCGCAGCGATCCTTTCTCACTACTCAGATGCACTTGATGATCACCGCCTTTTAGGCATCACTGAGGGTGATTGGTGGGCGTTTATTTGGCTCGCTTGGGGCGTGTTGTGGCTCACGGGTTGGATTGAATGTGCGCTAGGCAAAAGCTTGGGCAAATTTGTCCCATGGCTTGCCATCATCGAAGGTGTGATCACTGCTTGGATCCCTGCTTGGTTGCTCTTCATCCAACACTGGTCATGAGGCTTTGAACTTGCTTGCAGAAAGCGTTCTAGGGAATTTAAAGGAGGGGGGTAGCTCTAAGGAGCTGGATTTTATTGATTTGGAGTGGTTTGATGCCCAAAAAAAGAATGGGGCGTTTCACTTCACAAAAAGGTGCGGAGTTGGTTCTTAAGCTCAAAAACCCCCCCAAGATGGGCTTATGCGATGGGGATATTCTCTTTGAGGATGCCACAAGCCTAATTGCTATCAACATCATCCCCACGCCCACCCTCCATGTCTATGCTAACAGCACGGCGCAGGTGGCACGCTTGTGCTATGAAGTGGGGAATCGCCACGCTTCGCTTTACTACGGGGATAGCCCTTTGAGTTTTAAAACCCCATTTGAGAGACCCTTACAAGTCTTGTTTGACAAATTAGCCTTGCGCTATGAGGTTTTAAAAAGCAAATTGGATGCCCCGCAACGCATTAGTGTGAGCGCACCCCATGCCGATCCTCTGCAGGAGGGTAGTGCGCCTTTGAAGTTTAAAAGTGCTCCTGATTTGCAAATTGTGATAAAAAAGTAGGTCTATGCAAAAAGATTTTTTTATTGCTCCAAGTGAACGATGCCATGTTTCCCATTGGGAGTTACACCCACTCCTTTGGGTTAGAAACCTATATCCAGCACAAGGAAGTTTCCAGCAAAGAGAGTGCGCTGGATTACATGCGCGCCTACCTCTCTACCCAGTTTTTATACACTGAGCTCTTAGCTCTTAAGTTGGCTTATGGCTATGCCAATCAAGAAGACCTAGAATCCATTCTAGAGTTGGAGGAACAGATTTGTTTAGCCACCCCGCCTTTAGAATTGCGTAGCGCCAACCAAAAATTGGGGAATCGCTTTTTAAAGACCATTGGCGTGTTGGATCTCCCCTTGAGCGCCTTTTTTTAAAGACTACATGCAAAAGAGCACCACCCCCACGCATGCCAGTGCTTATGGGGTCTTTTGTGCATGCTTGGGATTGGGATTAGAGGCTAGCCTCAAACACTATCTCTATGCGCAAAGCTCTAACATGGTGATTAATTGTGTCAAAACCATCCCCCTCGCCCAAAATGACGGACAACGCATTTTATTGGCTCTGCAAGAAAACTTCGAAGCCATTTTAAACACGCTCAAAGATTTAGATCGCTCCTATCTATGTGCAGCCAGTATCCAAAATGACATCAAGGCGATGCAACACGAGCATTTATACTCCAGACTTTATATGTCTTAACTCATTTAGTAAAGGAAAATCATGGTTAAAATTGGTGTTTGTGGTCCTGTGGGTAGTGGCAAAACGGCTTTGATCGAAGCCCTGACAAGGGCGATGAGCCAACAATACAGCATAGGTGTCATCACTAATGATATTTATACTAAGGAAGATGCGGAGTTTTTGTGTAGAAACTCTGTGATGCCTAGAGAGAGGATCATTGGAGTAGAGACGGGGGGTTGCCCGCACACCGCCATTAGAGAGGACGCATCCATGAATTTGGAAGCGGTGGAAGAATTGCATGCCAAATTCCCCGATATTGAGTTGATGTTTATTGAGAGTGGGGGGGATAATCTCTCCACCACCTTTAATCCCGAATTAGCCGATTTTACGATCTTTGTGATCGATGTGGCTGAGGGGGATAAAATCCCTAGAAAAGGGGGACCGGGCATCACCCGCTCTGATCTGCTCATCATCAATAAAATTGACCTTGCCCCCTATGTGGGCGCAGATTTGGGCGTGATGGATCGCGATTCTAAGAAAATGCGTGGGGATAAACCCTTTTTATTCACCAATATCCGCTCCAAAGAGGGCTTAGATCATGTGATTGGCTGGATCAAAAAATACGCCTTGTTAGAGGATTAAACTTGGCAGTGCAACACCCCACCAGCTACGCCCAAGCTTCTAGGCTTTATTTGAGGACCAAAATCGGGCAAAATGGCAAGTGTGTGATCGCCGATAACTACTTTAGCCCACCCTTTAAGCTCATGCCCCCTTTCTATGAAAAAGGCAATATGGCTGAGATCATCTTGATCGCTGTGAGCCCGGGGATGCTCAAAGGCGATGCCCAAGAGATTCAAATGGATATTGGGGAAAATTGCCAGCTTGAGCTCTCTTCTCAAAGTTTTGAGAAAATCCAAGATACGGAGGATGGGTATGCTAGCCGCAATACCCAAATCCATATCCACCAAAACGCCTTGCTAGACTTCTCCCCCCTACCCATCATCCCCTTTGCCAACGCACACTTTAAAAATCATAGCCATATTGTGTTGCACCCAAATGCCCAACTGCTCTATAGCGAAATCATCACCGCTGGACGCATTGCGATGGGCGAGGCATTTGCCTTCCATAAAATCCACTCCACGCTCAAAATTTCTACCCAAGAAGGCGAGTCTCTTAGAAGTGTCTTCTTAGATAACACGATTTTAGAGCCCGCTAGCATGGATTTGAAAAACCCATGCATGTTTGGTAACTACACGCATTATTTGAATGGGATTTTTTTAACACGCCTATTAAAATTAGAGGATCTTTTAGAATTGTTGGAGAGCACACAGATCAACGCTGGGGTGAGCCTCTTGCCTACTAGATTGCCAGAGGGCTATCATAGCCTATGTTTAAAAGCCCTAGCCAACGGCTCAGAGCCTTTATTAGCCTTGCGTAAGAGCATTTCAAACTTGCTGGTGGAACGCATGGAGAGTTGATCTGGTTAGGGTGCTGGGTGTCAAAGCCCCAGTATCTAGACTCAAAATCCTCTTTCCCAAACAGCCCATCAAGGCTAGCCACCCAAGCCCCATATTTAGATTCTTTGTGTTAGCATGTAGCATTCAAGGCTTTAATAAAGGATAACCATGGCTTATAGCATTAGCAAGAAAATTTTAAATATTGTCGGGCGCACCAATGCCGCCTATAACTTGATTAGTCAGGGCGATCGCGTGTTGGTGGGACTTAGTGGTGGCAAGGATTCGATTTTGCTCTCTTGTTTGTTAGCGCGCATGAAAGCCCATGCCCCTTTCCAATTTGAATTTAAGGCCGCCACAGTGCATTATGGACTCAAAGAGGACTTGGCATGGCTTACTGATTTGTGCGCAGAACAAAACATCCCCCATGAAATTCTTTATACTAATATCGCCCAGACCATTAGAGAAAAACGGCGTGAAAAGAGTTCGTATTGCAGTTTTTGCTCACGCATGCGCCGGGGCGTGCTCTATAACTACGCTCTTGAACATGGTTTTAATAAGCTGGCCATCGCCCACCATTTAGACGATGCGGTGGAGAGTTTCTTTATGAATTTCACTTATAATGGGAGTTTGCGTAGCATGCCCCCCATTTACAAGGCAGAAAATGGGCTTTTTGTGATCCGCCCACTGATTCACATTAGAGAACGCCAAAGCATTGACTTTGTGCGCTCCCAAAATATCCCCACCGCCCCAGATTGCAACTGCCCAGCCAAACAGCCCGACTCAGATAAGCCCCCCATTGCAAGGCTAGCCACCAAGCATTTTTTACAAAACATGGAACGCGAAAACCCCATGCTTTTTACCTCGCTCAAAAACGCCTTTTGCAATGTGCATGCCAATAGCTTCAGCGATGGGGCATTTTTGGACGCTTAAAAAGGAAAGCCCATGTATTCTGATCTCTTGGTGTTTTTCATTTTCATGGTGGTCGCACTTGTGATTGACTTTAAAGCCCATAGCCAAGATCAAGCCATCACGCTCAAAAGCGCGGCTCTGTGGTCGCTCTTTTGGGTGGGGGTTGCCCTGCTCTTTGCGCTTTATTTGTTGATCCATGATGGCAAGACCCATGCCTCTTTGTTTCTCACCGGCTATGTGCTCGAAAAAGCCTTATCGGTAGATAATCTCTTTGTGATGATGGCGATTTTTGCATGGTTTAAAGTGCCTGACATTTACCGCCACCGCGTGCTTTACTACGGCATTTTGGGCGCGATTGTCTTCCGACTTATTTTTGTCTTGATTGGGGCGGGGTTATTGCACCTATCAGCGTATGTAGAAATTGCCTTTGGCTTGTTGGTGGGTTATAGCTGCGTGGTGATGATTCAAAACCAAAACAAAGAGGGAGAGGACAGCGAGGATTACTCAGAGCACCCCGCTTACAAGTTGGTCTATAAATTTTTCCCGGTTTATCCAAAACTTGTCGGGCATGATTTTTTTTGTGCGCAAAGAACGCTTGGAGGTGCTCGAAAAAAACCTAGACTCTAAAGAAGTGAATGCCTTGCACCACCAAAGTGCTTTTAGCAAAGCCAAGATCATCGCCACCCCACTTTTTTTGTGTTTGGCAGTGATTGAGCTTAGTGATGTGATGTTTGCTTTTGATAGCGTGCCGGCTGTGATTGCGGTGAGCAAAGAGCCCTTGATTATTTATAGTGCGATGATGTTTGCCATTTTGGGCTTGCGTAGCCTTTACTTTGTGTTAGAAGTGTTGAAAGGTTATTTGGTCTATTTGGAAAAAAGTGTGATTGTGGTGCTGGCTTTCATTAGCCTCAAGCTCATTTTAGACGCTACCTCCCATCTCTTTGGTTTTGGCTTGCAGATCAGCCCCACCCTCAGCCTTTACATTGTCTTAGGCGGTGTTGGGCGCGGGCGTGTTTTTAAGTTTCTTCAAACCCAAAGAGTCTTAGTCCTTTTGATCGGGGGGCGTGTGCCTTAGGCGGGTGATGGTCTCCCCACCCAGACCGCAGTTATCGGTGTGGATTTCATCGATGATCACGATGGTGGCCTCTCTTTTTTTACCCAAAATATCCACGACTAAATCAGTAACCCCGCTAATGAGGGCGCGTTTTTGCTCTGCGCTTGCCCCCCCATGTTCTTTTGAAATGCGGATATTGATATATGGCATAAAACTCCTTTCGATTTTTGCAAATCCTAACATATACTTTCATCAAATAGACTTAAAGCTTACTAGATAAGACCATATCCCAATATTGGTTTTTCTTATTATTAAATATTTTATGCTATAAGCGGGGATATTTTGGCATAAAGGAGAGTAACATGTTAAAGGAGAAGCTCAAACAACTCAGAAATGCAAATAACTTAACTCAAGAAGAGTTAGCACTCAAATGTGGCGTGAGTTTGCAAAGCATCAAACGCTATGAGAGCGAGCAAAAAAGCAATATCACCCTAGATACCCTAGAAAAGCTCGCCAGCGCTCTCAATACCGATTTGCATTTTTTTCACATCCACCCATAGGGAGGTTGAAGATATTGTGATGGTGCCCTATTTTAAGGATCTATGCGTGGGCGCATCCAAGAATCAAGAGGGCAATCACATGGTTTTTCTCCCCCAAAGCCGATCTTTTCTCAAAAAGCATTTTGGGATCACCTCTACTGATCATTTGGGCTTGTTGCAAGCCGTGGGGAACTCTATGGAGCCACTCATTAAAGAGGGGGATTTGCTTTTTATTCCAAAATGACGACACCCGCTATGAAGGGGCGGTCTATGTCGTGAATTTGGATAGTGAATATTATGTCAAACGGCTTTGCAAACGCCCACAAGTGTCCTTGATCAGCGACAACCCGGTTTATCAGCCCATTATTTTGCAATCCTTAGATGAGATTGAGATTTTAGGGCGTGTGGTGGGGGTCTTGCACACTTTTAGCTTATAACACGGGGGAGGGGGGAATTTACAATATCCATCATTTTATCTGTCTTGATATTTTTTCGTTAGCTTTGCTGTGTAATAATTCCTAAAATAGTTCCAAACTGCAAGGGAAGTCAATGGGTGTCTTGGAGGCTCTCAGAATCAGGAGATATTTCATATTTTGGATCTTTGTGGGGGGTGCGTGTTGGGGGTGGTTTTGAGTATTTTGACCGTGCAGGCGGTGGAATGGACTGGAGATGATAAATTTTGTGGGATTTGCCATATCATGACACCTGAGCTCAATTCTTATCATTTAGACAGACATGGGGGCAAAAATGGCATGGGGTTTCAGGCTGCTTGCGTGGATTGCCACTTGCCGCACAATAACGTGATGAATTACTTTATCCGCAAAACCATCTTAGGCATCGAAGATGTCTATGGCAACACCTTTAAGGACCCTAAGAAATTCGATTGGGAGGCTAACCGCAAGCGGGCTACCGAATATGTTTTTGATTCGGGCTGTTTGCGTTGCCATGCCAATCTCAAGGATGCCACTTCTTCTAACATGAAAGCCTTTTTGCCCCACCGAGACTACTTCAATGGATTGAGCCAAAAAAAAATGTGTGGAGTGCCATTTAGATGAAGTGGGGCATAAAAACTTGGGCTTGCACTTGAAAGAGTATTTGAAAGAAAATTACAAGCCCTACCCCAATGCGTTTCTTGTCGGTGGGAAAAAGATGAGCCCAGAGGAACTCGCAACAATCCCCAATCCTAAGGGCGCAAAAGCAACAAAACCCCAAACAAAGGAGTGAAGATGCCAAACTTAATCATAGGAGATAACCATGCGTGTGGGTAAAAGATGCCAATCGTTAGTCTTAGTCATTTGTGCGGTGCTTGGGAGCTTGTCTGCCCATCCGCACAAAGGGGGCGGGACGAGTGTGGATAATGCCATGGATGTGCAGTTGCCCTTAAAGACTTTTAGAAACTTGGGGGCTGAGGCTAAGGGCTGTATTGAATGCCATGCTAAGGAGACTCCCGGGATTGTAGCCGATTGGAAGATGAGTCGCCATGCCCATGCCGGCGTGAGCTGTATTGATTGCCATAGTGTTACTAAAGATAGCCCCATGCTCACCATGGATGGCCACCATGGTTCTAAAGTCCCCATCTCTGTGCTTGTTTCCACCAACACCTGTGCCAAGTGCCATGAAAAAGAGGTGGATGAGTTTAGACACAGCGGGCATGTTAGAGGTGCGGTGCAAATATTTGCCAAGGAGAGCATGCGCGATTTAATGCGCTTGGTAGAAGGGCGCGGGCATCCAGATTTGGGGCGCGCCCCAGAGGCGACTGGTTGCACCCAATGCCATGGTTCGATCATCAAATTAGACAAGCACCGCCGCCCCACCCCCGAGACATGGCCCACCTATGGGATTGGCACCGCCTTCCCCGATGGGTCTTTGGGTAATTGTGCTAGTTGCCACAGCGCGCACAAATTCAGCCTAGAGGAAGCCAGAAAGCCAGCGGCATGTGCGAGTTGCCACTTAGGTCCTGATCACCCCGATATTGAGATTTACAACAACTCCATGCACGGGCATATCTTCAATGCTGAGGGCAATAAATGGAATTTTGATGCTGCCCCGGGGACTTGGAAAGTCCCTGATTTTAGAGCCCCCACCTGTGCGACATGCCATATGAGCGGGAACTCTAAGAGCGCGGTTACCCACAATGTGAGCCGCCGTTTGAAATGGAATTTGTTCATGCCCTTAAGCGAGCTTAGAACTGGGGGGTATGAAACAGCCAGCGATGCTTTCAAATTTGAAAATAAAATCACGCATGGCAACCCCCTTGCAGGTAACCCTCAAGGCCCCGAGGCGGCGCGTGCGGAAATGAAGGCGGGTTGTATGGATTGCCATAATTCCACACACATTGATAACTTCTTCACCATGGCAGATAAAAATATCTTGCTCTACAATGAATATTGGAAAGAAGCGGTGAAGATGAAAGAGGAGTTGGCTAAAAAGAAATTGCTAGGCAAGGACATGTGGGCAGATGATTTCCAAAACACCATGTACCACCTTTGGCACCATGAGGGTCGCCGTATGCGACAAGGCGGAATCATGGGCGGTCCGGACTTCTCCCACTGGCATGGGGTCTTTGAGGTGCAACAAGATATCCGCAAATTGCGTAAAATCTATGAAAAACGCCTCAAAACCAACAAGATCGAGGATTGATAGGGGGGTGTGTGGCTTGGGTGCTTGTTTTCTTGAAATAAGCTACCAAGAGTAACAAAAGACCCTAAAGATTGGAGGGGGCGGGGGCGGTTTGTCTCAAAATGTTCCCTATTTTGCTAAAATAGCCACCGATGTTACAATCAAAAGCCATTTTCAAAATTGCATTTTTTGTTTTCCCCAATCCAATTCTTATCCAAAACCCCAGCCTCTAGCAAGGGGCAGACCACAACCAAACAATTTAGTAATATTCTCCAAACAACCAACCCAAAAATCCCCACGTTTTTTGCTAAAACACTGAGCGGGTGTGTGCCCCTGGCCGGGGGGGGGGGGGGTAACGTGCGTGTCAAAAGCTTTTAAAAGAATTGGAAGGATTGGATGTGGCTTACTAGATTTGTCAAAACGCTTTGGTTGCTTTGTTGTGTGGGTGGGGATTTGTTGCCTGCACGATCGTTGCTAGAAACACCCACTACACTTGTCCCCTATAAAAAGCAATTCATTAATCTACTCTCTGAAAACGATGCCTATGTGTATGCACGGGATTTTTACTATAGTGCGGGCAATCAACTTAGTTACACTTCCAAGGAATATAATTTTTGGGGGGCGGCTTATTCTAAGTCATGGATGGCGTGGAGTCGCTATGTTACCCTCATGTTTAAATCCCCCAAGATGACTCGTTTTAGCATCGGGGTTGCTCAGAGTATTTACACCCCCCATTTGACCAACTATAAAGCCCGCTTTATTGTCCCCGGGGATCATTTGTATGCGGGTTATTTGCGCGCCGATCTGGTGATCTACCAACGCACAAAGCGTGCCCTAGAGCGCATCGCCATCTCTTTGGGCACGGTGGGGCCTAGTTCTCTTGCTGGGCAAACCCAAACTTGGTTGCACACGCTTTGGGGGGATAAAACCTTCCAAGGCTGGCAAAACCAAATCCGCAACGAATTTATTTTCCAATTCAACTACCAGTGGCTCTATAAAATCCCCATCCTCACCAAACGCTTTTTCTCTATGGATATTATCCCGGGGGTGGATATTGCCTTGGGGAATGCCATCACCCATGCCCGTTTGGGTGCGCTCTTTAGATTTGGCTATAACCTCAACGCTGATTTTGGACCTAATAAAATCAACACAAATTTTAGCGGGGGGCAACCTTATAGCAATCGTTTTTCCTTTTACTTCTTTGTGGGGGCTAGTGGGAGTTACCAGCCCATCGATATTTTTGTGCAAGGCAATAGCCCCCTAACGCGGGGGATCACCCATCTACCCTATGCCTTCTATGCGGTGGAGGGGGGCATGGCCATTCTCTACAAGGGCTTTAGACTCTCTTTAACCGCCACCAACATAGGCAAGACCTTTAGAGAACAGCCTGAAAGCCATAATATTGGGAGTATCGAACTAGACATTGCTTTTTAGCCATTGATCTAATTTAAACCTTGAGTGGGTTTGTCCAAGATCACTTTAAAAGTATTTTCATATTGGTTAGGTTGGGTGGGGCTGGGGGTGCTAGTGATCTCTAGGGCAAAGCCATAGCGATTACAAATCCTGCGGACTAAATCCAAGCCGATCCCATAGCCATGTGTGTGCCCCTCAATACGGGTATAACGCCGTGTGAGCTCCTCGATTTTATGGGGGGGGATAGCCCGCCCGCTATTGGTGATGATCAAATCGCGATCCAAGCAAACATGCACAAATCCATGCGGCTGGTTATACTTGATCGCATTCATCAATAAATTCCCCACCAAAGTTACGATATCTTCCTCACATGCTTTTAAGGTCTTAGGCTTGAGATCGTGGCTTAAAGTGAGTTTGTAAAAACTTGCCATCTGCTCAAAGGAGGTGATTTGCCCAGAAATGAGACTTTGCAAGTCCAGCAAATGCGCTTCTTCATGGCGTAAATCCTCCATAAAGATATAGGCAAGTTGGTGGTAAAGATAATAAATGCGTTGGGCGCTCATTAAAATCCCCCGTGTTTTGGGGTTATCCTCCACTTTGAGTAAAGCCTTAGCCCCCATTAAGAGCGTGGCAATGGGCGTGTTGAGCTCGTGAGCGATATCCTTACTAAAGGCATCGATGCGCGCCACCTCATCTTTAAGGGGCTTTAAAAAGAGTTGGGCTAGAAAAATGGCAATCCCCCCCACGCACACAAAGGCACACAAGAACACCAACAAAACCTGTTTGTAAAGCGGGGCAAAGAGATTACGGGTGTGATCTTCTTGCACAATCACAAAATGCACGCCCAAATGCCCGAAAGTCTTATTATCCACCAAGTAGAAGGTATTATTCTTATCCCAAAATGAAGGGAAATGGGTCGCTTGGCTAAAAAAAGGTCAAGCTGGTCGCATTCCCAAAGTGGTAATTAAAAAGCACCCGATTATGGCGATCCAAGAGCACAAAACGCGCATGGCTATGCTTGTGGGCTAGGGTCTTAAAGGGCTCATCAATGGCTTGCATGTGCGCCTCGATCACATCTTGGGTGATCTTGTTTGTTTGATCTTGGAGGCGTATTTTAGTGTTCTCCAAGAGCAAGTTTTTAGCATAGGCGACAAACAAAAGGGCAATCACCACCATGAGCACAAAGGAAGAGCCCAAATACAGCCCTAAAAAACTCCTCAGCGATTGCTTTTCGTAAGTATTGAGTTTCATACGCATGCCTTAAAACAATAGCCCAAGCCCTTGATATTTTGGATATGCTCCTTGCCTAATAATTTGCGTAGGTTTTTAATGTGGGTGCGCAGGGTGGAATGATCCACACTGCCCTCATAGCTCCAAACATTGGCGATAATTTGGTCGTTAGGGAGGATTTGGTTTTTGTGGTGCAAGAAAAATTCTAAAAGTTGCTTTTCTTTGGCGCTCAAAATAAAACTTTGATCTTGGCGCACCAAGTGCCCCTGTTCGTAAAAACAATCCGCATTAATTGCGACCTTTTGGACGATTAAAAGCCGTTCAATGCGAATCAGCAACTCTTCCAAATCAAAGGGCTTTTTGAGGTAGTCGCTAGCCCCTAGATGAAAAGCCTTTTTTTAAAGAAGCCATGTCTTTGAGCACGCTAATAAAGATTGCGGGCGTGTTAATGTGGGACTGGCGCAAGATTTGCAAGGCCTCAAAGCTGTCCAGCCCGGGCACCTGAATATCTAGCAACCACAGATCAAAAACTTCTTGATTTAAAATCTCCAAAGCCCGATCGCCATCATAAGCCCCACGCACCTCAAAACCGCTTTGCTCTAAAAATTCTGCCACCATGTGGTGCAAGAGGGGATCATCTTCTAATAAAAACAGCCTGCCTTTATGCGCTCTTCCCATAACCACCTACTTTAATTAGATTAGAAAAAGCATTTTAACATTTTTACCCTAACAAAGCGGGGCGGGGGTTAGGGACCAAATTTAAAACTCTTGCGGTGCTCTTTAATCAATCCATGCTGGGTGATGGCTAGGGCGTGTGCGCGCGTGCCATAGCCACAATGTTTGGCAAAGCCATACTTTGGGTAGAGTTCATCTAGGGCTAGCATCTCTTGATCCTTATGTGCCTTAGCCAAGATTGAGGCCATGCCAATTTGGGGGATTTTATCATCGCCCTTAATGATAGCCTCAAAACTCTCTAAATGCAAAAATTCCAGTTTAAAAAGCGTGTTCCCATCTAGGCGCACATGCTTAATAGTGCTCAAGCCCAGAATAATCTGCGTGATCGCCTCTTGCATGCACACACTCAAGCCCTTGTTATCGATCTCTAACGCACTTTTAGCCACCACCACGCTAGCAATGCGTGTATCTTGGGTTATCCGTGTAGCCCATTCAAAGCGTTTGGCTCTGCTGAGTTGTTTGCTCTCTTTAAGCCCCAAAGATACAAATTCATGGGCGACAGCCTGATCACAGCCCACCCCCGCCACAAATAGCGAACCACACCAACACCCCCGCCCCGCCTCATCAATGCCTAAAAGCACATTAACCCTCTTGCTATCAAATCTATTTTCATGTTATTATACCCGCTATTTTTGACACAAGGAGACTTTATGCAAAACACATTAAACCAGCTCACCCAGCAACTCAAAGCCACCAAGCGCGCGCATCGCTTGTTTTTATCTCTAGCCCAAGATGGTTGGGGGGGGGGGGGGGGTGATGCCCTCCAAGAGGAAATTAACGATTTAAGCACCAAGTTTAGCCAACTCTTAGACACATTCAACGCGTTTAACAAAGCCCTAGAAGAGGCTTACCACCAAAACGCAGAGGACGACACAGAGTTAGAAGATGCCCTAGCGCAATTTAAAAAACTCAAAGTCAAAACAAGCACCCATTTAAACGCCCTAAGCCACGCCACAGAAGGCACACAAACTTTAGAAAACGCAGGCAGATTGTCTAAATCTTTGGAGGATTTAGAGATGTTATTAGAAGCTCTCCAAAACCACCAATCTTGGTTTAAAAACACACCTCCAAACCCTAGCCAAGAAACCCCCAAAACCTCACAGACTGAATCTACGCCCGGTGATAACACCCCGCAAGTCAAACCCTTATGGAAATATGGGTCTAACACCCTGCAAGCTTTTCAAGATTACATGAAGGCTAAAGACTTGGGGAGTGCTGGAGCTTGGCTAGAGTTAGGCAAAATGGCAGTGGAGGGCATCGTTTTATACCCGGATAACCATGTCGCTATGCGTTGTTTTGAAAAGGCGATTGAGTTAGGCTCAGTGGGGGCAATGGTGGAACTGGGCAAGCTGTATATGGAAAATGGGGACACGCAAATACTGGAGTATGGGAGTGGGGAGGTGATTAGCGGGCAAGAGGTGATTAATGCGCTTAAGCCTTTGAATGACGATGTAGAAAGTGAGGATTATTTAGAAATCCTCAAGGCTTGCCAAGTCTTTAAAGATAAAAGCGTTTTTGGTTGTGAGCAAAAGGCTAAAGAGCTCTTTGAAAAAGCGGTCAGCTTAGGCGAGGGGAGGGGGTATTTTGCACTAGGGGAAATGTTTCAATACGAGGATGAGGATAGGGCAAAGGAGTATTACAACCAAGCCATTAGGCTTTTAAAACCCCAAGCTGAGAGGGGCGATGGGGAGGCTCGCGCACTTTTAGGTTTGGCGTTTAAAGAAGTTGCGGGCTTTGACAACCAAGAGAGTATCCCCTTTTTTCAAAAAGCTATCGATTTGGGTTATGCGGACGGGTATAGCTATTTGGCTCGTTTTTTTAATACAAGTATGCTAGGCAGAGCAACAACGGAAGAAAGAGAGGAGCAGTGCAACGCCTACCTTAACAAGGGGCGAAGTTAGGCAGTGGCAAATGCGCTAGGGGCTTGAGCCCTTCAACCGATGACCTACCTTACGAGGGTAGAGATGGCTTAGAGGATTTTGAGTTAGCAGTCGAGCAGTCTATAGAGCTTATGGATAGACTCATGGAATGCCTGAAATTGCAGGAATTTGTCGCCTTGCATTGCAGACACCACAGAGTGTTTCTAAGCTTTTTATACAGCTTAAGTTTGGCAAGGGCAATCAATATGCGTATTGGTTTAGGGGAAATTGAGCGTTACCAACACTTCCTAGAGCTTGCCAAAAGTAAAGTCTATGAAATTGCCGATGCTTTAGTCCGCCCAAACGCTTGGTTTGCAGAGAGTGCTGGAAAAAATCGTAATTATTTTGATGGTCTCTTTCATCTTGTCCATAGCGATCTTAGAATATTTGCAAAGCCCTATGATAACCGCTATAAAAAAGTGAATGCTGAGGGGATTGTCAGAACTCATGTTGTAATCGGATAATGTGCTAGTTTATAATACCAAACTCTAGCACCTAACCCCAACCTCAAACCACAAGGCTAGCGCACAAGCTAGCCCTAGTTTCTGCTAGGGGTTTTAGTTGTAAAACCCAACCAACACGCCTAGATAGATTGTGTTTTTGTTTTGCTATAATCGTGCCATATTAAAACCCCTAGGAGAAGATGAAAAAGGCTGTTTTGGTTGGTGTTGCTTGTTTTGTCGTGTGTGGCTTGCACGCCTCAAAATCCAAACAGCGCACGCAGATACGCCACAAAGCACCCCTAGATGGGCACGCTTTAGAAGTTAAGGATCACTTAGGCAGTTATACTTTAATTTCTAACCCCCAACTCACCTTGCAAGCTAATCAAACCCTAGAGCAAGCCTTGCAAAATGTCCCGGGGGTGCGTGTTTTTAACGCCACAGGTGTGGGGGCGATGCCCAGTTTTTCCATGCGGGGTTTGGGTGGGGGGTATGGGCGTGGCGGACTTGTCTTGCTCAATCATATCCCCCTAGAGGCCGCACCCTATGGACTCATCGGGCTTTTTATTTTCCCCGCGACTTTGCAGATGGGCGATCAAATCAGCGTGATCAAGGGGGGGCAGGGTGTGCAATATGGCCCCAATGCCTTTGGGGGCGTGATCAATATTAGCACTAAACCCATTGCAAAAGAATGGACTAACCAAATCACCCAGCGGGTAACCTTTTGGGAGCGTTCGCTAAAAAATTTCATCTCGCCTTTTTCTTTTAGTAAAAATGTGGGCAATAGCTTTTTATACAACACTTATTTGCGATCGGGGGGCATGTTTAACCGGTTTGTGGGGGTGCAAGCGCAAGCCAATTTCATAACCGGGCAGGGTTTTAGATACCACAGCCCCACAACGATTCAAAATTATTTATTTGATGGGATTTACCAGATCAACCCTGATAACAAACTCACGGCTTCTTTCCAATATTATAAATTTTCTTTACACGATCCGGGGTCTTTGAGTCCACAGGCTTACGCCCAAAACTATTTCCAAAACGATCGCCCCTATAACACCAAGAGTGCGGAGGCGATGCGCTGGAGTGCGATTTATCAAAGTTCTTTTAAGGGCAAGATAAATGGGGATTTTAGCCTCACCTACTTTGGGCATAAAATGCAAAGCGCCTTCCAATGGGATTCTAATTATTTAAATGCCAATAGCAACCCGGCTAGAGGGCTTGTTTATACAAATGACAATTATGCGGGGTTTTTCACCACCCAACGCAAGGGGTATTTCACGCTCAATGCCCTAGAACCTAACCTGCATTTAAACATCTCTAGTAAAAAGCTCCAGCAAACCCTGCAAGTGGGCATGCGCTTGATGATGAATGACATCAAGCTAACTCAATCTATTTGCCACGCCTTTAAAAACAAGCAGTGCGCCCAAAACCCCACACTGAGCAATAACCCTGAATTATTGGATCGCTATCTGGGTGCTTATGTGAGCGATAAAATGGAGTTTTTGCAAGGCAAACTCACCCTAGCCCCCGGATTGCGCTACACCTTTTTAAATGACCAACTTGCACCAAAAGACACCATCTACAAAATACACCAAAGTGTGTGGAGTCCGGCATTTAATATCGGTTATAAGCCCTTAACAGATTGGCTCTTATATGCCAATTACCGCCGTAGTTTTATCCCGCCACAAGAGCGTATGGTCGAACCCTTCAGCCCAAGCACCCAGATTTTTAATCAAATTGAGATCGGCTCACGCTATGCCTATCAAAACCAACTCAGCCTCAATGCCACCTATTTTCTTATTTTTGCCCACAATTACTACGCTTGGGGGAGTAACCAACCCATTAACGCCCGCTCTCAGGGCTTGGAATTAGAACTTGACTACGCCCCTATTAGAGGCCTGCAGTTGCATTTGGCTTATACCTACATTAATGCGCTTGTGAGTAGTCATGTGTGGGGTAGTCTTGAAGGGTTTTCATCCTCTTTTGATCTCAAGGGCAAGCAATTACCCTATGTCAGCCCGCACCAATTCATTTTGGATATGCGCTACACCTACAAAAAAACCACTTTGGGTTTGAGCAGTTATTTTTATAGCCCTGCTTATTCTTCTATGCTCAACCAATCCCAATCAAAGACCACTTGTTTCCCCACCCATCCCCACCAAGCAGAGGGCGTGTCTTATGGTTGTAATAGTGTGGGGCTCTTGCCTTGGTATTGGATTTGGAATATCCAGTTAAGCCAAATCTTTTGGGAGAGCGGGCGGCATAAAATTGTGGGGAGCTTGCAGGTCAATAATATCTTGGGGATGCCATACTACTTTAGAGGCTTAGAGACCAGCCCTACGGGCAGAGAACCAGGCCCGGGGCGTTCAGTAACGGCGTATTTGAGCTACCGGTTTTAGGGTTTTGCACCTATAGCTGGGAAAATTAGGTTAGTTTTGCTATAAATCCTTTTAGAAGTTCAAATAGGAGAATAGATGAGTGAGGTTAGTGGTTTGTTGGCGCGCATCCAGCAGTCTTTAAAGTGGTTTAAACAAAAGCTATTGGGGAGTGTAGAGCGCAGGCTCGAGTATTTCGAATATAAAATGTCAGTGAGCCATATGATCGCAAGTTGTGTGCGCCATCCTGAGGATCGTGTCTTGCTCCACACCGCCCTCATTAATAGTGATGGCGTGCATGCAAAAACACGAGTCGTGATTGATTTGCGTCCTAGTTGCGTGGAGATGATGGACGCGTATTTAAATTTAGTGCGCCCGGTTGCCATGTCTAATTTGATCCGCATCGCCACTCAGGGTGATGGCGGGTATGTGATGTCCCCCCCCCCCCAATTCTGAGAAGCAACCCAAGGCTATTTCGCTAGGGGTGAGCGAATCATCCCCTTGGGATTTAGAGATGGCCAACATGGGTTACTTGGTCCTCCAATATGATGCCAGCATTGATCAAGGTCCCTATGTGCACCCTAATATCCTTTTCCACAAAAAGTTTGTGGGCACACAAAGTGATCACCAAACCACCACGCTAGAGCAAATCATGCAAGATCACAGCTTTGATCCCAGCTTGCACAATATTTTACAAATTGACATTGAGGGGGCTGAATGGGATATTTTTGAAAAATTGGATTTTAGTGTCTTAGAGAAATATTTTGCACAAATCATCATTGAGTTCCACTGGTGCGATCCGCGCAAACTCAAACAAACCCAGCAACACCTCGCCATCTTGGAAAAATTCCACCAAGCGTTTCAGCCCATCCATCTACACTACAATAATTGTTGCACGCATTTTTTCTACATCCAAGAACGCTTCTTTTGCAATGTCTTTGAAGTGAGCTATTTGAGGCGGGATTTAGTCCCCCCCAAATTTGCCCTTGCGCGAAACTTGCGGGGATATTGCCGGGTTAGATTACCCCAATGATGAACGACTCCCCGATGTGCCCATTCGTTTTGCACTGAATTAAACAATTTTGTCCATCGTGCCTTTGCCTTAGCCAGCGGTTTTAAATCTAGGGCTTATCAAATCCGCTAGTTTCAGCTATAATAAGGCAAATTAATAAAAAAGGTTTTGCGTGGCCAAAAATGTATTTGAAAAGATCATAGCAGGGGAGATTCCTTGCCAAAAAGTGTTGGAAAATGAGGCGTTTTTAGCCTTTGAGGACATCAACCCCAAAGCTCCGGTCCATGTGTTGGTGATCCCCAAAGTGGGCGTGAAGGATTTCAACGCCACCACCCCAGAGCTGATGGCTAGCATGAGCGCGTTTATCTTGGAGGTGGTCGCCAAATTGGGGATCAAAGAGAGCGGGTACCGCCTTATTACCAATATTGGCGCAGATGGCGGGCAAGAAGTGCCCCATTTACATTTCCATATCTTAGGGGGAGCCAAGCTCACATGGCCCAAACTCTTTTAAAGACCCCTAAGTCCAGCCAAAGGTTTTTAGACTCGATCTTTGCGCCCCTTTTAGCCCCCACCAGCAAGCAAGAACAACTTACCCAAATCCGATCCAGCGTGGTGCTCAAAAAGGGCGTGCATTACTTTGATTGGACGGCTTCAGGGCTGGCTAGCACCCTGATTGAAAAACGCCTAGCCAAGCTCTTACCCTTTTATGCCAACGCCCACTCGGGGTGTTCCAAGCATGCAGATTGGATGCAAGAGGTGTATTTGCACAGCAAGCAGAGCATTAAAAAAGAATTTGGGGCTAGGGGAGGACTTTGTGATCTTAACGAGTGGTTTTGGGGCAAGCCATGCCATCAAGCGTTTTCAAGAAATTTTGGGGGTTTATATCCCCCCTAAGGCTAGGCACTTGCTCCAAATACAAGACTCAGACTTGCCACAAGTGATCATCGGTCCCTTTGAGCACCATTCTAATGAAATCAGTTGGCGGGAGGGTTTGTGCGAGGTGGTGCGCTTGCCACTCAATGATGCGGGCTTATTTGATGTGCCATCTTTAGAGCAGGCTTTGCAAGAAGCCTTAAAGCATGCCAAAACCCCCATTGTTTCTATCGGGGCTGCTTCCAATGTAACCGGGCTTGTTGTCCCCTATGAGTCCATCTCTAAACTTTGCCAACAATACAAGGCAACTCTAGCCTTTGATTTGGCCGCTTTTGCGCCCCACCAGAATTTGGGGGATTTGAAATTTGATGCGTGCTTTGTAGCCGCCCATAAATTTTTAGGCGGGGTGGGGGCTTGTGGGCTTTTGGGGATCAAAAAGAATCTCATCGACACGCAATTACCCCCCAGCTTTAGTGGGGGCGGGGTGGTCAAGTATGTGAGTCGGAGCAATCAGGAATACATCGATGCGGTGGATTTAAGAGAAGAGTTTGGCACTTATGGTCTAACCCAGCTTTTAAGGGCGGCTTTGGCTTTGCAATTACGCAATGAGTTAGGACTAGCCTATATCAAAGCACGCGAAAGCATGCTCTCTAAAGTCTTTATACATGCCTTGAAACAGATTCCGGCTATTAGCATTTATGGCAATTTGCAAGCCCAAAGGCTAGCCAATGTGGCTTTCAATGCAAGCGGGGTGTCTTGCTATGCGTTGGCGCAATTACTCAGCTATGATTATGGCATTGAAACAAGGGCGGGGTGTAGTTGTGCCGGACCTTATGGGCATGATCTCTTGGGGCTTGAGGATAGCAGTTTTAGAGCCTTGCAAGAGAGAGGGAAAAAACCGGGTTGGTTGCGTGTGAGTTTGCATTATAGCCATACTTTAGAAGATATAGATTACTTGGTTGAGAGCCTCAAAAGGGCGATCAAAACATTGCGCGGAGGTTGATATGGAACTACCAGAAGAAAACACTTGGATTCAACTAGAAGAGTTTTTAGAGATTTCTAAACTGCCCAAAGAGCGGGTCTTAGCCCTCATTGAAGAACAGAGCATTGTAAGCAAGCATGATGAGGAACACATTTGGGTGGATTTGCATAGTGCCGCCCAAGCTCTGGCTAAACGCATGGTGGGCAAGAATGTGACTCCAGCGGCTAAAGCAGGTTATCCTGCCTTGCTAGAAAGCATGAATAACAATTTAGACCCCGTGTTTGTGGAAAAAACTATCAACACCATTTTAGGCTTGCATGATAAGGTGGTGGGGGCTAAAGATGAAACCATCAACGCTTATAAAAATGAAAACATGTTTTTAAAAGATGCGGTGATTGACATGCAGGAGGTCTATGAGGAGGACAAAAAGACGATTGCGGTTTTGCAAGAGGAATTAGCCAAAGTGCGTGAGGAAGTGGAGTTTATGAAACGCAAATACCGCCTCATGTGGGGGAAAGTGAGTGACATGGGGGGTGTCAAGTAAATTAGGGGATTTTGTTTAGGAGTTCTTGCAACTTGGCATTCAAGCGGGCGATCTCTTGGATTTTTTTGATATGGGCTTTAAAGAGCTCGATAGGCTCGATCTCCTTGTTATGGAAGTTTAGCTTGATCTCCTCTAGTGTTTCTTGGCTACAACGATCATCTAGGGTGATTTTGTAACGCCTCCCGGCTATGGAGATCTCAATCACTTCGCCAAATTTAGAATCTGTCATACATCAATGACTTTGAGGATTTTGTCATAAAGTTCTTGTAAGCCCTTATCTTTGGCGGCAATTTCTTCATAGAGCGCGTTGAGTTGGCGATCTTTTTCCTCATTTTGGGTCGCCAGCGTGGCGTTTTTAAGCTGTAATTCTTTGTTTTCCTCCTCTAAGAGAGCGAGTTTGACCAGTAAATCATCGACCTTTTCATGGATTTTATCTAAAATATCTGCCCCCATGCACCATCCTCTGCTAAGATAAACTTACATTATAGCAAAAAACACGCTTAAGAGCCAATTGGGCAAGGGCACGCACAAAAACTATAAGTAATCTCCAAGCGTATTTTCATGAAAATTTTAGCAAGGTTTGGGTAAAAACCCTTATCAAAATCTTACAAAGGTAAAGCGTGTCTTTATTAGTCAGCCAAGAGTGTATCGCGTGCGATGCGTGCCGTGAGGAGTGCCCCACAGAAGCCATTGATGAAAATGACCCGATTTACAGCATTGACCCCGATCGTTGCACCGAATGCGTGGGTTATAGCGATGAACCCGGTTGCGTGAGTGTCTGCCCAGTAGATGCGATCGTGCCCGACCCCCATAACACAGAAAGCCCCGAAGAACTCCAACAAAAATACCAGGCTCTGCAAGACGAAAATTAGCCATGGCAAAGATCACGGCTGTCATTGACATCGGGTCTAACTCGGTGCGCATGGCAATTTTCAAAAAAACCAGCCAATTTGGATTTTATTTGCTCTATGAGATCAAATCTAAGGTGCGGATTTCACAAGGCACTTACGGGCATAAGGGAGAGTTACAAAAAGCCCCCATGAAGCGGGCATTAAAGGCTCTTAATGAATTTAAAGAGATCGCCCAAAAATACAAGAGTCGTAAAATCCTCTGTGTGGCGACCAGTGCGGTGCGCGATGCACCCAATTCTAAGGAATTTGTCGCTTTGGTGAAACGCTTGTGTGATCTGCAAGTGAAGGTAATTGATGGCTATAAGGAAGCCTTTTATGGGGGCGTGGCGTGTGCCAATTTATTGCACCACAAAGATGGGATCACCATTGATATTGGCGGGGGGAGCACCGAATGCGCCTTGATTGAAAATGGCAAGATTAGAGATTTGATCTCGCTTAATCTAGGCACGATTCGCTTAAAAGAACTCTTTTTTGACAAGCACCTCAAAGCCAGTTTGGCTAAGGACTTTATTAGAGAGGAGATGCAAAAAATCCCCGCCCATTTTAAGACCACCCATATTTTTGGCGTGGGGGGCACGATCCGCGCTTTGGCTAAGGTGGTGATGCAGCACAATAACTACCCCATCGATGTTATCCATGGCTTTGAGATGGGCGTTAAGCAAAATTGGGCTTTGATGCAAGAGATCATCCACACCCCCGAGGAGGATTTAGAGGGCTTGGGCGTGAGTGCGGATCGCCAAGACACCATCAGGAGCGGGACTCTCATTTTTACCATGCTCTTGGAGCATTTTAACGCCCAAATGGTGGTAACCAGCGGGGTGGGCGTGCGTGAGGGCGTGTTTTTGAGCGACATGCTCAGAAACCACAACCACACCTTCCCCAATAACATCAACCCCTCGATCTTGTCCTTGCTGGATCGCTTTTTGCCCCACTCCAAACACAGCCAAGAGGTTAAAAAGGCGTGTAGCAAACTCTTTGAGGTCTTAAAACCCCTGCATGGCATTGGGGATAAATACCTCTACCACCTTAAGATCGCTGGGCAACTCTCCAGCATTGGCAAGGTTTTAAACTTTTATGATGCCCACAAACACGGAGCTTATTTGAGTCTGCACTCTTTGAGCTATGGATTCTCACACCAAGATCGCGCCATTATCTGCTTGCTCGTGCAATTTAGCCATAAAAAAATCCCCAAAGACAGCAATATTGCCCATATCAATTCCATCATGCCCCCGATCTTAACCTTGCAGTGGCTGAGTTTCATCTTAGGGTTAGCCGAAGCCTTGTGCTTAATTGGTGTCCCCAAAGACACGCAATATAGCCTCAAGAATAAAACCCTCAATATCAAAAGCCCCAAAAATTTTTATCTCTGCCAAGAGGCGGTTACCAAGCTTGCCCAGCCCATCCCCCTAAGCATTGAATTTGCATGAACATTGCCATCATTAGGCTTTCAGCGTTGGGCGATGTGGTGGTGAGTGCGGTTTTTTTGCCCTTTATCAAGGAACATTACCCAGAGGCACGGATTCATTGGTTGATTGATGAAGCCTTTGCCCCCTTGCTCAAACACTGCCCCTACATTGATGTCTTGCACGCCCTGCCCTATAAAAAAACCCTGCGTTCTAAAAACCCCCTTGCCATTGGGAAGTTTTATCGGGGTCTGCGCCATTTGGGGCTTTTTGATCTCATCATTGACATGCAGGGCTTACTCAAATCTGCTCTCATTGGGCTTTTTTTTGGCTAAGAAATCCCCAAAACGCTTTGTGGGCTTTGATGCGCGCTCCATTAGAGAACCCATTGCTAGCCTCTTTTACACCCATAAGGTGGCAATCCCCTACCAAGAGCACATTTTAAAACGCAACCAACAGGTATTACAAGAGGGCTTAAGCGTGATCTACCCCCCCCAAACTTGGGAGCAAACCCTCAATGAGCGCCACCTAGCCTTTTTTTTGCCCCCCCATTACCCAAGAGCTAGGGGACAAACCCTGCGTTTTATTTGTGCTGGAAAGCTCCAAGCCTGCCAAAACCTACCCCTTAGATCGTTTCTATGAATTGGGACTTTCTTTGAAAGATTGTAACCTAAGCGTGGCGATTTTATGGCATGCCCACCCCCAAAATGCCCACAAGCTCCACCAAACCCTAAGCCCCCACCTGCCCACGATCTTACTCCCCCACATGGATTTAGAACAGGTCAAAACCCTAGTTTCTTTGGTTAGCGTGGTGGTGGGCGGGGATACGGGCATCGTGCATTTGGCTTGGGCGCTTAAAACCCCCTCTGTAACACTTTATGGCAACACCCCCCCCAAGCGTTTTAGCTTGGAAGGTGAACGGCATATCTCTTTGTGTGGCAACCCACAAGCCAATTACCACAAAAAGGATTTTTCCATCCAAAACATCCCCCCCCTTGCGATCAAAGAGGCGATTTTGCAGGTATTAGAAAGGTCATCATGTTAAGAGAAGGCTTGCTTAGAGAGTGGCGTATTTTTTTGTATCTACATTGTGGAGTGGTCGGTTAATGCTTTGGGCTGGGTTTTAGCCAAAATGCCCCATAAATGCTTTGTGGGCTGTGTACGGGGCTTGGGCTTTGCGATGTTTAAGCTAGATAAACGGCGTTATTTTGATGCTAAGGCTAATTTAGATTTTGCCTTTGGGGATAGCAAGAGCGAGGCAGAAAAACAAGCCATTATCAAGCGCGCTTATTGCAATTTTGCCTTCATTATCCTAGAGAGCGTGCGGGTGATCTTCTTGCCCAAGATTCAATACGATGCGCGCTTTACCCTCATTGATCAACAAAATGTTTTGGATTCCCTAGCGCAAAACGGGCAGGCGGTGGTGATGGGGATGCACTTTGGCTACTGGGAAGCGGTGGGGACTTCTTTAGCGCAGTATTATAGCCACTACGCACGGGGCTGTCTGGGGCGTTTGACCAAATTTGCCCCCATTAACAACATGATTATTAAAAGGCGTGAAGCTTTTGGAGTCAAATTCATCAATAAAATCGGGGCGTTTAAAGAACTCTTGAAAATTTACAATCAAGGTAAGGGCTTGGTGGGAATCTTAATCGATCAAAATATCTCACCCAAAGAGGGCGTGGTGGTGCAATTCTTTGGACAAGAGGTTACGCATACCACCATCGCCTCGATTCTCTCCAGGCGTTATAACATTGACATCGTAGCGGTGATTATCGATTTTAACGAAGACTATAGCCATTTTACAGCCACCTACTACCCCCCCATTAGAGCCAAGAATACTGAGGACGCACAAGCCGATATTTTAGAAGCCACCCAAGCGCAAGCCACTTTGAGCGAGCAGATTATTAGAAAACACCCTGAGAGTTGGTTTTTGGTTCCACCGCCGTTTTAAAAGCACGCATCCAGAGATTTATAGAAGAGTCCTCTCTTAAGAGGCGGGTTATTGTTTTAGTCAGATCATAGCTGGAGAATAACCCTTTTGGTTTGCCCTTATGGGCAATCAGTCTTTCTCTCCCTTGTTTTTAAGATACCATTTTGGCAATTTTTCAAGCACATCACAACCAGAAAACATGTCCATCATTTCACCAACACCAGACACATCCCAATTTTCTAAAGACTGGTTAAATTCCAAACACCCCAAAAACATCTTATGCATGTTTGTAACCTTAGACACATCCCACTTTTCCAAAGGCTGGTTGAAGCTGTGGCACTCAGAGAACATCGCATGCATGTTCGTAACTTTGGACACATCCCAATCATTTAAGGGTTGGTTGAAGTTATCACAAAGAGCAAACATAGACTCCATTTGCACAACCCCCGACACATCCCAAGCATTCAAGGGCTGGTTAAACTCTTTACAAGCACGGAACATGCAACGCATGTCCGCAACACTGGACACATCCCACTTTTCCAAAGGCTGGTTGAAGTAGATACACACACGGAACATCGAATGCATATTGGTAACACTGGATACATCCCAATTTGAGATGTCATGGTTAAAGTATCCCAAGCCACAGAACATCCCCGCCATATTTTTGACATGGCTGACATCCCAAGTCTCCAAGCCTCTGAAGTTTTGGCGTTCAAAATCTGTGTTGAAATTAATGTCACCATCCCCATCAAACCCATGGTTGGAAAACACAAAACTCATATCCTCGACCCCACGCACATCAATCTCGCCTAAATGCACATTCTCATCTTTTACAAGTGCTTTGAGTGCGGCATTTGTCTTGGGGAAGTAGCGCTTAATCATCTGATTGGGCATTTTGTTACTCCTGTGCCAGTCTGGGCTTAAATCCTTATCGATTTTAAGGGCAATTACTTGTTGAGGATTTCCATAAATTTGTCTTCTAAAAGCTGCCTTCTGTCCTCTATAAAACCACCAAAATTTTCCAGCGATAAATCTGTATTGGGGATCAAATGCCTTTGTAAAAAGCCCTCTCTATCACCCCCGCAATTCTCATCGACCCATTGCTCTAAAGATTTGGCGTTCTTAGATGTGTTTTCATGCTCATCCAACATTTGGAGATTCACAAGGGAGTCATAAATTTCAAAGGGCTTAAAATCCCCTTGCTCAGAGAGCTTTTGGTATTTTGCATAGGCACTTTGGGGGTGTAAATGGTCTTTGTGGAAGTTGTTGTTCTTGTAGTCTAGGTTAGGGTAGAGCAAGGCGAGCAGAGCAAAGACTTTAGGGTCTTTAAAACGCACAAACAAGACATTATTCTCTAAAAACTCTGAATCCACATTTTGGTGGTATTTGCCCTCTATTTCGATGGCTTTTTGGGGGAAGGGCATGTTTGCTTGGTCAAAATACACACCACTTTGGGCATTAAATTCTTTAATGAAAGCCCTGCGCATGTTAGATAAGGTTGTGTCGCTACTCGCCCCTAAAGGTTTAAACACAATGGCGCGTAAAACCCAAGTCTTCATGGAGGCTCTGTTATCCTGCTGCCCTATGGAATGGACAATTTGATCGCTCAAATTTTGGTGGTAAATGTAATAAACAAGGGGCAAGGCTAAATTATGCGCCCCAAGTGTTTCCCCACTCAAACCAAAACTTTCGAGCAACTCAAATGTTTCCAAAAAAGGCAACTTTAATCGCTTTCCATTTTTGCTCGACCCTTTGGATAAAAACCGCTGTCAAAACTCTTGATCTGGTAGCGGATGTCATTGTGGAACAAAAATAAAAAGCCCTTTAAAATCAAATCCTTGCTGGCATTAAAACCTCTATTCTTGATCTGATCCACTAAATCATGGATTTCTGTCCGTGCATCGATCTCTTTCCAATTGGCAATGGCAACACTGAAGAGAATGTCAGCATACCCCAACGCTGTTCCTCCAGAATTGATGCGGATAAAGATATTCACCGCTTTTTCTGGGTCTTGATCTGTCTCCAAATAAAAATTAATCTTGGATTGGTCGGGCGTGTTAAAAATCAAGGTGAAGAAATCCAATAGCCGTTTGCGTTCCTCTTTATTAAGCCCTTGCTCTATTGCAAAATCTAAGACCTCATCCAAGTTTTTAAAATCATAGATCGCCCCACATCTGAACCATTTTTGTCCGTGTTCATCCACAAACATGGGTTGCGTTTTATCACGCTCGAGCCACAAAAATTCATATTCCACATCAGAAAGCTGTGTGGGTCTGCTTTGGGTGAGATTAAAATACAAATAGTTACTGGTGAAGTTTTTATCTTCATTTGTCCATTTCTTGTTGCGTTTGTGGATGTCGTAACGCCCAAATAGTCCTAAGTAAAGAGAAGTGAGTCTTTGTTGCCCGTCCAAAATGGCGTAAAAATCCTTGTGCCCCGCGGTTTCAAAATGTTGGTTATGGACTTTATGCACGGGTCTAAAATGTTGCAAAAAGTCATAAAACTTCCAAGATTTCTTGCTCTCATCCTTGACTTCCCAAAAGAGCATCGAGCTAATGGGGTAACCACGCATTAAGGAGTCAAATAGTCTAGCTACTTGCTCAGGCCCCCAAACATACTCTCTTTGGAATGCGGGAATCAGATACTCTCTACTTTTAATCTTTTGCATCGCCTCATTAATGCTAACAGGGGATTGGAAACCTGCCATGTTTTACTCCTAGACTTTTTACTAATTCTAGTGCCCCACCAATAAAAAAATTCCTTAGCAAACACCGCATTTGTGTTTCTCTCTAGGACTTTGCTGGACAGACACTAGCAGATGAGTCAAAACATATAAAGATTCTTAGAAATTGATAACATAGTTCCAATAGAGGGACACATTGCGTCTAAAGGCAAAAGTTTTTGTGGAGCCAGTGCCACCACCAAGAGCGTTGCCATCATTTTTTGTGCTTTTTATGCTCAAGTAAGGGTCATCAATAGTGGGGATACGCACACCAAATTCAAAGCCTTGATGCTTGGTCAAATTAGTCCGCAAGCCCACATTGAAAATGAATTGCACAAAGGTAGGCGAGAATTTAGCTGTTGCCCCCATATCATTTTTAGGGTTATTGATATCTTGGGCTTGTTGGGCGTAGTACTGATTCATGGTTGAGCAAGTTTGCGTTTTATTATTAGGATTGGTCGTAGTCCATTGGCAATTATCCGGAGTGGTGCTTTTACCCATAAGCCAAGAACTCCCCCCAACCATCACACCCGCAAAGAGCCCAAAAGTGCGTTTATCCCTTTCATAGAAGTTGAAAAGGGCATCAATCCCCACGCCGTAAAAAAGATTGGCAGAGAGTTGATTGACAATATTCCCATTAATGGAACTAAAAACCCCTCCCTGCCCGCTAAACATGCCATAGTAGCGCAACCCAAAGTGCTTGCTATTGCCAAAGAATTGCTTATAGCCAAACTGGATATCTGCCCCATAAAGATTGCCATTGTAGGCGTATATATTAGCAGAGCCCTTATAAATACACATTGTGGAGGATCCGGGTAAGGGCTGGCCATTCCCAACAAAACAAGGTTGCCCATCCTTTGGGAAGGTATAAGATGTCTCGCTTTTTATCTGTTTTCCAGAGAAATTAGAATACTCAAACCCCCCTTGCACATATAATCCATTATCTTCAGCACTCAAGCTAGACAGATAGACGCATGCACACAGACCACCGATCATTATTATCTTTTTCAAAACCATCGTTTGCCTTTTTTGACATACTCTCCCATAACTAAAGTTAGGGGATTCTAGCTTTAGTGGAGATCGCGGCTTCAAGCAGGATAGCTCCGTTTGGAGTCTTACATTCCCTATTCCAAAGG